>JAFGGY010000195.1 GCA_016930365.1 Prolixibacteraceae bacterium | reverse complement strand
ATCTTTAATTGTAATTGGGTATCCGATATGTGGATACTTCTTTATTTTAAACCATTCTTCTAATTCTTTCATAAGATAAAAAAGGGGACAGGTTAAGTAGCAGGTTCAAAATATACAATGCTCGGGCTATACCGCCCCGAAGCTTTCCCTCTGTTATGAGTTGGGCAACGCTACTCTATCTAGGTATAGAAATTGTTACCTTTGTATCAACATCAATAAACACAATTAAAATGCTTATGACGCAATCCATTAGACACAATTTCAGGCGAACAATGACAATGATAGCATTGTTGACAACAGTTTCCTTATTAATTCTATTGAATCATTTGGAAATTGGTATTTGCCTTTCCAGCTAGCGTATATCCTAGCGTGGTTCAATTGGCTAAACGTATTATTTCGACCATCTCTTCTGTCCCCTATATTTTATTTATTTATTAATATTGTCATTATCGTACTGCTTTCTTTACACTTGGTGGTAACGTATGTGTACGGAAACCTTATCGGTGAGTATATGCAAAGTAGGCGATTGCGGGCTTCATTCTTATCAAACCGTTAGCAAATGCCTTTATTCCATTTTCATTTTATTAATCTCTTCATCAGAGATAAATTGATTCACCCACATTGGTAAAAATATTTCTTTATCATTTTCTTCTAAAGTCTCTCCAATTCTGCAATCTATGTTTACAAAGTACACCATATCACCAAACTTCACTGCTTGTCGAGCCGTATTATTTCTCTTAGACAACAAGTCAATCGCCTGTTGTGGGATTTTATCTTTTAATTGATTAAAACAGTTTTCATCAAAATCAAATGAAACTACATAAGTCTCATCATTTTCCTTAATTGATCCAGATAAAGAAAAGAAGTCAGGGTCCATTTGACCAATATGTGTTATTGGCACATTAGGAAATACTAAACTTTCAAACTTATTAAAGCCTAATCGCTTCAGATGCAAACCAAAGTCTTTTTTATAATCAAGATTGTTTAAATCAAAAACATTAGTTGGCGCAAGTATCTTTTTCAATGAATCCCAATAAACAGGAAGTGAATATGTTGGAATTTGTAAAACAGGTTCATTTTCAGAAACGTCATATAAGACGAACTCAAATCCATTACACAAAGCAAAAAATCTAACGCGTACTTCACTATGAATTGCATATGAATATGCTTGCTCTACATGTTTTGAATTTGCAAGTTTTTCTGTTGGAGATTTAGCATCCAAAATCCATGCTGGCTTATCATTAACTTCAAATAAATAGTCAGGAACCATATAAATATTTTTCCTTTTAGAACCAATCGAAACAAATGGATGAAGTAGATTTCTACTCCTAACAATTTTATTTGGTTTTTGAGAACTATATCCAAGTCCCTTTATAATAGGCACAATAATTTCCTCTCTAACCGAATCTTCTTTAAATTCTGGGTCATTTAGTAACCTAAAATCAAATCCTTCTAATACATTATATAATTTTTCTGCTCTCATTTTAATCTGTAGGTAGTTCTTGTCTTTAGGTTTTTGCTTCCGTACATTTCTATTTAAAAAGGTGTTGTTATTAAACCGTATAGGGATGTATTGTGCACCTTATTGGTTTTTATAACGACCTTTTAAAATTACAATTATTCTTCTAAGCAAATAAAAATCATCCTGTTAATTTTTCATTGTTGTCCGGTTAAAATTTTAGATTGCTTCGCCGTGCTCGCAATGACGTGGCTTCCATAGGAAATCTGTGCAAATATTTTTTGCTTAACCGGACAACATTGTTAATTTTTAAAATTAATACCGATTAAACAAAAAAATATAGCATTCTTTAATTTTATTAAGAATGCTCCTTTGTTTTGATTTCGGCATTAACCATTGCAAAAACAGGGCTACTTATTTAAAATGAATTTGATACACGAACACAACCTACTTGAATGAGGCTTATTTTTCTCCGGGTATCTGAGATTTCTTCTTGAAAAGAGGTATTTGATAGTACAACGAATAATTGACGCCCACCCAGCTGTTATTCCATGCGCGGCCATAACCGGGGATATGGTAAGGTTCCATTATTTTATCTTTCTGAAGCCAAAGCCGCACTCTAAATCGTATAGTCCAGCCCATATAAAAATTATTGATAAGCCGGGCTCGCATGCCAGTTGTAGCCTCAACCCAGTTGGCCGTTAGCCAGTTGCGCTCAACTTCCTGGTTACTGAGCTCGCCCCATATCTCATCGCTTAAGGTAATTTGGTCGGCCTCGTGATAAAAGGTTGAAAATCCGTAACGAAATCCTACCAACAATTTGTCGGTGCTTTCTTCGTCAACATGTTTCATAAAATTGTAATCGACCCCCAGGCGAGTGTATGCGCCGGCTGCATTGTAGTGGTATCCTGCGGTTTTGAAGCGTGTGTTTTGCGAACCAATTTCAACATTCACATACATATCATTCAGCAATTCGTAGTCGGCCGACACTTCCCAGCCAAATCGGGTGCTATCGAGTATTGGTACTACAAAGCGCGACAGGTCAACCCCCAACAGCAACTGATGCCGATCGGGTTTTTGGGCAAAAGTTGTAAAAGCCACAAGCAGGGTCGCTATACTAAAAATATATTTTAACATTTTCGCTTTCTCCATGTTCTACTGTACTTTTCGATATCCAGGCCGAATCGAGCCGGTTGCTGCTTGTTGCTACATCTTCAAGTTCGAAAAAAGTTACAAAACCACATTCGTGCGACGGCAGATTCATAAACCGGCTGTAACGAAATACAATGGTATCGGCTATCGAATCTTTATACATGAATATCATTGTTGTTGAGTCATCGGTAATTGATAGCGGAACGCTGATGTTACTGGTTGCCGACTGAAAAAAAAATGTATCGTAAGGTGGCAGGCTGTCGTTAAGCATAATTACGGTAAGCGAGTCGATGAGCGTATCGGCCAGCCCTCCCCGTTCAAGGGTAAAAAAGCTTAAGTTGGCCTGTGCTCCGTCGGGATCTTCGCATGGCAATTCGTCGCACGAAAAAAAAGCAGCAGCCAAGGCTACAATAAGGGTTATTCTGAAAAATATTTTCTGAAGCATTTTCCTTGATCTTATTCAATAATAACGCCACAAACATACAAATTAGTTTGCAACCTTTGGGCTGTGTTGAAAAGTTGATTTGGTCAAATGGTTCTTTTTGGTGTACTTTTGGGCAAAAATTTGAGAAAATGATTGAAGTCTGCGCCATTGCTTCTGGCAGTAACGGGAATTGTTATTACATCGGTAACGAACATGAAGCCATTTTGGTTGATGCCGGAATTAACTGTAAACAGATTATCTTACGTATGCAGCAGCGTGGACTCGATCCATCAAAGGTACAGGCCGTTTTTTTAACCCACGAACATGCCGACCATATTCGTGGGGCGCGTGTGTTGAGTAAAAAATTGAACATACCGGTTTTTTACACTTATGGCACCTGGAATAAAGCCCATAAAAGCTCGAAAGCCCCATTTTATCGTTATATACAGATTAACGAACCGCTTACATGGGGTGCTTTTACCATACATGCTTTTGCCAAAAACCACGATGCCGGCGAACCGTGTAGTTATCGAGTTGATATTGAGGACGAAAGCATTGGGGTTATGACTGATATTGGTTCAGTTTGCAACAATGTAATTGAGCATTTTCAGCAATGCAGCTTGGTGTTTTTGGAGTCGAATTACGACGAACAGACGCTTGTTAATGGTTCGTACCCCTGGTATCTGAAGCAACGTATCTTGTCGGATGTTGGTCATTTGTCGAACGCACAGGCTTTCGATCTGGTTTCGACTCATGGAAATGGAATACTAAAAACGGTTTTTTTATCGCATCTTTCGGGCGAGAATAATACTCCGGAATTGGCTGTCGAGGCTTTTAAATCACTTCACAAACAATACCGGTTCATTTGCACATCGCGCAGCGAAGCTTCCGAAGTACTAATGGTAAAGGAATAGCAAATCATGGCAACGGATGATTTCTTCAAAAAAGTGTATTCAGTAGTGAAACAGATACCTACGGGACGTGTATGCAGCTATGGAGCGATAGCACGTTACCTGGGTTCGACCCGCTCGGCACGTATGGTTGGTTGGGCAATGAATGCATCGCACAACCACACTGAATTTATACCGGCTCATCGAGTAGTAAACCGAAACGGGGTGCTAACCGGGAAAAACTTTTTTGGAGGGCAGCACGTTATGCAGGAATTACTCGAGAGCGAAGGCTTTATTGTTGAGGACGACCAAATTATCAACTTTAAAGAACGTTTTTGGGATCCCAACACCGAATTACCCGATTTTCAATAAGGATTCAATTGATTGATACGTATCCTCTTTTAATTTTTTGAAATCGTTACTGCTCATCTCTTTGCCAAAAGTAAGGCTCACAAAGGTGAGAGGCTTCCACATTTGACGAAAGAAGTGGGCAATAAAGGTATCGTTACCTACCCATGCATCGTTGCGGTTGCGATACTCGATAGCAGCCGGAACAACCGACACACCTGCCTCGGCTGCCATTTTAAAACTACCTGCCTTAAACGGACGCAAACCAGGCCCCTCGAACGTAGTACCTTCGGGAAAAACAGTTACCGACACTCCATTCGCAAAAGCCTCTTTAAGTTGCGACATGGTGTCGAACATGCTGCGCAGATTGTCGCGTTGCACAAAAATCATACGGTTAACACTCATGGCAAAACCGATTACAGGCCATTTCCGAAGCTCGGCTTTTGCCACAAAGGTAGTAGGCTTTAGCGCTGCCACCAGAAAAATATCGATGTAACTGCGATGGTTTGGCATCAGTATAAAACGAGAAACTTTTGGAAACGAATTGCGACGCACCACCACTCCAAGCACTATCAACATACTCCAACCCCATATTCGCATGGTAATAAAATGGTTTCTTTGAAATAGTTTCGAAATATAATATTCGACTATCGACATAAACATTAAAACGATGCTAATAAGAAACATCAGGACAAATCGGAGCAAAGCCAGCGGGAAAAATATAACTCGAAGCAAATAATCCATACACGTTACATATTTTATTTTTGTGATAAGTTTAGCCTATTCGTTACTTTTGGTGCAATATATCAAAAAGGTAACCTCATGTAAAAATAACAAACATATTTTTTTTACAATAGTACGCTGGATTTTAGACATGAGATGATAGACTTTGCTTGCAATAAACCGTAATAATTAATATCTAAACCTATAACAATGAACTGCAGAATTACCATTTTCATTTTTTTACTTTTCCTTCTCTTTATAACCGCTTGTAACGAAGATAATGAAACAAATATTCCAACATTAGACGAGCAAATTGGTCAAATGCTTTTGGTCGGTTTTAGAGGTACTGAATTAACAGATGATAATCCAATTATTAACGACATAGAGCAATACAATATTGGAGGTGTAATTTTATATGAAAAAGACGGCCCTACAGGTTCCACACCTCGAAATATTGAATCGCCCGAGCAGGTTCGCCGTTTAGTTGCCGATTTAAAGTCGCACAGCAAAGAACCACTGTTAATTGCAATTGATGAAGAAGGTGGTGTTGTAACAAGGCTGAAAGAAAAATATGGTTTCCCGGCTACTGTAACCGCTCAGTATTTAGGTGAAATAAACAACGAAGATACCACCCGTTTTCATGCAGCTCGTATTTCCTCAACGCTTTTTGATATGGGTATTAATATGAATTTTGCACCCGTTGTTGATGTTAATATTAACCCGGAAAGCCCTGCAATAGGAGCACTTGGACGGAGTTTTTCAGCCTCACCCGAAACGGTAACTTTTCATTCACGCTTATTTATCGATGAACTTCGTCAACAAAACATTGTAGGTTGCTGCAAACATTTCCCCGGGCATGGTAGTGCGGCTGCCGATTCTCATCTTGGAATCACAGATGTTACGAATACATGGAGCGAAGATGAACTAATACCTTATCGTGAGCTAATTTCTTCGGGGGATTGTAAAATGATAATGAGTGCACATGTTTTCAATCAGAATCTGGATGAAGAATATCCGGCCACATTATCAAAAAAGATTTTAACTGATTTGTTACGAACAGAAATGAACTTCGATGGTGTTATCGTCTCAGATGCTATGGAAATGAAAGCTATAACTACACATTATGGTTTTGAAGAAGCAATTGAAAAAGCCATAAATGCAGGATGCGACTTACTTATTTTTTCTAATAACATCGACACATTCAATCCGGATGTTGTTGCCGACGCTGTAGATATTATTCACTCGTTCGTTGATGAAGGAAAAATAAGCAAAGACCGGATACGGCAGTCGTACAATCGCATTATGAAACTTAAAGAAACGCTATAACCAGCCAAAACATTCATAAAACTACTCAATCGTTATTCTCTGCCCTTCGCTATGTGTTGCAAACTCGGGTGCATACATACACTGAAGCGATGTTATGCCGTTTGAAAACTGTCCGGTATGCGATGCCCGCAACGAATATTCAAACACATAAACGCCTTTAGGCAGATTTGCAATAAAGAAATTCATTGCGGCATCTTTGGTTTCGCGGTAATACCCCAGCCCATCGGTCCAGATATAAGCCGAAAGTGTTGTGGTTGGCTCGAAACCTGCTGCCCTAAGGTCTTTCAGATGTACATATTCCATGTCGCGCACCGTTTCAATCACAATTCGAACAACTACTTCGTCTCCAATATTTATCGACTGTTTGCTCAAAGGCATCAGTACTTCGCCGGCATTATTTTTCTGTTTTACAAACAATTGTTTGGTAATTTCAACATCGGTAGCAGCTGTAGTAATCTTATCAAGCTGTTCGAAATATTGCCAGTAGGCTGCGCCCCACGCCACGCCCTGGTTGGGATTTTGTACTTTTACATTAGCCAGTTCGGATGTAATTTCGCCAGCCGAAAACGATGTTTTCACATACCCTGTACCGGCTTCAGCCTTTATATCGCGTAATTGCGACAGGGGTTTGCCCGCAAGTTCAACATATAGCGTCTTGCTGTCCGATAAATTATTGCGACCGCTATTTAAAAGAGCGTTACAAGCCGCAACCGTTGCTTTGGTATTTCCCCAATGGCTGCTTTGTTTGTTGCGCAAAAGCCACATTTTCAATTCCTCAACGCGCTCATGGTCGTTGGCTATTTCATTAAATACACCTACAAGTAAAGCCTGGGTTTCAACCGGCGACTGATGCCAACGATAGCCGCGCTTGTTGTTTGCCCAGTACATTCCTTCGCTTTCGGATGTTAGCGCACGGTCGGCCAACGACTGAACAATCGATTCGGCTATTTCGCTTTGCCCAAACCGATGAAAAGTAAGAGCCAGTAATCCTTGTGCATACAAATCGTAATCGAGCCAGTATTTTTGAGCTTGTTTATAAAGAAAGTCGAAAGCAACGCCCTCTTCATCAACCGGCATTCCGGGCACATCGAAACTCTGTGCATACAAATGATTCAATTCAACCATACCGGGTTTATATTTTTTCAATAACGTTGAGTCTTTTTCGCTTCGCTTAAGCAATTGCTTATAATTGGCCAATACCTGCTCGTCGAGGTATTGCATAGCCCGGTTCTTCATCTGCTTCCATCGTTCGTTCAGTTCAGATGGAACGGCATCCATTTTTTGCAACTCGCTCATTCCTGTTACAATATATTGAGTAATATACCTATTGCCCGGCATCTTGGCAAACCATGGAAATGAACCATCTGGCAATTGCATTTGCTCAAGCTTTAAAAGAGCATCGCCCAGCTCGTTACTCATCCGGTTCAAATCGAATAAAAGAGACAAGCGACGTTTCATTTCGGTTTCGTTTTGTGCCTGTACCAGCCAAGGCGACTCCTCGAGCAACACCGACTTCAACTCGCTGTTTTCTTCCAGGTTTGAAAGAAAAGCATCAGCATCGGTCGTTTCCCAGGCATCGAAAATGGCTTTAATGCGGGGCGAACTTTGCATCAACCACATGGCTGCCGCGTTGGCATAAAACCGGCTAAATACCTGCTCGGCACATTCGTAGGGATATTCCATTAAATACGGCAACGACTGAATGGCATACCACACCGGATTGGATGTATATTCGATGGTAAATAAATGGTTTTTCAAGGTTGAAGAATTCTGGCGGCTCATTTTTTCAAAATGAAATGCTTTTTCATCGCCACCACGAACCATAAAGGGCATGCTTTCGGTTACAAGCATTCGGTTGGTGAGTACCGGCAACATTTTTTGTTCGCCGTCGGAATGATTACCGGCACGAGCCATTACCTTGTAGGTTACAGCTTGTAAGCTTTGTGGCACGAAGACTTCCCAACGCACAAGCCCGGCACTTTCGGCTTCAATTTCGAACCGAAGCAGCGAGTCGGACTGGAGCATAGTGCTGGTAATCGGCTCAAAAGTAAGCGCATCGTTAAACTGAAGCAATGCAGTACCCTCAATTTTACTGGAGGTTAAATTGCGTACCGTTGCCGATATAAAAAGCGTATCGCCCTGGCGCAAAAAGCGGGGTGCATAAGCCTCAACCGAAACATTTTTGCGGGTTACAAGTTCGGCTTCAACACTGCCATGCTTGAAATCGCGGGTATGAGCAAAGCCCATCATACGCCAACGGGTAATGGCTTCGGGTATGGTAAACGACAACTCAAGTTTTCCATCGTTATCGCTATATAGATGCGGATAAAAGAAAGCCGTTTCGTTAAAGTTTTCCCGCAACGTTACCTTCGAGAAGTCGTTTTTTTCAAGTGGCCCTGAGTTGTCTGAACCTTCAGATGCGAATTGAACAAATTCAAATTCGGCATCCTCAGCCATCATAAACACTTCTGACGCCACACCTGCCTCCATCGATTTTTGAGCACTGGCAACTCCGCGTATCATAATTTCGTTACCTGCGCCTGAACGAGTAATGTTTTGCCAGTTGTTTAGCCCTAACAAAACAGGCGTTTCGTATTGCCTTAAAGAGCTTACCGGCCCGTGTATGCGTTCGACCTGCATGGAACTAAAAAAATGCGCATTTCGTTGATTTTGATTCCTGTTCCACCTATACTGATAATTGGAACGAGTATCTGTAAAACGGGTCATCCAGCTGTGTTTCATAAACTTATCGAGCGAGGCATCGTATAGCGAAGCAAGCATTTCGGCAGCCACACCATGCCCTGAGTTGTCGGTAAGCAGCAGTTTCCATGTTTCGTCTTCGCCCGGCAGCAGTTGATTCCTGAACGTTTGAAAAGTAAGCTCAAGTTGCTTGTCGCTTTGTGGCACTTCAATAGTTACATACCTATGATATTCGCGGTTATTGGCTACCTGTGTAAACTGCGCCTGTACATTACCTTTATACGATTGTTCAATAGGAATAATTAAGCGATAAACCCGTCGCCCCGGAACAATCACTTCACTCTCGAGCAATTCATTATCGCGCACCAACTCGTAACGCACAGGAGCTTTTGTATTGATTGCCGTCAGCCATATTTCGGCGGTTTCGCCCGGTTCGCCTTTGCTTTTTACAACCGTAACCCAATCGCTTAGTTTTTCGGCTTTAGCCGGTCGTTCTCCAATCAGCCTTATGGTTTTATGCCAATTGGCAGTTTGTTTGCCATCGTGTTCAATTGCCTCAATCTCAACCCGATAATACCCCGGCTTGTTTTTCATCCATGAAGATAGCTCCAACACCGTATCGGCAGCGATTGCAATTTTAGCATCGTAAACGGACTCCCCTCTCACCCAGCTGTCGGGCTCATCTTCGTTTCGAAAAGCAAAATCCGGGAACATCGATTTAAACGTCAGGCTATCGAGTAAAGAGGTATCGGGCACACCCCAGTACCGCTCCGATAAAAGCGAGCCGGGAGGTTCGAGCCTGCGTACCGTAAGCGTTACATCCGACTCAACAAAATCGTTATTCAAATTATGCGTTCGAAGTTCTAAACCTTCAAATTGTTTGGTATTTATCACATCGGGCAAGGTACAATCGATCCATAAATTTGAATTACTAACCTGCATTTCGTAAGTGTTGCTTTGCGTTTCGCCAGCCGAAATTGTAGCTTCGGCTGTTACGCTGTATTGCATTACCTGTTTCGACGATAAAGCATTGTCTGACTGCAATTTAAAGAGCAAGATAAACGAACCATCGGGTTCGGTATATACGAGTCCTGTTTTTATTGTTTGCTTATTTTGCGGGCGCATTCCGGGGAAATTATATGCTTCGGAGGCAACAACCTGGTATGAAACGCGGGCATTTTCAATTGGAGTACCCGAATACGATTTTACCCAACCACCAAGCCACACCGAATCGCCAAAAGCATACGATTTGCCAATTTCATCAAATTCGACTTCAAAAGTAGGCCTTCGATAAGCTTCAACACGAAATGAAGTTCGTCCATTTTCACAATCGATGGTGTAGATGCCATTAAGCCCCGAACGTGGCAAAACAAAACTACCACTAAAGGTTCCATACTCGTTTGAAAGCACTTCAAGCGTTTCAATCTGACGATGATTCACATCGCGAAGCACCACAGTAAGAGGTAGCTTTTCAACCAGTTTATAATCAACACCTTCTTTTTGGGATACCAAACCCTTAAACTGAACCAACTGCCCTGGCCGGTAAATAGCACGGTCGGTAAAAAATACCACTGAGGGCTGTTCGTTTTGTTCGGAATCACTGCGAGCAGAATAAATATAGGATTCCGATATTAGTGTGTCGCCTTTACCAAATACCAACACACGATTAATCCGAATATCTTCTTCCGAAAAACTGGCTTCACCAGCATAATTGGTTTCAAGCAAAGCGTCATCGCTAAATTTCCATTCGCGTATTTGTCGATCGAATTGTCGGGTTTGTATGGAGAGCCCGACCTTACTCATCGGCTTTCCACTTTTGGCATCGTTCACCACAAATAAAATTCCGCCGGGCTTATTGCGACTTGTAAGCGACAAGGATGAGATCTGCACGACAAGCGCACGATTAAGCGAAACACTGTCGGACTCGTTTTGATAGGAAGCGGCCAACAAATAAAACCCTTTAGGCACACCCTGAACCGGGATTTCAACACTGCACATCTGGTAGCCGGGAACAACCGGAAGTTTCTGGTTCCATTTCTTTACCAACAACAACGAATCGAAATCGCCGGGCTCGTACCAATGTTGGTTCATGTATTTTTGAGCAGCATGCGCATTAATTTTATACAATGAAAAACGAAGCGTGTCGATGTTTTTCCACTCTACCAATACCTTGAAAGGTTTTAGAGGCAACTCGCGAAATTCAGCTTGAACATTTAGTTCGGGTATTTCGAGCGACTTAATCATATTTCGACTCCATTCAGCCTGAGGCAAATCGGGATAATCATCGATAATTTTACGGCATAAGGCAATGGTTTCAGCCATGTAATCGTTGCCACTTGTAAAACTTGAACGGTAATAATGGTGCGCTTTTCGATGCAGCACCTCCGCTTCAAGTTCACGTGGCAGGTTTTGAGCAAGTAGGTGATCGTAAAAAGCAAGCGTTAACGAATCTTTTTTAGGCAGCTTACTTTTTTGGTAAACATATTCAATTCGGTTTAATTCAAGATCGACAAGGGCAGCCAGGTTGTTTTCGGAAAGCCTGTAACGAGTTAGATCGCGATACAAACGAATACTTCGAAGCAAAAACGAAAGTGTATCAGTGCTGTTAATTTCCAGAGTTGAAAAGGTAGAAGAAGGGCTGAAATAGTTTTTATGATTCAACTGAAAGGCATCAACTGGTTTTTCAATGCCCAGACGGCTATCTTTCAAAATCTCTAAAACCCGAAACACAAGCTGGTCGTAGAGCGTTGGACGCAAATGACGCAGGCTTGAATCGCCTTGCACAAACCAGGAATAATTATCGACAGCTATCGACTGAAGTTTTTTGGCATTCACCAACGACTTGTCGGCATGTTTTAAAATTGCGTCGGTTAGTTGGGTTAAGCTCCACTGGCGTATATCGGCCTCATTGGACTCGTCCAGGTTGGTTCGCCCCGATATTTTCCATAAATTTTGCTTATAATAATCCCAGTACACTCCGGCAAGCATGCTGTGAATAATTTGTCGGACAGGTTCATCAACACGGGCAACATCGCGTAAAAGCAGGCTTATAATTTTCTCACCCGGCTCTTCCTCGAATGCCGTAATACATTTGTTCCGTTCGTTTAGTGCTGAAATAATTGCCTGCTGATTGTTTTGAATTAACGCCGATTCAAAAACACCATTTACAATCTCGAACGCTTGCCGGGGCAAACCATTATTTAGCAATGAATCGATCCTTGAGAAAGACTTCTCAAAAGAACTTGTATTTGCATAACCAGCAATCGAAGAAAATATAACTATAAAAATCGGGAAGAAATATCTACGCTTCATAAATAACAATTTTAAAGTGATTTGTACAAACAACAGTTCGTTCGATTTCAAACATGAGACAAATGTACTTTCGATAAAACGTACTGATGCAAAAAGCCGACCAAGGTTGCTTTATCTATTTTAGAAAGGCAAGGTATCACTGCAAAGGGCAGGTAAAATAAAAGGTTGAACCCTTTCCTTTTTCACTTTCAACCCAAATTTTTCCATTCCATTTCTGAACAATACTTTTTGCAATGGCAAGCCCCAACCCGGTGCCGTCATATACTTTTTTGGCATCTTCCTCGCGCATGAAGCGTTCAAATATTTTGGGCAAGAAATCAGCCGAAATCCCTATGCCGGTATCTTTTACATATATCAACAACTCGCTGTTTTTCAACTTGCAGCCCAACTCAATTTCTCCTTCGGTGGTGTACTTCACCGCATTCCCCAACAAGTTCGACAGCAACTGTTTAAACCGAACTTTATCCGATACGATATAAAATTCTTTCCCAATTTCGGAGTTCAGCTTCAACTCTATTGATTTATTAAGACGTACAATTTTTTGTTGATATTCAAGCACCTGGTTTTTCAAAATGGGCAACACTTCAATTTTTGAAAGTCGAAACGAGAAATCGCCCGATTCTATTTTCGAAATATCGATAATATCGCTGATAAGAGCCAGCAAATGATTCGAGTTATCTTCAATTATTCGACAGTACTGTCCACGTGTTTCATAATTAAGGTCGGTTGACCGCAAAAGCGACGAAAAACCCACAATGCTGTTCATTGGCGTGCGTATTTCGTGACTCATATTGGCAATAAATGCTGTTTTTAGCCGGTTCGATTCTTCGGCCTTTTCTTTAGCCAGCATCAGTTCGTAGTTCATACGGCGTCGGTTGCGAACCGTAATTGAAAGATAAACAACAAACAGCAGCAACAAACCAACCAATATCAGGGCAAGATATAAAACCGACTTTTCGATTTTAAAGAACGACGTTGGTTTGTTCAAAATTATGGCTGAATCGGGGATTGCTTTTTCACTGAGGCCAAAATGGTTAACCACTGCACAATCGACTATAAACTCAACCGGCTCCATGTTTACAATGCTGGTATCGGTCATCAGCCATTCGGTTGACGATGACTTTATTTTGTCAAATACTTTTTTGAGCATGTGATAATGGCTAATGGGCTTCCCTCCAACAATTCCCTGCCCTATTCCATGTTCGTATAAATGATAAACCGGAACCTGCGACACCCTCAAAATATCGCTTAATGCTTTCTGAAAAGAGGTGTATGCACTGGTTGAATCGCGGTAAGCCGATATTAACAAAACAGCTTTATCACCTGTAACTTTCGACAACTGTTTCAGTGCGTCGTTATACGTTGTTCGACCAAAATCGATGCTTGAACAGGCAATTCCCGAAAACTGTGTACAATAGTCGTTTAAAAGTTGAAAATTGGCTACACCGGTTATGGTATTGTCGGTAAGCGCTACTATTTCGTTCAAGTCGGGATTTAGGCGTGCAGCCAGGGCAATGGTTTCGTCAAAAGCACAAAACTCGGTTATGCCCGAAACCCCTTCGGCTAAACGAGCTTGTTGTATAAGTTCACGGTCTTCGACGCCACAAAAAACGATGGGAATATCGCGAAACAAACTGTCGCGCATGCCTAAAACAAACTGCAGGGCAATGTTATCAACCGTAACAACCACATCATAGGGCGGGCGAAGTGAAATTTTTTCGGCAAAAAGTTGCTGTAATTTTTCAAAATATACCCGGTTGCTGTGCTCTTTCCCATACAAAAATTCGATATCGATGCTTAAATCACCCGAAGCTTCATTAATTGCTTTATGGATATTATTATAGGTTGGAAAGTCGGGCGAATACGAATTTATCAAAAGCACCCGTTTGGAATGTGAGTTTGCCATCATTCCTTGTCCGAAAAACAATATTAAAAGTAAAAGAAGTATTCGTTTTCGATTCGTCATATAGGTGGTATTAGGTTCGATACTATTCGATATTTTAAAACTAAACGAATGTACGTAAAATTAAAGAATCTGCACATTGTTGTATTTGTTCTGTTATATTTGCATGTTGTAAAACAATCATATCACAAAGTTTCAGCTATGTCCAAAATTTCATTTACCGTACCACTTATTTTTATTTTGTTTTTTTTGAGCGGCAATGGTTTTGCACAATCGAGATACGACGAGACTTACCGCAACCAGTTTCATTTTTCGGTGCCTGAAAATACGCTCGGCAGCCCGTTAACACTAAACTACAGCGATAGCATTTACCAGATTTACTTTCAGTACAACCCTTACAACCTCGATAAAGCCTACTACCAGACCGGCTACGCCACCAGCAACGATTTACTACATTGGACATACAAAAAAATTATATGGCAACAACCCGATGATGCTGTCGATTCGATGAACCTGACACCCTGGTGGGGAACTATTGTTGAAACCGACAATTCGCAAAAAGCATGGATATCGCGCTGGGGAAAAGGCATTTATTACACATCAGCTGAAAAAGATGAATTTTCAGCTGAAATTGCAACGCAGGGTTTGAACGCTTTAAAACAAAGCGACCCTTTTGTTTTTTGGCATGCCGAAAGTGAAAAATGGCTGATGCTTGCCTACGAACGAACAACGAAAACCATGCATGTTTCGCAATCCTCAAACGGCATAAACTGGCAAACAACTCAATCATTTCGGTACGAATATGGTTTTCCACAGCTTATTGAACTACCGGTTGCCAACAAGCCAGGCATAAAAAAATGGATTCTGTTTAGCGAAGGCGGAAAATATCAAAGCTGCGCATTCGATGGGCAAAAACTAACGACCGAAGGTACAATTCAAAGCTTTAATTATGGCAGAAATATTGGTGGTTCGGTTATACTAAATGGGGATGGACACGATAAAGCCATTCTGATTTCCGAAATAAAAAGCAGCCAACAAGCCGATTTGCCTTCGAATGGCGATTTTTCGTTTCCGGCTGAAATAACGCTGCTCGAAACCGACGGAAACTACCTTGTGCGGCTTCAACCAGCAAAAAATATCGCGCAACTTTTCGACAAATCGTACTCGTGGCAAAACGAGCGAATTTACCCCGGGCTAGGCAAAAATCTTTTGCGAAGGGTTAAAGGCGAAGAGCTTTACATAAAAGGAACCATTCAAAACATTAACAGCGATTTATTTGGGTTTTTACTACGCTCGAACCGCGGCAACGGGGGAAACGAAATAAGTGTTAACGTTAAAAAGAAGTACATTACGCTGATAAGAAAACAAATTCCGTTTGAACTAAGCAACAACGAAGTAAACTTCGAGATACTACTCGACCGTTCGGTATTGGAAATTTACATCAACGATGGTGAATACGTACTATCCGAAAGCATATCGCCATCGCCCGAGGCAGGCAATCACTTTATCACCACTAGCGGCGGCGAAATAATGGTGAAAAACCTCGAAATTTTCCGCATTCGTTCGGTTTGGTAAAAAACCCTCCGTTTTTTGGTAGAAAATCATTTTAAAAGTCGCGTGCATTGCTGAACTTGCATTCACTACGCATCAAAGCACCATTAAAAGTGCGTAGAAATTCAAAAAGCAAGACCATGAAGGCAATTGTAAAAGCAAAACCAGAAAGAGGACTTTGGCTCGAAGATGTTCCGATTCCTATCCCGGGTGCTAATGAGGTATTAATTAAAATTCGCAAATCGGCTATTTGCGGTACCGATTTACACATTTATAAGTGGGACAACTGGGCTCAGCAAACCATCAAAACGCCCTTAATTATCGGCCATGAATACGTAGGCGAAATTGTTGAGCTTGGCTCCGAAGTTACACAATACAAAATTGGCGACCGTGTAACAGCCGAAGGGCATATTGCCTGTGGACACTGTCGAAATTGCCGCCGTGGACGGATGCATATTTGCGACCACACCGTAGGCATTGGCGTACAACGCAACGGTGGTTTTGCCGAATTTGTGACCGTGCCTGTAAGCAATGTTGTTAAGGTTGATGCCCGTATTCCCGACGAAATCGTTTCGATTATGGACCCACTGGGCAATGCCTGCCATACAGCACTTTCGTTCCCGCTGATTGGCGAAGATGTATTGATAACCGGCATTGGCGGACCTATAGGCTCAATGGCTGCCGCCATCTGCAAATTTGCCGGTGCCCGAAACATTATGGGTACCGATCTAAGCTCCTATCGCCGCGAGTTGGCATTGAGAATGGGCGCCGACCAGGTAATCGACCCACGTAACGAAACTTTTGATCATGCAATGAAAGAAATGGGTATGGTAAGCGGATTCGACATCGGGCTTGAATGCTCGGGCTCGTCGCAAGCTTTCAACCAACTAATTGAACACATGTATAACGGGGGTAAAGTTTCGTTGTTGGGTATTCTTCCACCCAACACTACGGTTGACTGGAACAAAGTTATTTTCAAAGGTTTGACCTTAAAGGGTATCTATGGTCGTGAAATGTTCGAAACCTGGTACCACATGGAGATGATGCTTACCCGCGGGCTAAATATTGAGCCCATTATTACACATCGTATGAAAGCCGATGATTTTCAAAAAGCTTTCGATATTATGGAAGAAGGCAACTGTGGAAAAATAATTCTCGATTGGGAATAAAAACAGTACATTAGATTTTAGTACCCCAGCCGCACTGTTAGATGTGGGACGGCGAGACGATGAGATATGGGACGATGAGACCTGAGACGATGGGACGATGGGACTTGAGACGATGGGACGATGAGACGATGGGACGATGAGACGATGGGACGATGAGACCTGAGACGATGGGACGTGAGATGATGGGACGATGGGACCTGAGACGATGGGACGATGAGACCTGAGACGATGGGACGTGAGATGATGGGACGTGAGATGATGGGACGATGGGACAATGAGATATGAGATATTAGACAATGAGATTTTGTCTGCAATGGATTAATTTTTAGCTATTTAGATAATCGAGTTTGCAAAATGCAAGCAGATAGTTGCCAGCGAATTAAAAAACAATAACGAACTATTGTTACAAATATTGAAAATAAAACCACAAAGGCACAAAAAATACAAAAAGCCTTTTTCCTGGTGGGCTTAGTGGCTTCGCGGGATTATAAATTAATGTTGCATAACTCATACAGTAGCGCGTTAGATAAAAGACATGAGACTTTGTTTGTAACAAAATAAACATCAGCAACTTAGTTTATTAAATCAGTAAAACACAAAACAACTCAATGTCAACGACTTAAAAAAATAAAAAAGCAACGAACTATTAAATAAATTACGAACACAAAAATAAAGGCTGCGAATATTCAATTCGCAGCCTTTATATATTTTAAGCCAACTGGCAGCTTAATCTAAAAGCTCGGCCAGTTTCTGCCCGAGTTGATCTCCACGCAGGTTTTTGGCAATAATTTTTCCTTCTTTATCGAGTAAAACAGTATGCGGAATAGCAGTTACACCGTATTTATTGGCTACAACACCCTGATTCTCGGCATTAGCTAAATCCCAGCCATGAACCCAATTCATTTCCATTTCACCGAGGGTATTAACCCATGGTTCACGACTACGATCGAGGGATACGCCAACAATCTCAAATCCATTCTCGCTGTACTTTTTGTATAATTCAATTACATTGGGCATCTCGACCATACAAGGCTGGCACCACGAGGCCCAAAAATCAATCAAAACATATTTACCACGATAGTCGGACAATGAAAATTTTTCGCCATCGGGAGTATCCAGGGTAAAATCTGGAGCTTGTGCACCTACACCCGAAACACGCAATACTTCAGCACGTTCGCTAATAGCCGCTACAAAATCATTTTCTTTTATGGGTTCGAAAATTGTTAAAATTGAATCGAGCTCTTCAAGTTCAGCACTTTGAACAAAGTTCATAAGGTAAACATAAGCAGACACGGGTGTTGCACCATGTTCTTTAATAAAGTTTTTGGTGTACAACTGAGTGTTGTCAATCATCGTTTCGTATTCGAACTGAATAGCCGACATTTCTTCTTCGTCTCTACCCATTTGAGCCTGACGAAAACGTTGTTCAAGTTCGCCTTCTGATTTTGTAAACCTGATAATCTCGTCTAAATACGATTGAAACACATCTTGGGCATCGGAACCGCTTATAACATTATTCTGAAAGCTATCGGGGTAAATCGTCATGTTAATTTTTCCGGGCTCAACAAACAACTGCCCAATGTATCCATCTTCGCCTTCGAAGCCGATAAGCTTTAAATCGGGCAAGCTTACTTCGCCACTAAAAGTGAAAGTTCCGCTACTTGCATCAGACGTATCTTGTGCCACAGGCTTTCCATCTTCGTATCCATACAGGATTACATTCCCTTCGGATTCGGGTACTATTTTTCCATTTATTTTAAACTCGTTTTTATTGGAACAACCTGCTAATAGTAAAGCAGCTGCAACAAATGACATTAATTTCTTCATTCTTTGTAATTTAAATTGTTATTGATTTTTTACTTCTTTAAAATATAAATTCAGCAACTGCTTGGCTGCAACAAACGAACTTATTCGATTGTTCAAAACAGCTTCTTCAAATTGAATAAGCTGAGGTTTAACGATTCCATGATTATAAAACGATGTTTTCAGCACTTCATTTATACTTTCGTACATCCAATACTTCGATTGTTGATTACGACGGGCGTCAAAATAGTTATTTTTTTGGACAAATGAGATATATTCAGTAATCATTTTCCACGTTTCGGCAATACCTGTTTTCATTACAGATGAACAGGTTAGCACTTGTGGTTCCCAGCCCGACGGCGATGGAGGAAATAAATGCAGGGCGTTTCGGAACTGCGATCGAGCCAATTCGGCTTTTTCAATATTGTTTCCATCGGCTTTATTAATTACAATTCCGTCTGACATTTCCATAATACCTCGCTTAATGCCCTGGAGTTCGTCGCCGGCACCGGCAATTTGAATCAGCAAAAAGAAATCGACCATGGATTGAACAGCGGTTTCGCTTTGCCCTACCCCTACGGTTTCAATAAAAATGGTATCGAAGCCGGCTGCTTCGCACAATACAACTGTTTCGCGGGTTTTACGAGCCACACCGCCCAGCGAACCAGCCGAGGGCGAAGGCCGTATGTAGGCATTGTCATCGCCCGATAGCTCTTCCATGCGTGTTTTGTCGCCCAAAATACTGCCTCTTGAACGTTCGCTGCTTGGGTCGATGGCCAGAACAGCCAATTTCCCGTTTTGCGAGGTGATGTGCTTGCCCAAGGCCTCAATAAAAGTACTTTTACCGGCACCGGGCACACCGGTTATGCCAATTCGAATCGATTTGCCGGCATGTGGCAAACAGCGTACAATAATCTCCTGCGCCAATTCCTGGTGTTCGGGTTTCACACTTTCGACAAGAGTAACCGCACGACTCAAAATCATTCGGTTTCCAGCCAAAATACCCTCTACATACTCATCGGCCGATAATGTTTTTTTGCGTCGCGAGGGTGTTTTATGCAACGCATTTGGGTTAACCATCGGAGGCTGATCAATGCCAGAATTCACCTTTAAGCCTTTATACTTACCGCTGTTTTCGATATGCTTGTTCTTCATTGTGCCTTTATAATAAAAAAGAACTGCATCGAAGAGCGAAGCAGTTCTTTATGGAGTGTTAATAATAATTCTTAGTTTACCTTAACGGTGCCCATTACTCTTAAAATAATGGTTGAATTTTTAGGATCGTTTGTGATTACAGTAATCGATTTGTTTTGACGATTTCGTTTTCCACGAGAGTTGAACACCACCGACACATTCGTTGTTCCACCGGGTTTTATAACGTTTTCGTGCTTTACAGCAGTACATCCGCAGCTTGCACGAACGTTGCGAATAATTAAGTCGGTTTTTCCATTGTTTGTTAACTTAAAAACATGCTCGGCTTTATCGCCTTGTTTAATCGTTCCAAAATCGAACACTTTGTCATCGAATTCGGCAACCGGTGCATTGGCAAGCTCTTCGGCTGTCAACTTGCTAAAATCTTCTTTAATGGTTACCGATGTTCCTACCGAATATGTATTGGCCTTTTCGCCATTAATGGTAAGGTAAATACGTTCGGAAGCATATCCGTAAATGTCTTTTCCGCTTGCATCGTAGGTAATAATCATTTTACCTTCTTTACCGGGCTCAACTGTTTTAGGTTCAAACTTAACTTTAATATGCTCAGGCGAACGGTAAACTTCAACTTTTACTGGTTCATCTGAGGTATTCACATAAAGAAGTTCGTCGGTCTTTTCGTCACTATTCAACATGCTTCCAAACGACACATAGTTTGTTTTCATACGAATAGCTCCCATTGCACGGGGATACTTTTCTTCAATTGTTTTTTCACGTGGTGTTACTGTACCTCTAATTCTTAATACAGTTACACTCGGTTGAGTATTTGAATATACGTTAATCGATTTAACAAACGCACCCGGACTGCTTTTAGGGTTGTACCCTGCTTCAATAGTGCCGGTACTTCCTGGCAATACAGGTGCTTTAGTCCATTTTGGGGTTGTACATCCACATGTGGCACGCACATTGTTTAGAATAAGTGGTTGATCACCTGTGTTTTTGAATTCGAATTTGGCTATCGCGATACCATCTTCTTCTTTGATTGTGCCATAATCGTAATCAGTTTCGGTAAACTCAATTTTGGGTTGAGCAACTAATAGCAATGTAAATAATGCAAAAGCTACGGTAAGAAAATATTTCATAAGACTCATATTTTAATTGTTAACCATCAATTTTAACGCACAAAACTAATAAAATGATCGCTTAAATTTGAATTTACGGGTGCTTTTATCAAATTACATGCCATGCTCTTTCTTAAAAAAATTGGCTCTACTGCAAGTATTGAGTGAAAAAATATTAAATGTTACATATTGTTAGCCTAAAAAGATTGAGTTTTAGGAGAGCGAATTTAGAATATTTCAATCTTTAATCAATCAAGTAAGATGAAAAACACTAACAATCGACTTCTACCCATTAAAAGCACCAATAGTTCGTTACATATCTTTAAGTCGCTGACAATGAGCCATCTACACTTTGCCAATCAAGTCATCTAAGTTGCTGACATTTAATTTATTAGAAACAAAGTCTCATATCTCATGTCTGAAATCTAACGTACTATTGAGTACAATCGTTCAAAAAAATTATAAATGACGCACTCATAAATCTTTCAACCATAAAAAATTCTAAGGAAGCTTAACCCAAAAACCTGCAATTCCAAGGTAGTTCAACTTTTCGCCGTTGGCACGTGCCTTAACACTGGCTAAAACATAGTGGTTGCTGTATTGATAGGTGCTTAAAACCTGCACCTGTGTGGCGGTTGTTACACCTTTATCTACCAGCTTTTCAACTACATTATCGCCTTTGGCATTTCCCCGTTGTTTTGATGAGCTGTTATTTATCCAGCTCTCAAAATCACTCTCGCTTGGCTTAAATATGGCCAACACAGCAGCCAGTATCAACAATACGACTATAAATCGAATTAATTTCTTCATTTTCGTTTTTAAAAGTTTAAAAAATATCCAGCAAATCCGTTAAACGAGTAATAGTAAATGTAGGTTCACCCCATGTTCCATAATCGATAGCTTCGTTGTTTAAACGAAAAAACACCTGGTCGATCCCAAACTTTTTGGCACCTATAATATCACTTTCCCACGAATCGCCAATCATAATACTTTCTCTTTTTCGGGCATTGCTGCTTTTTATGGCATACTCAAAAATTTCGCGCGATGGTTTTGGCGCCTTAATTTCTTCCGAAATGTACACATCGTTGATGTATTCCGACAGGCTGGTTTTTTGAATCTTTTCGTGTTGAACTTCTTTGAATCCGTTGGTAATAATATGAATGAAATACCCCTTCTGCTTTAATACTGATAAAACCCCAATAGCATCAGGAAAAAGCTCGGTTTGTGCAGTCATCATTTCAAGATACACGTCGTCGATTTTTGTAAAAGGCAAATCGGGAACAATGCCAAATTGCATCAGGGAATCCTGATGGCGTTTTCCTCTTAAATGTTCTTTCGAAATTCTTTTTTGCCGGTAATCGGCCCACAAAGCGTCATTTACAACGATGTATGCCGAAAAATACGTCTCGAACGATTCGAGTTGCTGAAGCAGCCCCAATTTTTCGAAGGCATTTTTCATGGCCAGGTACGAATTGGCTTCAAAGTTATAAAGCGTATTATCGAGGTCGAAAAATAAGTGTCGGTACTTCGGCATAAATCATTTTTGTTTGCTGCAAAATAAAGAAAATTAGCCGTTAGAAAAGGCAGGCCGGTTTTAATTATTTGTTTAATCCTTCGAGTACAATTACAATTTCGCCTTTTACAGTAGCTGCCGATTTGAAATGCTCAAGCACCTGTACAATGGTACCTCGAACCGTTTCTTCGTGAATTTTGGATATTTCGCGGCTTACCGAAACATTCCGTTCGGCACCAAAAAATTCGACAAATTGCTCAAGTGCTTTTATTAAGCGATAGGGTGATTCGTAAAATACCATGGTTCGTTTTTCTTCAGCTAGTTCTTTCAAACGTTTTTGGCGGCCTTTTTTTTGGGGCAGGAAGCCTTCGAAACAAAACTTATCACAGGGCAAGCCCGAATTAACAAGTGCCGGCACAAATGCAGTTGCTCCGGGCAAAGTTTCAACCTCTACGCCATTTTCGACACAGGTGCGAACCAGTAAAAATCCGGGGTCGGAAATTCCCGGTGTTCCTGCATCCGAAATTAAAGCCACATTTTCGCCTGCTTCGATGCGTTCGGCTATCATCTCCGATGTTTTATGCTCGTTAAATTTATGGTGTGAAAATAGCTTTTTCTGTATTTCAAAATGACGAAGCAGTTTTGAAGATGTACGGGTATCTTCAGCTAAAATAACATCTACATTTTTAAGCACATTGATGGCCCGAATGGTCATATCGTCTAAATTGCCAATTGGCGTTGGCACAATGTATAATTTTCCCATCGTCGAGCTTTTTAATTGTCAAAACGACGTTTTACCAACTCCATAAATTTCAAACTGGTTTCGCTTTTAGGCCATTTGCAATTTTCTTCGAGATATTCAATGGCCTCAACAAAATTATTGGCATTGTCGATGGCTTCGAGTGTTGTATTGTATTTATCCGAATCGTTATTGAAAAGCTCACGTGTAAACATAAACCGATCATTCAGCCCAATGGCTCGTTTTACACTGGTAACCGGCTTTCCAACCACTTTGTATTTCGATTCGCCCAGCGATGTGAATTTTTCGTTGAGCGATTTATCTTTTATAAAACGCTCGCCCAACACCATCTGCCGGGGTTTTTCTTCTTCCGATACCTGCTTTTCCGGCTCACGTTCTTCCGGTTTCGGTTCAGCCAGAGTCGGCTCAGTCTCAATCGGCTCAGTCTCAATCGGCTCTTCTAAAACCTCATGTTTTTCATTCTCAGCCTGCTCGGGCAATTTGCTTTCCTCAGCTATAGGTTCTTCGGGTTTGTCTATTTTAAGTTTTTCGGGCTTCAGCTCTTCTTCAGGTGAAGCATCGGGCACTTGCGCTGCTGTTTTCTTTTCGGAGTCTGAGTCTTCAGTCAACTCAACTTTGACTTTATCAGGTTCGGATTTATCAGGTTCAGATTTGTCATCAGCAACAGACTCATAATCGCCAACATGTTTAACATCTGCTTTATTTTTGAGAGTACTTTTGCTGAGCTCTTCGCTAATCAGCTCGTCTTCTTCTTTATTGCTTTCAACAATCGAGTCGAGAATACGTTGTTGTATAATTTCATCTCCCGAAATTACAACATCTTTAGATTTCGATTGTCCATTGCTTGTAAATAAGCCGGCCACTTTCGAAAGGGTGTGAATTTTTGATTTGACCAGATCGACCAAAACACCATGTGGCACATCCTGCTTTTCGAGTGCGTTAATCAACAGGCTAAGCTCTTCAACTTCCTGTTTAATCAGCTGTATTATTATTTTTTTGTCCATTGCGTGAAATTAAAACTATTTTGAAGCATTGATACAATTTAATTATCAAAAGTAGCATCTTCCAATTTTGAAAAAAAAATTCATCGAGAAATATAACGATAAAACAGAAGATTGATTGTAATTTTAGCCTTTTTGTATAAACGAACAAAATGTTTCTCGAAAAAGATATCAATGTAAAAATCCGCAAGGGATGGATTGAAGTGATTTGCGGCTCGATGTTTTCGGGCAAAACCGAAGAACTTATCAGGCGTTTAAACCGTGCACGTATTGCAAAACAGCGGGTCGAAATTTTCAAACCCGTAGTTGATGTGAGGTATTCGGAAGACGAAGTGGTTTCGCATAACGAAAATGCCATTCGCTCGACACCGGTCGATACTCCATCGAACATTATTTTGCTGTCGGGCGATGTTGATGTTATTGGCATCGACGAAGCTCAGTTTTTCGACCATTCGCTGCTCGAAGTATGTAACAAACTGGCCAACATGGGCATCAGGGTTATTGTAGCCGGCCTCGACATGGATTTCAAAGGAAAACCCTTTGGCCCTATGCCGGCACTAATGTCTGTTGCTGAATACGTTACAAAAGTCCATGCCATTTGCATGCGCTGCGGAAGCCTTGCAAATTTTTCGCATCGTTTGTCAACTGACGAAAAATTGGTAGTTTTAGGGGAAAAAAATGAATACGAACCGCTTTGCCGTGAATGTTTTCATGAAGCTATAAAAATCCAAAAGCAATGACCACCAATTTAACTGTTTCTGAAATTATTAATGCCCAGGTTCTGCACAAAGGCAGCGAATATCCTATTAGTTACTTATCAACCGATTCGAGAACTATTGTGTCGGGGATAGAAACGCTCTTTTTTGCTTTGGTTACCTCGGGCAACAACGGGCACAATTACATCCGAAATGCATACGACAAGGGTGTTCGCAGTTTTGTTATTTCGGATAAAAACAAGCGGTACGACAAATACAATGATGCCACTTTTTTAATGGTGAGCGACACACTTGAGGCTCTTCATACACTTGCAGCATCGCGTCGCGATAAGTTTAGGGGAAATGTGATAGGCATTACCGGGAGCAATGGCAAAACCATTGTAAAAGAATGGCTTAGCGAGTTACTCGTTGACGACTATAAAATAATACGAAGCCCCAAAAGTTACAATTCACAAATTGGCGTTCCGCATTCGGCCTGGCTTTTAGATAACGAAGCCGATATGGCTTTTCTCGAAGCTGGTATTTCGCAACCCGGCGAGATGGAGAAGCTGGAACGCATAATACGCCCCCGTTACGGCATTATTACCAATATTGGCGAAGCACATCAGTCGAATTTTCAGTCGGTTGAACAAAAGGTTGACGAGAAACTGAAACTTTTCAAAAACTCGGAAGTTGTAATATACCGAAAAGACTATCCATCGATTGATGCAGCGGTTCAAAAAATGGCACAAGAAAACGGTATTGTTCCAATCAGTTGGTCAATGATGGACGAAACAGCCGATTTGTTTATCTATTTTGTTCAAAAAATACCCGAAGGATGCGGCATAATTGGACAGGTAAAAGAAAGGCAATATGCTATTTCAATTCCTTTTTCCGACGATGCCAGCGTTGAAAATGCCATAAGCTGTCTGGCTGCTCTAATTGCCATTGGCAAAGACCAGGATCAGATTCTGGAACGTTTCAGTACCCTGCAACCCGTAGCAATGCGAATGGAAATTCGCCAGGGCATTAACCAGTGTATTTTAATTAACGACTCGTACAACTCGGATCTCAATTCATTATCGATAGCCCTCGACACACTCGACCAACAAGCTAGCGCAGATTTTATGCCCAAAGCATTAATCCTTTCGGATATTTATTTTTCATCGAAATCGGACGAAGACTTATATGCCGAAGTTGCCCAACTGGTTAAGCTTAGAGCAATAGAGCGATTTATTGGCATTGGGCCCAACCTCACCCGGCAAAGTCATCTTTTTGGCTCGAATGCACGCTTTTTTTCTTCAACAGCCGACTTTCTGGCGCAGTTACCCAGCCTGGGGCTCAACAACGAAGTAATACTTTTAAAGGGTGCCCGCGAATTTCATTTCGACCAGATTGCATCGATGCTTCAGGATAAAGCACACGAAACTATGCTCGAAATCGACATGACCGCCATGATTCGAAATCTCAGCTATTTTAAATCGAAGCTTAAACCCAATGTAAAAATCATGGCTATGGTTAAAGCTTTCTCGTATGGTAGCGGCATGGCCGAAATTGCCCGGCTGCTTGAGTTTCACCAAGTTAATTATTTGGCCGTAGCCATTGCCGACGAAGGAGTTGCTTTACGAAAGGCCGGAATAACATTGCCCATTGTGGTTATGAATCCCGAAGAGCACAGTTTCGACATGATGTTTGAACACATGCTTGAACCCAATATCTATTCGAAGCGCTTACTCGACCAGTTTTTAACCTGTGCACAGCGAAATGCACTTAGCAGTTTCCCCATTCATATTAAAATTGACACAGGCATGAAACGACTGGGATTCGAAACCGAAGATGAGCTGCACTACCTGCTCGAAAAAGTTAAGCGTGGTAATGTACTGCACATCAAATCGGTATTCACGCACTTGTCGTCGAGCGACAACCCCGAAGAGGACAACTTTACTCAATTGCAGTTTCACCGTTTCGAGAAAATGGCTAAAATAATTCAGGATAATACCGAGCACCAGGTAATGAAACACGTTTTAAATTCGGCCGGCATCGAACGTTTCGCCAATAACCAGTACGACATGGTTCGTTTGGGAATTGGACTATACGGCATCAGCAGTACCGACCCCAATGCGGTTGAAAACGTAAGCACCTTAAAAACAACCATTTCGCAAATCAGGGAAGTACCCAAAGGCGAAACCATTGGTTATGGACGAGCCGGTGTGGCCAAAACCGACATGCGCATTGCCACGTTGCCGATTGGATATGCCGACGGCTTTAACCGGCGTTTAAGCAATGGCATTGGCAAGGTTTGGATTAACGGCAAATTGGCTCCTGTGGTGGGCACTGTTTGCATGGACATGTGCATGGTTAACATAAGCAACATCGAAGCCAACGAAGGCGACAGGGTTATTGTATTTGGGAAAGAATACCCGGCCACCGAAATGGCCAAAGCCCTTGACACCATCCCATACGAAATATTCACTTCGATATCGCAACGGGTAAAGCGGGTTTACTTTCAGGAATAAGAAAAAAAACAATACGAACTAAAAATGCCGACTGTTTGAGCCGGCATTTTTAATTCGTATTATCATCTTTCTTTGAATAAAGCACCAATATCATCGAAGCGTTCGCTATAATCCTGCATCGATAATTGAATAACCTGCCGGGCTTCTTCAGCGCCATAAGTATGTGTAATTTCGGCTACGGTATTGGTACCGGGCAAATCTTTGTACGTAAGGAAGTAGTGTTTCAGCCGCTTAACAACAATTTCGGGCAATTCGCTCACATCTTGATACTTACCATAAACCACATCGTTGCGCATTACCGCTATTATTTTATCATCCGCTTCTTTGCCGTCAATCATCCGAAAGCCACCAATGGGGATAGCATCAATAAGAATATCGCCATGAGCAATGGTTTTTTCGGTAAGCACACAAATATCTATGGGGTCGCTATCGCCCACTATACCGTCGCGTCCGGTTTTTTCGGAGCAAAAATTACCAACTCTTTTTCCGCAAAAGGTCTGCGGAACAAAGCCATACAAAGCAGGCAACAAACTCGAATACTTTTGAGGCCTGTCGAGCTTCAAATACCCGCTATCCTTATCAATTTCGTATTTAACAGTATCGGTTGACACCATTTCGATAAACGAAACAACCACATTGGGTGCATTGCAACCTATTTGCACACCATGCCATGGATGCGATTTGTATCGAAGCCCCATCAAACGACCTATTGGATCGGATAATTTATCTGCCATAACTGACTATTTTTGTTCATTTTTTAAAATGCGAATGCGAAGAAACATTTTTTTCTCTTTCAAATTTAAAAAAAGCTTTATTTTGAAGTGATTTTAACGATAACTTTCTGCAAGGTTTTTTCAAAAAAAACGAAAAAGCAATATGGATGAATAGAAAATAATTCGAAGTTTTTTACTTCACTCAAAAAGGACTCATCGGAATTCGGTTTTTATTTGTAGCCTTTGGAGTCGCCATAATGTTACAACTTTTAGCAGGCATTGAGCCCAGCTTGACCCACAAACGAAAAAAACGATCGTCGCCTGCCCCGAAATTATGAATTCGGGTCCAAACCATCCCGATGTATATTCGGACGAATTTACTTGGAAAAATCGGTGAAAGCTTTGAGGTCGGCACTATTCGTTATGACAAGCGTACGACTTGCACCAACTGTTTATCAACCATATAAACGATATAAACGAATAAAAAATAAGCAGAATACGTTAATACTACCACCGCCAAACTAAAATTACGTACCTTTGCTGGAAAATAAATTAATATGATTACTCCATACAAACGTGTTCTGTTAAAACTATCGGGAGAGTCGCTAATGGGCGACGAGTGTTACGGGCTGGATCCAAAAAGACTATGCGATTACGCCTATCAAATAAAAGATATTGTTGAAACCGGCATCCGATTGGGCATTGTAATCGGTGGTGGTAATATATTTCGTGGACTGGCCGGAGCTGCAGAAGGCATCGACCGTGTAAAAGGCGACCAAATGGGAATGCTTGCCACGGTAATTAACAGTCTGGCCTTGCAATCGGAGCTCGAAAAGCACGGTGTTACAGCACGAGTACTTACGGCTATTCGCATGGAACCAATTGGCGAAATGTATTCGAAACAAAAAGCTGTTGAATCTATTAAACAAAGCGAGGTGGTTATTATTGCTGCCGGCACCGGGAATCCATTTTTCACAACCGACACCGCTTCGGCCTTACGTGCCGTAGAAATGGGCTGCGATGTAATGCTGAAAGGCACGCGTGTAGATGGAATTTACGATTCGGATCCCGAAAAAAATCCCAATGCTAAAAAATTCGATAAACTTACTTACGACGAAGTATACGAACGCGGACTCAAAATTATGGATTTAACAGCCACCACACTGTGTAAAGAAAACAACATGCCCATTATTGTTTTTGATATGGATACTCCGGGCAATTTGAAAAAGGTTGTTACCGGGCAAAAAATTGGCACGCTGGTGTACGAAAAAAAGAATTAAAAAAGAGTTGTTCAACGAAAATATTTTACGCTGTCGTATTTTCCGGCAGCGTATTTTTTTGCTTTTTGGTATATAAATCAAGCGCAACAATAATGGCTGTAATACCCCAAAACGGAACAGCCGCTTTATCGGTATCCAAAAAGTTATTCAAAACCCCATGCGTGTAGTAAGTAACCAAAGCCGCAACCGAAGCGAGCAACAAGGTTTTAATGCGTTTATCGTCGGCTCGGGTGTACGCTTTAATTCCGGTATATAACACCACAATTACAATCAGAATAAAACTAAACATACCCAACACCCCTTGCTCCGACAGTGGTCCCAAATACTCGCTGTGTGCATTGCCTCCATCGCCCGTATTGGTGCTAATAATAGTCCGCTGGCGGGTAAGCTGATAAGGGGCATAATTCATAGCATACGTTCCGGGTCCCCAGCCAAAAACAGGCTTTTCTTTAAACATTTCGATGGCACACTGCCAACGATTAATACGCTCAACATTCGATGCATCGGTCGATATATTGGTAATTGAGCTGATATGCTCGGTAAGATTGGCCGACGAGTCGGTTGAATTTTGTTCCAGTTTCATTAAAATTTGATCCTGGAAAGCAAAAATCGTCAATACCAATATTGAAAAGGTAATAGCCAGTGTTTTAAATTTGATTTTGAGCTTCATAATGCCCCATACGCCCAAGGCAGCGATAAGGCTCAGCCAGGCAGCACGCGAATACGACAATACCTCTGCCAATACAAAGACAGAAAGTAAAATTCCAATCCAAAAACGTTTCTTTTTTGAGATCCACTTAGCAAAAACAAAACTTAGCAAAAAAGGAATAAACATGGACAACACCGCACCATACGAAGTATGATCGTTGTAGAAAGGCTTCATCACCCAATGCGCTGCATTATCGTTGTGCATGCCGTTAGCTATATGCCGGGCAATAGTATAAAAAATAACCGGCACAACCGGAATGGCATAAGCCCATATAAAATTAAAAATTCGCGAATGTTTCACAAACAAAAAGGCCATGATAAAAAAGAATATTACCACGTACCAGATATGTACCACCAGGTATTTAAACGACACAACCGGCATTGTACTTGTAAACGATGTAACGGCCATCCAGCCCAGGTAAAAATATATGACAATAGCCACCGGATGCAAAATCAATTTTGAATCGAGCCGTGCACCACGTGCCCACGAAATACTAAACAAAATAAGAATTCCGAACATGATAGGCTCGGTTGGGATGGCCATATCGAAAGGCAGCCCGTAGTACAATTCCTGAAGTGGCACCGACAGCGGTGTAAGGATAATAGAGAGCCATATAAGTTTATCGTACGACAATGCAGCAATAATCAATATCCCAATTAAAGCAGGTATTAAAAAGCCAAGCATGGTTTTCTTTTCGACAACCAACCACGCATTCAGCAGTATAAAAGACAGCGCGAATACATAAAACGCTATAATCTGCAACCGCTTTGAGCCAATATGATTATAAGCCTGATTTAATCTCACGAATATAGTCGATAAACGAAACAGTTATTACAGACAAAATACCGGCACCCAGAACAGACAGAACAACAATCAGCCACCGAATTGGATATGCCTTTTTATCGGCCACAAATGGATGTTCAACAACCTTAGTATAAGTAATCGGCCCGGTAGCGCGGCTGTAATGCTTTTCATGACGTTTTCGCAGAGTATCGGCAGCAACCTCCAAATCTTCGAGTAGTTTCAAATTACGGCGCATTAAACCTCCTTCGTCAACAAGTGCTTCGAGGGTTATTTCAGCAGGATCGGTATTGCCCCTGTGTGCAGCTGCATCCATTAAACCACGGGTTGCTGTAGTAGCCTGGGCAAAATAATCGACCAAACCGGTTTTTCTTCGAATTTCATCAACAATAAGCTCTACCGAATCAATCTCAACGTATTTTTTTTGTAAGTCGCGTTCATAAATCAATGCCTTTTCCATATCCTTAGCCGCTTTTTCGCGAAATATGGCCTGGTTTAAGTATAAAATAAGCGAATCGACCATATCGCGAGCCCTTTCAGGATCTTTATCGAGTACCGAAATTTCGATTGTCTCGAAGTCTGTTTTCTTATAGCTAACATGCCTGCGATATTCATCCAGCATCCATGTTTGATAATACTTCTCACTTCTTTTTATCTCGTAAACTTCGTCGAGATTAAAAGCATCGATAAGTTGAAACCGCAAGTCTGTTGATTGCAGAAATTCGAGTAAATGTTCGCTTTCGGACTCTTCACTCGCTTCGGCAATATTGGCAGGATATACCCTTGCTGTAGATTTAAACTTTGGGGTAATAAAAAAAGGCCCCGAAAAAACAGCTGAAGCCACAAAGGCAATCAAAATCACTATAGCAATGTGGATTTTCCACTTCCAAACCGATTGAAAAATCCGGTTGTTGTCAAAAATATTTTCCATTTTCACAGAATATCGTTAGTCTAATTTGATGAACGCTAAGAGATGTATTTTATTATTCGGCTATCAACAGAAAATAATTTTTCTTTCCCTTTTGAACCAGTATGTATTTGTTGCCAATTAGGAAACCGGCATCGACCAATGAATCGGCATCGGTAACTTTCTCTTTATTAATAGCCAGCCCATTGCCTTTAACTGTACGACGCAACTCTCCCTTCGAGGGAAAAACTGCTGCTTTTTCGCTGAGCAAATCGGCCACCGGTATTCCGGCTTCAATTTCCTGTTTTGATACCGGGAATTGAGGTACGCCTTCGAACACCGACAAGAACGTACGCTCGTCGAGTTTACGAAGCTGCTCTGCAGTACCCTTTCCAAACAAAATTGCAGAAGCCTCAATTGCCATATCGAGGTCTTCTTTTGAATGCACCATTACGGTAACCTCCTCGGCCAAACGCTTTTGCAACAAACGCATGTGTGGAGCTTCCTGGTGCTGAGTAATCAAGTTTTCGATTTCGGTTTTAGGCAGCAGGGTGAATATTTTAATGTATTTTTCGGCATCGGTATCGGAGGTGTTTAGCCAGAACTGGTAAAATTGGTATGGGCTTGTACGTTCGGGGTCGAGCCATACGTTTCCGCTTTCAGTTTTTCCAAATTTGCCTCCATCGGCCTTGGTAATAAGTGGGCATGTAAGCGCAAAAGCTTCGCCACCTTCAACCCTGCGAATAAGCTCAGTTCCGGTGGTAATATTACCCCACTGATCGGAGCCGCCCATCTGGAGTTTGCAATTTTCATTCTTATATAAATGCAGAAAATCGTAGCCCTGAACCAACTGGTAGGTAAACTCGGTAAACGAAAGCCCTTCGCGCGATTCGCCGCTAAGCCTTTTTTTAACCGAATCTTTAGCCATCATATAATTTACGGTAATATGCTTCCCAACATCGCGTATAAAATCGAGGAAGGAGAACTCCTTCATCCAATCGTAATTATTCACCATCAAAGCCCTGTTTTCGGCTTCGGTTGTGAAATCGAGAAAATTCGACAATTGTTTTTTGAGGCAATTTTGATTGTGCCTTAAAGTTTCTTCGTCGAGCAGGTTTCGCTCGTCCGATTTCATCGAAGGATCGCCAATCATACCTGTTGCACCGCCAACCAGCACAATTGGCCTGTGGCCTGCCACTTGTAAATGTTTAAGCATCATCACCCCAACAAGGTGGCCAATATGAAGTGAGTCGGCTGTTGGGTCGATTCCCACATAAGCCGACGTTAATTCTTTTTGCAATTGTTCATCGGTGCCGGGCATTACGTCGTGTACCATGCCACGCCATTTTAATTCGTCGATAAAGTTCATTCGTCTAATATTTTAATCCGATTGTTTTGAAGTATAATTAAGGCGGGCAAAAATACAAAAATTATTATAGAAAAGAAGGACAAAGCCCATTTACAGGTATTTGCCCTTCATTCTTTATGTGATTATAAAATGTTTGTGTGTCAGTCGCCAATCTCTTGTCTGAAATCGGGAAATCCATCTTTTGTCCATCCAAAAGTTCGGGCACGGGTATGCCGGTTTGGGTCGTTAAGAGAAGCTCCTTCAATTTCTTTATAATCGCGGGCATGATAAATGAGCACGTCAGTTTTCCCATCTTCGGCAACTGTAAAACTATTGTGCCCGGGGCCAAACCGTTTTACTTCTTCGTTGGTATAAAATACTGGGGCGCTCAGTTTGTTCCACGATGCAGGGTCAAGTAAATCGGCATCTTCGCTAGCCCAAAGCAGTCCCATGGCATAGGTTGCATCTGTTGCGCTTCCCGAAAATGTAATGAAAATTTTTCCGTTTCGTTTTAACACGGCCGCTCCTTCGTTAACCTTGTAAGTTTGAGTTTCCCATTCGTATTCAGGCTCTGAAATAACCACTTCGGGACTTTCGAGTGTAAGGTGATCTTTCATTTTTGCAATTACAAGCCCGGAGTTTAGGTCTCGGCGTGTTTTTTCGGCCCACACCAGGTATCGTTGTCCATTGTGCTCAAAAGTTGTTGCGTCCAGCGCAAATTCATCGCGCTGTGTTTTAACCTGCCCCTCTTCAACCCAGGTTCCCGTTTTGGGATCGTCGGAATTATTCGAAAGCACCCATATTCTAATTTTCCAAATATTTCCGGCTTCGGCTGCTGCAAAATATATGTACCATTTTCCGTTGAGACGATGCAACTCAGGTGCCCATATATGGTAGCTCATAGGTCCCGATTCGTGTTTTCGCCATACGACTACCGGTTCGGCTTTTGCCAGTCCGCTTATGGTTTCGGCACTTTTAATTTCGATGCGATCGTACTCGGGAGCAGTCGCAATAAGATGATAAATACCTTCGTCGGTTTTATGAACCCACGGATCGGCTCTTTGCCATGCCAAAGGATTATCATACTTAATCGCTTCCTGTTTTTTTCCACAAGCTGTAAAAATTACAACAATCGATAGAGCAAATAAAGCAATTCTTGTTTGTTGAAAAGGCTTCATATTCATTTCTATTTTGTTCATGTTTTCAGTATTAATTCCCGGCAATCCAGCAACTGTTTTACCTCATCAAACACAACATCGGCACCAGCATCTAATAGCACCTGTCGGTTAATAGGCCCTGTATTAACCGCAACAGTAAAAAGACCCGCAGCCTTTGCCGATTCAACGCCCAGAGGCGCATTTTCAATCACCATTACTTCGCCCACATGATAACCCGATTTTTGAAGTGCCATCAGGTAGGGTTCGGGGTGTGGTTTGCCAATTTTCACATCGTGGGCAGTTACCATTTTATTTCGCTCGAAATGCCCGTTGTAAACCATATTCAGCCTGTCAATAAGGTTTTTTTGAGCAGAGCCGGTTACTACCCAACAGTCGATATTATTTTCGGCAACAAAATTTACAAACTCAGGCATCGAATCAACAGTGCCGGCAGGTGGTAACGAAGCCATGTACTGATGTTTATCCATCCTTATTTGTTCTAGAAGATCCGAATTAACTGAACGGTTCTGATATTTTCTGAACATTTTATTGATGGTATAATACGCGGTACTCCCCTCGTTCATATATGGCTCGTGCTCCGGAATTTCGATACCGTATTTTTTAAACGTTTTTATCCACGACCGGGCATGTAAAGGCATCGAATCGAAAAGCACTCCATCCATATCGAAAAAGATGGCTTTCAATAAAAATTTTCCACCGTTTATCGACGAATAACGTTTAACGGCTTCTGTAAACTGATTCCCAATCATTTTTTAAGTTTTGCTGATAAAAGTAGTAGTATTATACCAATCGCATTTTGCATTTTTGTCCACAACCCTTTTAATAATCATTTATTAAAACAATAGTACGTTAGATTTCAGACATGAGACATTAGACTATGCCTGCAATAAACTAAATGTCAGTAACTTATATGATCGGATTAGCAAACCACAAATAACTCATTGTCAACGACATAAAAATTTGTAACGAATTATTGTAAAATTGTTCGTCACTTATATCATTGCTTCAAATTAAGATTGATTTTTCTAACTTTGGCTACAACTCCGATAATTGAGACCGGATTTTGCATCAATAGTACGTTAGATATTAGTACGCCAGCCGCTTTGCGGCATATTCAACAAACTAACGCTTGTGAGTTAGACGTGAGACGATGAGACGATGAGACGTGAGACGATGAGACGGTGAGACGTGAGACGTGAGACGGTGAGACGGTGAGAAATTCTTAGCTATTTAAATAATCGAGCTTACAAGATGCAAGCAGATAGTTGACAGCGAATTAAAAAAAACAGTAACGAACTATTATTGCAAATATTGAAAATAAAACCACAAAGGCACATAAAAACAAAAAGCCTTTTTCTTGGTGGACTTAGTGGCTTAGCGGGATTGTAAATTAATGCTGCATAATCCATACAATAGCGCGCTAGATAAAAGACCTGAGACATTAGACTATGTCTGTCACAAATTAAATATCGACAATATAGATAGCTAAAGACAATGGGGCATAAAACAGCTCATTATATGCAACTTAAGAAACTGCAACGAACAATTATACATACAACCGATTATTAAAAAATATGAAATAGATAAAAACACACATAATGAATGTAAAAATTGAAGAATGCTGGAAAGAAGTACTTTCGAAGGAATTTGATGAACCCTATTTCGAAGAGCTAACCCACTTTATAAAGAATGAATACAAAAACCATAAAATATTTCCACCATCGGAAGAACTGTTTAGTGCCTTCGATTTATGCCCTTTTAGTAAGGTTAAGGTGGTCATTATAGGGCAGGATCCCTATCATGGACCAGGGCAAGCACATGGTTTATGCTTTTCGGTTCAAAACGGAGTGAAATTTCCCCCTTCGCTGCGTAATATTTTCAAAGAAATAAATGCCGATTTAGGCACGGCTGTTCCACAAAGCGGCGATTTAACACGTTGGGCTACGCAGGGCGTGTTGTTGCTCAATGCCACACTTACTGTTCGTGCTCACCAGGCAGGTTCGCATCAGGGTAAGGGATGGGAACAATTTACTGATGCCGCCATTAAAGCAATTTCGGAACAACAAGAATACGTTGTTTTTTTATTGTGGGGAGCTTATGCTCAACGCAAAGGACAAGTTATCGACAAGAGCAAACACCTGGTATTGGAGTCGGTACATCCATCGCCATTATCGGCTTCGCGCGGTTTCTTTGGCAACCATCATTTTAGTAAAACAAACAATTACCTGGTAGAAAATGGGAAGTTGCCCGTTGAATGGTGAGACGACAGAAAGTAATACATAATAATTTGTATTACTGCAACTTACATGAAAGAGCCCACTAAAAAAAATAATTGACAATTCGTTTTGAATGTGCGAACTTGCATTTCGAAATTATTAATTGCGATGAGGCAGGTTTTCTGCCGTGCATTGTTAGCGCCTGTATAAGGCGGGAGGTTTCTACCTTAGTGAGAAAAACCTCAGGGTTTTATCGATTATTAAAATTCGCAATGCACATTGCATTATTTGTTTTAATAATGACAAAACCTGGCTTCGTGCCAGGTTTTATCCTAATCGACACTATTTACATGCAAGTTCGAATATATCTTCCATTTGTCGATATGCGGCATCTCCAGGATTCTTTATCTGGTTTTGTTGCAGAGCCTAACCGGATTCATAATTCAGGTAATTTATTTAAACGTTGTGGCGGAAAAATGTTAGCCGATAAAACATACGATTGGCGAAATGCCCTGACTATAAACAGCGAGGTTGTTAAAAATATTTCTAAAAAAGAAATTAAACTAAAATATCTTTTTGGAAATGAAACAGTTGGTGTTTTTAATATTGTAGTTAATATCCCTGAATCGAAAACAACAAAACAGCCTGCAAATGATTTAGCTAAATACTTAAACAAAAACATCGAACTAAAGCTCAGGATGCTTTTTGAACCTCCACACGTCAGAAAACGTAAAGACATTAAAGGCAATACAATGGTAAAATCGTCATTGTTTACCATACGAAATGAGATGCCCCGGTATTATTATCTTTCAACAATACGATTTAAAGAAAAAATGAATAATGATAAGGGGAAAACAATCATTGACCCTAACCCTGAAATATCAATAGAAAATATAATTTTCTTAGACCCGATAATAACTATTGAAAATGCACATAAAAGTGCATCGATAAAAGGCAAGAATTATTATTACATTCCTGACCAGTTGCATGTAGCATCATGTCTTCTTAAAAATGGCAACCATTTGTATCATTTTAGAAGAGAACGTAGCATTTTTGGAAAAAGGCACAAGCTCAAACAAATTAATAAATCCATCGATAATTTTGTTAAATGTAGTTTTTCATTAAATGCTTGTATTTGCTTGTTAAAATACTACAAATCAAACTTCAATCAAGAAAAAGTCGCAAGAACGTTAGTCTCAGCATTAGACACCTGCCTCGATTTAAAAGACTCATTATACTACTATAAAAAGAATTTTAATGGCGGTGAAGATTTAAATGAAATAGCAGATCTTATTGCAAAAATGTCTTTCAAAGAAAATAAATTGGAACTGGGTAGTAAGTTGAAGCAATTAAAAATAGCAAAGGCTTCTGAACGGTTGATATTATAACTAAATATCTTTCAACATGATTTCGGAACTGTATTCTAAAAGCGTAAGTAGTGAAACACGCAAAATTGTAACTGCTTTAATCGTTGCTGTATTTGGTTTATCGTATGAAAATGGTGTTTTTCTAATAAAGAATAACCTTTTTTTGAAGTTTGCCTTATCTTTATTTTTTTTACACCTGCTATTGGATATGTGTCATTATATTTATGGTCTGCGCCTAAAGCGCATGGGAAAAGATAATAATGAAATAGCAAACAAAGTGTATTATTTATTTTTGGCAAAGTTGATTGCAGCTATGATTGGTTTAGTGTTTTGTGCGTTAGAAGTGCTGGGGATATAGATTCAGGCGTAATTTTTAGCCCTGTTGTTTTTCAGCCAGTATTTTCAGCGCTTACCCCGGGGCCGGGCGGAGGCGGTTAGCTTGACGATGACCGTGGCGTTGTTGAGCGCTGCTTGCGGGGCGACCAGGGGAAGCCACCGGCAAGCAGCTGCGAAACAGGCCACGGGCAAGGCAACTAAAAGCCGCAGACCGATAAGCCCCCCAACGAATAATTAAGGGTTGCTTATTCGCTTTGTTCGTTTATTATTTCGATGGCTTTTTCGATAATGGTGTCGATTCCGTTTGCGATGTCGTCGTCGGTCATGTTTACCTGCACGTCGGGGGGCACGCCCAGTTCGAGGTTTTCGCCATCGACCGAGATAATTTGTGTGCCGGCACAATATACCTGCCATTCGTTTGGCAACTCGAAACCCACGGGCATTCCCAGTCCGCCACCTGTTGTGTCGCCTACAATGGTAACTGATGGCAGTTGTTTCATCGAAAGGGTAAAAATGGACGCAGCACTATATACTTTTCGGTTTGTAAGTACACAAACTTTGCCCTTGTAGGTAGTTTGTGCAGGTTCGATGCAGGTTTCGGTAAAATCGGAAAAATCGGCATGGCCGGGACCGTTTTTAAAGCGATTGTTGTAAAGGTGTGTTTTGTCTTGGGCAAAGCGTTTTGTGAGCCTAAAAATATTTTCGGCCGAACCACCGTAGTTGCTGCGTATGTCGAAAATTATCCCTTTGGTGTTTTTATATTTATTTACCAGGTAATCAATGTCGTAGTCTGAAACAAGGTCGGAAAAGTTCCCGTAGTAAATATAGGCTATATCGTTGTTGCAAAGTGCGAAATGTCGCAGGTTTCCGATTTGCATGCCCCAGCCTTTTGAGTAATTATCGACAATGAGGCGCTCACTAACATTTTCGGGACCACACATATAAAAACCGGTGTTTTTATGCATATCGAACGACGATTTAATTCCAGAGTGGCCATCGTGTAGTAAATCAATTAACACCGACAGTGTATCGAACAAGGCCTCGTCGGTCATTTCGTTGGTAATGATATCTCCATAATGGGTGTGCAACGAATCCCAGTTGATGTTTTTGAGCTCGAAATAGGCATACCGTTCGTCAATGCCTTTCCAAAAAGCTTCGAAAACATGGGTGTTGCTTTTTGAGGGCATCTCGAGTATTGTTTTTTCGCACGACGAAAAAAGCAATAAGGCTATAATGAATATTATTATTGAAGAAAAAGTTCTCATGGTTATTATTTTAAATTGAAAAGAAGTTTAAATACAACTGACTGATTCATTGTTTTTACGGGATTGTATTGGGGGTTTGTGCCAAAAAAATTGCGATTGTATGCCAGCTCCAGCGCATTTTTGTTTTTAAGGTAGTAGGTAAACGATACACCATATTCGAAGTTGTTGAAATACCCGGTGTAGTTTGATGACCAATCGATTAATTTTCTGTTTTCGGTAAGGGCTGTTTTCGAAATGCCCAGGTAGTTTGGGTGGAATATTTTCGAAACTACAGGCAACGAAAGAGTTGCTTCGGCTTTAAAGCGTTTAAAAGGGTTGTTGTGTTTTTTCGATATGTTGAAATATTTAGCCGCTTTTAGCGCAAAGCCAATGCCCAGGGCACCTTCGTAACTCACTGATGAGTTCCCGATAGCGCCATTTTTAAACCGCAGGCCAATTTTAGCATTTACAACTGGTCCGGCATACAAGTAAATATGTTGTGGCTGGTTATGATAAAAACGCCAGTACGGGGTTATGCCCAGGTTTTCGTCGTATGCTTCTTCGGTGTTTTTATTGGGCAATACCGATTGGTGTGGGGTAATTGTACCAAACGAATAGGCGTTGCGAATGTGCCAGTAATGTTTTTCGGAGCCAAAAATACCTTCGACAGCTGTAGCTGTACACCAACCGGTGTAGGGCACACTGGTGTTTATGGTTTCGTTAACCGATATTTTTGAATTTCCGATACCTAAAACGATATAATTGCCCGTAGGTATATCGGACTGTTTGTCTTGCGAAATACCATTTTTATAAATGAAAAAAATTAAAAGGGTAAATAAGAGGGTTTTTAAATTACACATTGATTGGTTTGTTGATTTTGGTTAATATAAATGCTGTTTGCTAAATTCATTGTTATTGTTTGGATTGATGCGTTAACAGACAGTATTAAAATTTAACCGTTGTAGAATGCACCAAAAAAAATGTTATTTGAGTAAATCAATTAATTTTTCGCTTACAGAAAACATGGCAGGTTCGATACCGGTTGTATCGGTATTACTAAAAATCGAAATGAATACATTATGTTTTGTATTGTAGAAAACGCATGTTCTAAAACAATCATCTCCACCTGCATGGCCTAAATAATTGCCCGATGGTAAGTCATTAATACTATAAATTCCTTTTCCATAATGAATGTTTGGATTTTTAAGCCATAAGTTCATGTGCGAAAGCATCCGGTTCATACTCTCAGTATTTAAAAAGTTTCCTGAAAGAAGGTAATTATACAGCAAAAGAATTTCGGCGGGTGTTGAAATTAATGGGCCGGCAGCATAGGTCAACGGCCATTGAGCGTTTTCTGATATTTCACCATTCGAATAGCCCCTGATGTTTTCCATATCCAGGTTTTTGGCATTACAATACAGTGTATTTTGCAAATTGAGCGGATTGATAAAGCAATCGTAAAAAACCTGCTCAAGACTTTTGCCGCTTACTTTATTAATAATAATACCGAGCATGATATACCCGGAGTTTGAATAGGAGAAGAAGCTGCCGGGAGTATCGCTAACACCGTAATGAAGCGCCATATCTACAAGATTTTGTTCAGTAAACCTGCTGTTATCGTGTAGTTTGTATTCATATAAAACCTCGTAGGTTTGAATGCCTGAGGTGTGATTTAACAAGTGGTTTATTGTTATTTCGTTTGATTTTTGGCATTGCGGAAACCATTTTTCAATGGTGTCGTCAAGCTTAAGAAAATCATTCTCGGCAAGCTTAAGAATGATTGCTGAGGTAAATATTTTACTCATGCTTAAGGCATGAAATTTAGTATTCGTTGTTAATGGCATCGAAGTTCCCGATTCGCCTGTTGTCGATTTCCAAAAGCCTTTTCCGGGAACAGCCACCGCTAGCGATAAGCCTTTATAGTTTCCTTTTTTCTTTACATAGTTGAGGTGTTTCTCTAACGAATCGCATACATGATTATTAAACTTCAATGAGGTATCAATTTCCGTACTTCTGATTTGGGTAAAATCGACAGAGAATTGAGTCGTTTTATCTACCGGCATTTTATCGCGGTTAACGATAATCCCGGTTTTTTGAATTTCATCACTTCCTTTTGCGCAGGCTGTTGATAAGAGAGATAGGACAATTAAAAATATCGGGTTGATATATTTCTTCTTCATTACGCGTTTTTTTTAATTACGCACAAAGAAACGTAAAAATGAAAATGTAAAAATTGACCTGTGTTAAGAAATTTGTGAAGCGATTCTTTTTTTTATTCGGCTTAACGATTCGGGTTTTACCCCAACATACGATGCTATGTAATATTGAGGCACTCGTTGAATTAAGTCGGGAAAAGTTTTCATAAAGTGAAGGTAGCGCTCTTCGGGATTGTGCATGTAAATTGAGAGCAATTGTTTCATAAGGTGCTTAAACCGGTATTCAATAATTTGCCTACCAATAGTTTCGCTGTTTTCTATAGTGTTGTAAAGAGTTTGAAGCCCCTGGTGATCGGTAATCAGCATTTTGGTATCTTCAAGAGCCTGGATGTTTTGGATGCATTTGGTTTTTTCAAGAAAGCTCTCGTATTCTACAATAAATTCGCCTTCGGAGCTAAATTCTAATGTTGATTCAGTATCATTTTTATACACAAAATACCGAACCAATCCTTCCGAGATAAAACCGATGTATTTTGAAACTTCTCCTGCCCGTATAAAGAAATCGCCTCGTTTAACTATTGTTTCTTTGAATAGCGATTTACAAATTTCAATTTCTTCGGGCTTAAACGAACCATAGTTGGCCAGGGTATTGATAAGAGTTTTATGCATGATGGTTATGAATCTCTGTGTTTTTTATTATGTGCAAAGATATTATTGGTTTTTTTGATTAGCAATCATACTCGTCTGGTTATAATTTTTGATTGCTTACCGATAATAGTGTCGAGGCTATAAATGACGGGAGTTTTTTGGTACTTTAAAAGGAAATGGTTTACTAACAAAGTAAAGTAATCTTTTCGAATGTGATTATCTTCACCGGACAGTATTGATACGTAATAAGTATTCAAACATATCGAAAAAGAATGTCAAATTTCATAAGCTTAACGCAAACTGAATTCAAGCCACAAATGCAACATTTTGGTTTAACTTATTTCTTACCAATTTTTACGTGAAAAACTTCTTCATTTTATGATTATTCATGATATAAATGATCATAAACAAATAAATTACTCCTATTTGCGAAAAAAATCGCCCCTTCATGAGCCTCTGTATCGATATATTTGTTTGATATTTTTTTACAACTTATTCACATAATTTAAAAATACCAATTACATGTATCTAAATTAAAGTTCTATGAGACAAACTGAAGTATTTAAAAAAGGGGGGATGATGTTTGCACTATTCCTGTTTATGTCGCTACCTTACATTGCCTTTTCGCAAGATAAGGCTGTGAGTGGAACAGTAACAGATGATACCGGAACTACACTTCCGGGTGTTAACATCGTTATTGAAGGTACTACACGTGGGGTAACTACCGATATCGACGGAAATTATACTATTAATGCACCATCCGATGGTGTTTTGATTTTTAATTATGTGGGATTTAATCCACAACGTTTTTCCATTGAAAACCGGTCAATAATCGATGTACAACTTGAAGAAGATGTACAATCGCTTAACGAAGTAGTTGTTGTAGGTTATGGTCAAATGAAACGTACCGACTTAACCGGCTCGGTGGTTTCGGTATCGAACGAATCTATTGAAAAATCGGTACCAACTTCAATCGACCAGGTATTACAAGGGCGTGCTGCCGGTGTTCAGGTTCAGCAAAACTCCGGAGCTCCGGGCTCCAGCTCTTCTATACGAATCAGAGGTATAAATTCACTTAATGCCTCGAACGAACCAATTTTTGTTATCGATGGTGTCGTAATCGATGCATCAACCGGCTCAACCAACGACAATGCACTGGCTTCTATTAACCCGGCCGACATTTTGTCAATGGATGTATTGAAAGATGCTTCGGCTACAGCTATTTATGGTTCACGCGGTGCAAATGGGGTTATTATTATTACAACCAAACGGGGGAAAAGTGGTGAAGCCAGGGTTTCGTACGATGGCTATTTCGGCATACAGGAAATGCCTAATAAACTCGAGCTGCTAAATCTTAGAGAATATGCCGAGCATAAAAATGCACGTACCGAGGCTTCGATTGTAATGCCCGACGACAATTTTGTGCGTGCCGATTTGCTGGGCGATGGCACCGATTGGCAAGACGAGCTTTTTCAACAAGCGGTAATGCACAGCCATAACCTTTCGATCTCGGGGGGTAACGAAAAAAGCACATACGCCATGGGACTTGGATATCTAAACCAGGATGGTATTGCCATTGGCTCGGGGTTTAAGCGTTACAACATGCGCGGAAACTTCGACACCCAGGTTAAGGACTGGTTAAAAGCCGGTATCAACTTCGCTTTTAGCAATTCAAAACAAATTCTTACCGTTGAAGGCCAATCGCTTATCAAAACAGCAATGAAACAAACACCGAATGTTGCTGTTCGAAATGCCGACGGAACATTCGACGGACCCGATACCGACATGTATGTTCAAACCAACCCGGTAGGGATGGCCATGTTGCGTGAAAACGAAAATGAGAAAATGGGTATTCGCAGCAACGCTTTCCTCGAAGCAACCATTATCGATGGTTTGACCTTCAAAACCGACATATCGACCGACTTTGGGGTAAATAACACATATAGGTTCAACCCTTCGTACAATTTTGGAGCAATAACCAACGATGTAATTGAGTCGGAACGTTCAAAATCGTACAGCAAGTTCTGGTCGTGGCGAAATGTTTTAACTTACAATAAAACAATAGCCGACGTACATAACATTAATGCCATGTTGGGTTACGAAATGCAAAAATCGCACTGGGAATACCTGTATGGATACCGCAGTGGTTTTCTTAACAACGCAGCACACGACTTAAGTGCCGGCGACGGTACTACTGCACGAGCCGACGGAAGCAGCGGAGGCAGCTCACTGATGTCGCAATTCGGACGTTTGTTCTATTCGTTCGACGAGCGCTACCTACTTACGGCAACCTTACGCCACGATGGTTCATCAAAATTTGCTGATGGACATCGCTGGGGATGGTTTCCATCGGCCGCACTGGCATGGCGTGTTTCGAGCGAAGAATTTTTGAAAAACAACAATGTAATTAACAACCTGAAACTGCGCTTAGGTTGGGGTGCTGTAGGTAACCAAAATGTTGCCGATTATGCTTATACTTCAACCATGGCGTCGGTTACCACCGTATGGGGTACTGCCCAGCTTAGCGGAAATACAGCTAACCCCGAATTGCAATGGGAAACCACCCAGTCAAGCAACATTGGGGTTGACTTAAACTTGTTTAAAAACCGCATCGAGTTTATTGGCGATTTGTACTATAAGAAAACCGACAATTTGCTATTGCAGCTGCCATTACCGGCTTACGTGGGTTCTCAAGGCCAGGGGTCAACTACTCCGCCTTGGGCAAACATTGGTTCGCTCGAAAATAAAGGTATCGAGCTAACACTTAATACCGTAAACGTTGATAGAAACAGCTTCCAATGGCGCACCAACCTGGTGTTTTCGCTAAACCGAAGCAAAGTTCTTGAACTCGATACCGAATCGAGTACAATGGATAAAACCATACAGGAAGGCTCTGAAATAACAATTGTTACTCGTACTGCCGTAGGCGAACCAATTGGTCAGTTCTATGGTTATAAAGTAATAGGCCGATTTGACGAAGCTACCGACTTTTATTACAAAGATGATAATGGAAACATTCAGGAAGTGGCTCGTCCCGAAGGCCTCGATATTAGCGAAACGGGGGTTTGGGTTGGCGATTATCGTTTTAAAGATGTAAACGAAGATGGCGTTATTAACGAATCGGACAGAACTTACATCGGTAGCCCCGAACCTGCTTTTACCTATGGCATTGGAAATACATTTACATATAAAGGTTTCGACTTAAGCATTTATCTCAATGGCTCGTATGGAAATGATGTAGTTAACTACCAGCGCCGGTGGATGGAAAATCCACGAGAAAATCACAACCTGCTGAAAACAGCCCTGGGCTATGCTGTTGTTGATGTAATTAATCCCGATGGACCCAGCGACGATATCCGAAATGTACATGTAACCGGAGGCGACCCATACATGTATCGTATGTCAGCTTCGTCGTCGAATTCCAATAACCGGATGAGCGACCGCTATGTTGAAGATGGTTCATTCCTTCGAATTCAAAATATTTCGTTGAGCTACAACCTACCCCGTCGATGGATGGATGTTGTAGGCATTCAAAACCTGAAAGTGTACGCAAACCTCCAAAATGTTTACACGTTTACAAAATATTCAGGTTACGATCCTGAAGTAGGTTCATACAACCAGGATGCACTGATGAGCGGAATCGATAATGCACGTTATCCTTCACCGCGTATCTATACATTTGGCTTAAACCTTACTTTCTAACCTTAAAATGTATAACGTAATGAGAATATATAACAAAATAATAGTAATTGCGGTAGCCGCATTACTTACCATAACAGGGTGTAACGAAGAATTTCTCGATATAAAACCCAACGATCGCATCACGCTCGAAAACTATTTTACGAGCAATGCCGAACTTCAGGCTGCAACAGCCGCACTATACAGCAAAGTGTGGTTCGACTTCAACGATAAGTTTTATTACGCTTTGGGCGACGGACGTGCAAACAACATTTCTGCACCTTATTCCGATTATGTTTATCCGTTTACCAATTTTACCGAAACATCGCTTACCGGGCCGCTGGTATCGGCATGGCAATCGCTATATAATGTTGTAGGTCAATCAAATAACACCATAAACAACATTCGCGAACTGGCTGTAAATGTAACCGACGAACAAAAGAATATTGCAATTGCCGAAGCCCGCTTTATGCGCGGAACAGCATATTGGTACCTGGCTTCACTTTGGGGCGATGTTATTCTTATTGATGACAATCGGAAACTGATTAGTAATCCTATTGTACCCACCAATCCGCGAAACGATGTTTTCGAATTTGCTATTCGTGACCTGGAATTTGCTGCAAAACACTTACCCGAAACAGCTTCGCAAGCCGGACGCTTAACCAAGTGGAGTGCATACGGAATGCTCTCGCGGGTTTACCTCTCATATTCAGGCCTTCACAACGTTGATAACCGCAACGGCAATGTTCGCGATACCGAATATCTTGAGCTTGCCCGCAAAGCTGCAAAAGTAGTATGCGAAGAAAGCGGACTCGAATTGCACGAAGATTATTACGAGTTGTTTACACACGAAGGAAACAACAGCCCCGAAGATCTCTTTTCGCTGCAATGGGTATCCGGAACAACCGAGTATGGTATTATCAACACTCAACAGGCTTATTTTGCATGGAACTCCGAAATTACCGGCGACGATGCTGCATGGGGGTATTATACTTATGCTTCGTGGGACATGGTACGCGAGTACGACAATATGGAAGACATTCGGCTATACTCCACTTTTACAACCTATGGCGCAGAATATCCCGATTTAAACAAAGCTGCCGGAGGTTACACATACGAAGATATCGACCGCTGCAATATTAAAAAAGGAGTTCCCGGCTCGTCGAAAGATACAGATGGAAAAGTTGGCCGTATGAGCTCAGGACTCAATACTAAAATGTTGCGACTGGCTGAAGTGTATCTGAATTATGCCGAAGCTATTTTGGGAAACAATGCATCGACCAACGATGCCGAAGCTTTGAAATATTTTAATCTCGTTCGCGATCGTGCAGGTATGCCCGCCAAAAGTGAATTAAGCTACGAGGACATTCGTTACGAACGCCGTATTGAATTGGCTATGGAAGGCCAATATTGGTACGACTTGGTACGTCGCTCTTATTATCGTCAACAGGAAGTGTTGAATTATGTGAATGAAACGCAAGATCGTGCCACAGAATACGAATACAACACTACAACGAGTAAATACGAAGCAGGCGATATGAACAACGCACAACAAGTAGCAATTGCTACCGAAGAAACCTTGTTGCTGCCTTACCCAGAATCGGAATTGGTTCAAAACCCATTATTAAGGGAAGAACCTGTCTCATTCAATTTTACCGAAGAACGTATAAATCTGTTTGAATAACTTTATAAAGATGAATACTATGAAATTTAAAATAAATATATGGTTGTTGCTTAGCACCTTACTGACCTTGTTTTTAGTTAGTGCATGCAACAACGACGAAGATGAGTTCGACAGTACTCCCATTATAGTCAATGCGGTTTATCTCCAGGATGCCGAATCGTCGGTACCCGATCGGGAGGTAGAATTTGTACGCCTCGGGCAGGTACTTCGTATCGAAGGATCCGGGTTCACCGGCATGCAAAAAGTATTTGTAAACGGGTATAGCACCTACTTTAACCCGGTTTATGTGTCGAACAACAGCATGCTGATACAGGTTAGCGGTGAAACACCAACTGTTGAAGCCGACGAAGATGTTCGTAATACCATCAAATTTGAAAAGAAAGAAACCGAACTGGTGTATCCTTTCGAAGTGCGCGATGCCGCACCATCTATATCAAGCATTTCGCATACCTTGCCACAAATCGGCGAGCCAATAACCATTTATGGCTCGGGCTTAATCGAAATAAACAAAGTGGTATTCCCTGGTAATGTTGAAGTTACCGAAGGAATCACTTCCGACGAGGATGGCGAATTTTGTACGTTAATTGTGCCCGATGGTATCGAAGAAAGCGGTTCGGTATTTGTCGAAGGTGCCAACGGTGGCGCTTATTCGCCATCGTATTTCAATTTCACAGAAGGCGTAATTCTTAATTTCGATGGCCTTGGTCAGCAGGGATTTTGGAGCTGGACGGAAACCGGAAGTATGATAAACGACGAAGACCTGAAATCGGATCCCATTGGCGAGGGTAACGTTTCGCAAGGAAATTATGTACCACACCGCCCCGAACGCATTGCCGAATTTGGCCCAGCAGCAAATCGCCGCTCCGAAGTATGGACTGCCGGCAACGATGTGGACGACTGGCGTGGACAACTTACTGAATACATACCAGCAACGACACCGGTTAGCGATTTTGCTTTCCAGTTCGATGTTTTTGTACCCGACGAATGGACCAATACCGGATTTTTGAAAATTCTACTTTACAACAACTACAATGGAGGCGAGTGGAGTGGTAATGTTTACAATTACGTGCCCTGGATTGAAGGAAAACAGGTTGTTCCGTTTAAAAACGAAGGATGGCAAACGGTAACTGTACCGTTTAACGAATTCTACGGATTTTCGGATGCCGAAGCCGAATATACCTTTGAAGATGTATTGGTTGCCCGCGAAGGCGCTACATACAAAAACTTTGGTATATTTTTCGAAAATTCCGACTTCAACCTCTCGCAAGTAACCGGTAATAGTGCCGACGAAAGCGTTGAATTCCCATCATCAGCAACATCGGTACAGGTTTATACCGACAACTGGAGAATAGTACCTAACACTACGCCTACATACTCCGATTTCCCCGATGAAGAGGAAGAGGCAGCTGAATAGGATAAGATAATAAGAAGCTGCCTGGCACATTAAACGGGCAGCCGCATCAATATTTTAAATGTATATTTCTTAATATAACGATTATGAGACGAATAAAACTAAATAGATTAATCCCATTTGTTGTATTGTCTGTCCTGTTAACAACTGCTTGCGACGACAACAAAATGGAATGGGAAGAAATTGATTCTGACCGCAGAATTACCGAGGCTGAGATACCGTTAAAACTGGCCGAAAAAATTACGCGATACGAGGCACTGAATACATATACCGATTTGAATCTCTCGGTAGGTGTTGGACTTACACAGTACATGGAAAACGAAACCTATGCCGCTTTAACAAACGAGAATTTCGACGAAGTAGTTGTTGGTTATGCCATGAAGCATGGCGCCATGGTAAAAAGCAACGGAGAACCCGACTTTACTGCTGTTGATGCTTTTACCGAAAAAGTTAAAGCTGCCGGTCTGGGCATTTACGGGCATACACTCGTTTGGCATAAAAACCAAAATGCAAGCTATCTTAATGGCTTAATTGCACCCGAAGTAATACCTGCTCCGGCAGGCGAAAGCGTACTCGACATTTCGGGCCTCGAAGATGGTACATTTACAGGTTGGCAACGCCTTAACCCGGGCGATGGTATCGAAATTGCCGAAGGCGAAGGAATTGCTAGTGGCGACAACGCTGTACGCCTGACTGCAAGCGCATCATCATCAAATTATTGGGATTTACAGTTGCAAACTCCCGAAATTGTTGTCGATTCATCGCACACCTACGAGGTTTCGTTCTTTATTCGTTCCGATCAACCCGGAGCAGGCCGTATTTCATTTAGCGGTCTGGCAAACGGTTATCCATGGAAAGATTGGTACAGCACTGGTGGCGATTGGACTGAATCATTCCAAACTACATCAACCTACCAGCAAATAAAGTTTACGGTTGACGATTTTACCGATACGAAGTTCAGCATGTACTTTGATATGGGAAAAGTTCCAGGTGTTACGTATTATATCGATATTAATACTTTGGTTGTTACCGACCTGGATGCTGAACCAGCCGTGGTAAATATGATTAGCAATGGCGATTTCGAATCGGGCACGCTCGACCCGTGGGGCGGCTGGGGCAATAGCTCAACCCGCGAAGTATCGGCACAGGGCGAAGGACACATGTCGGATTACTGTATGGTGCTGACGAATCCTTCGGCAGCTGAATTTTACGAAGCACAGCAACTTTATACCTTCGACAACTTTTTGGAACAAGGTACAGAATACTTCGTATCGTTCTGGGTTAAAGCCGATGTAGCCAGCGAAATTCAGTTCCAAATACAAAATGCCGACTACGGTGGCGATTATTCCGGAGCCATTCCAGTAACAACACAATGGAGCTTTGTTGAACGCACCATTACAGCATCAACGGCCGACAAAAACAAATTTTTATTCGACATTGGTAAGCATGCGGCAACATTCTACATCGACGATGTAGTATTTGGTATCGCTCCCGAACCCGAATTGAAGAGCGCACAGGATGGCCCGACCTACATTGAAAAAACCGACGAAGAAAAAACACAGCTTATCGGCGATGCAATGGAAAGCTGGATAGCAGCAATGGTTGGCCATTTTAAGAACGATATAAAAGCATGGGACGTAGTAAATGAACCTATGAACGAAAATGGCACAGTACGCGACGGAAATGTTAGCGGCGAACTGGCCTCCGACGAATTTTACTGGCAAAAATACCTGGGTGAAGATTATGCGGTTACAGCATTTAAGTTAGCTCGCCAGTATGGCAATGCCGACGATAAATTATTTATTAACGACTACAACCTGGAGTACAGCCTCGACAAGTGCCGTGGAATTATCGAGTATGTTGAATACATCGAAAGCCAGGGCGCACAGGTAGATGGCATTGGAACTCAAATGCACATCAGTATTAATTCCGACACCACGCGAATTATTGAAATGTTTAACCTGTTAGCCGCCTCAGGCAAGCTGATTAAAGTATCGGAACTGGATGTAAAAGTTGAAACCAACGCACCATCGGCCGAACAATATCAACAACAATCGGATATGTACCAGTTTGTTATTGAAAAATACCTCGAAATAATCCCTGAAGCTCAGCAGTATGGTATTACCATTTGGGGGATTAGTGACCACCCCGATGAACATGAATTTTGGTTACCCGACGATGCGCCAAATATCTGGAATGCCGATTACGAACGTAAAATTGCGTATAAAGGTGTTGCCGATGCGTTGGCCGGTCGCGATGTTAGCGAAGATTTCACAGGCGAATTGCAATTTTAATAAGTTAGTTTTTTCTAGTATGTAAAAACGGGGGTGGAAATTTCTATCCCTGTTTTTTTGTTTGTTTGTTCTATCTCGGGATACATTTTTGCCGAGTATTCTGCTTTTAAATCGGCGTCGGCTAGTCTGGCCAGTTATTGCCAAAAACGGGCTTTCCGGTACGATAAATACATTTTTAACAAATCGAAAGGCGTTTGTCCCAGCTCACGATGTATGAGTAAAAGCAGTAGTTTGCCTTGCCTAAGATTTAGATTCAGTACTTTTTTTAGGTATTCCTGTTTTACAAGGCTTTCGTATTCTCGCAGATAATCTTCTTTTTCTTACTCGCTCTTGCAATATTCGAGGTGCGTTAAGGTTGCATAGTATTCAATGCGAACAATTTCCATCAAAGGCCATACTTTTGCCAAATCTTTCTGAATAATAATTCTCTTTTCACCGGGTGTGGCCGTGCTGGTGAGAAAACAAGAGCAATATGCCCGTATCTAATAGGTTAAATACATGTTTCATTGCCTGGGTGTGGTGCAATTTCGTTTATAAGGTTTTGTAAAATGTGTTCTGTTCTGCACAAAACGCTACAAATTAATTCTTTTCGGACTAAATTTCTCAAATACCAGTTAAAAACCAACACTTATACATCGGTTGATTGCACTTTCTTTTTTCGCAAATAGGGGCTGCTTCTATAGCTTAATTTTGTATGTGTAATGCTATGATAAATGCATTCGAAAGATTTAATATACATTTTTTTAAACCCTAAAATTTATTCAAAATGAAAAAATTATTGATTCTGCTAACTTTATGTTGTGTGGCTTTTTTTGTAAAAGCTCAAGATGTTACGCCTATGTTCGCTAAAGGCGATAAAGTTGCCAATATTGGAATTGGATTAGGTACCGGCCTTAGCTCATACTATAAAATGGCTATTCCTCCAATCTCACTATCTGGCGAATACGGAATTGCTGATGGAATATTAGAAAAAGGTTCTATTGGAGTTGGTGCCTATTTAGGATTTTCATCCTACAAATACGAATATAGCGGCTGGGGCTATAATTATTCATCACGCACCAGCCGTATTTACATTGGTCCACGTGGTTCGTTTCATTATCCTTTAGTTGATAAGCTCGATACTTACGTAGGATTATCCTTGGGTATTCACCATTACAGCTGGAAATACGAAGATGATGATATTGACGATTTGTACGATGATTATTACAATGATAACGATACAGGACTATACTCTTATTGGTTTGTTGGTGCCCGTTATTACTTTACCGACAATATGGCTGTTATGGCCGAGTTGGGTTACGGAATAACCTATCTTAATGTGGGGATAGCAATTAAATTGTAAGCAAATGAAGTTTTTTTACATTATTGTTTTGGTTTTTGGGCTTGTTGGTTTTACCAATGCCCAAAAACCTTTTAAAAAATATCCCTTTAAAACAGGTGTAGTCGAATACAAAATGGAAGGCAGCGCCAAGGGAACACAAGTTATTACCTGGGACGATTACGGGTACAAAGAATTAACCGTCGAAAAATCTGAAATGAAGGTTTTTGGGCAGGTCAGCAAAACCAATAAATCGACCCTGGCTCTGGGCACTAAGCTTTACGAGTGGTCCGATACCGATAATAAAGTTTATCAAACCTCGAATCCCATTGCCGAATCGTGGGACGACGAAGGACTGGATGCAGGCGAAGTGGAAGATTACTCTATTCGGATGATTGAGGCTATGGGCTACGAAAAAACCGGCACCGAAAACATGTTGGGCAAAAAATGCGATGTGTATAAGGGCATGGGCAAAATATGGGTATGGAACGGGCTGAGTTTGAAAACCGAAATAAGCATGATGGGCGTTAAGTCTGTTATTACAGCCACCAATGTTGAAACCAATATTGATGTGCCTTCAGTTCTGTTCGAATTGCCCGCCGGACGCGAAATATCAACCTACAACGAGTTGGAAATAGATGACGACACAGTTAATTCGGACGAGGAAATGACGCCCGAAGAAATGAAAAATTTGCTTAAATCCATGTTTGAATAAAACCCTTGAAAAATGAAAAAAATTTACTTCTTAGTACTTTTTACAGCAACCGTGTTTAGCTGTGTTGCAAGCAACGCCAAAAAAAATGATATGCATCGCATAGCCGAAAAGCATATCGAAAAAGTTAAAAACATTGTAAAAACGAATACCGAAAACCTGCCACTGAAAAGTGCCAAAGCTCAAAGCCACCTCGACAGTATTACATTGGATAACGGTTCGATGGGGGTGTTTTATTACAACGAGTCTGGTCTGTTAACCAACTACAAAGGTTACTCGCTAAACTACCTTGATGAGTTGGAGCTAAACGAACATCAGCAATTTGAATACGACAATGCCGGGCGCGAAACATTATTCGCGCTGAACTTCAAAGATGCATTTGACGGTTGGATTATACTCGAAAAAACGGAAACTCAGTACGACGCCAACGGCAATGTTACAAGCGAGATTTACTGGGATTATGATTTTGGCGAAGGAGAGCATCCTTCTGAAAAATATGAGTATCAATACGATGGAAACGAAATGCGTTCCGACTCGTACGAATGGGATGAAGACCTTGACGATTGGTTGCATACAAGCTATTCGATTATACTTATTGACGAGATGAGACCTGTTTCTGGCGAAATGTTTATGTACGATTATGACGCTGGAGAGTTCCTGCCCGGCATGCAAATCGAGTTTGAGTACAACAGCGCCGGGCTCGAAACCTTGTTTCGTTTAAGCATGTACGACGAAGAATCGGGAGAAAATTTTGTTTTTAATTCTTCGGAATACGAATACGACTCGAATAACCGAATTCTTGTTGAACGCGAGAGGATGCAAATGCCCGGGTTTATTGACCTTGTTGAAGAAACTCGTTATACCTACGAAAACGGCAACCGGGTTAAAGAAGAAGTGTATTCCAATGATGGTTATCTTCCCAATTTGGAACTGAGGGAATACTACGAGTATGTCTACAACGGAAACACCTTATTCTCCGAAACATACTTCCTCGGTCAGCAAGATGGTTCGTTTGCTTCGACCAATAAATACGTGTTTACTTATAATACAAGCGTCGATCCTAACGATTACTACATTCCTTATATATCGGCTTATTCCGAAGGCTATTATCACCTCGATGAAGAATATCAACAGTTTGGGCTGCTAGAAAAGGTTACACATTATACAATTATCGATTGGGAAACAAACGAAATGGCTGAATCGATGGTGGCCGATTATTATTACTCGGAAGGGACATCGGTTGGCGTCCAGTCACTCGGCATTTCCAATGTTGAGGTTTACCCCATGCCCTTTAGCAACTATATAGAGCTTAACAATAAAGCTGATAATAAGCTGAAGTCTTTCGAAATATTAACGCTGGATGGAAAAAGTATAAAGTCGGGGAAAATTTCCGACGATGCTCAAAAATATTCCATCGAAACGGCGGAATTGGGAAATGGAATTTATATTTTAAGCCTCGTATTTGAAAACGAACAATTATTTTATCAACGTGTGGTAAAACAGTAATCAAACAACCACACGTAACAGAGGAGGATACTAATTGATGTTGAAACGGATTGTTATAGGAGTGGGGGTTATTATTTGTCTGTTCACTTGTGGCAGTATTGGTTTCTCTAAAAATGGAGAGCCGGTACTGCCACAAACTGCTACATGGAATCCCGACAGCATACTTTCCATGCAACGCAAATTGTCTATTGCCGATATTAAAATCATTATCGATAGTTTCGATATATACAATCAGATTCGCACAAAAGACCAAAAAGAAGAATACCTTCGATATTTAATTACTGAAAGCCAGCGTAATAATTTTAACTGGGGTGAGGCTAATGCCAAAAACATTCTAGGGGTGATGATGCGCGACAAGGCCGAATATGCCGTGGCAGCCGACCTGCACGAGTCGGCTTTGAACCTGGCCGGTATCGATACCATGATTCAGATTTACGCCTTGAATAATCTCGGGGTCGTTTATCGACGGCTCGATAAACCGCGCATTGCACTCGATTACCACATGCAGGCTCTGCAACTTTCCGAAGCATTCGAAGGAAATCCCGACGTAGCTACCCGAAGTGCCTGTATCGCATTAAACAGCATCGGAAATATTAATCTTACCCTCAACCAACCACAACAGGCACTCGAAGTTTTTAGCCAAACCCTCGAAATTGAAAAAAAAATTGATAACCACCGAGGCATGGCCATAAACTACCACAATATTGGTTTTGCATATGAGGCAATGAAGAATACCGAAACGGCCCTGAGCTACTACCTGATGTCGCTTGAACAAAACAAAATTATTGATTCCGATGTTGGTAAGGCCATTTGTTACAACAGTATTGGTGAGATATATCTGAAACGAGGAGAACTTTCAAAGGCATTAAAAGAATTTGAGAGAGGTATTTCGTTTGCAAAACAATCGAACGATAACTATTACATAGCTCAAAGTTACGCCAACCTTGGAAAGGCTTATTTGGCACAAGGAAGATACGACCAGGCTTTTGGTGCTCTTACTGAATTTAATACGCTGTCTCTACAAATAAATTCAGGCTTACTAATTCAGGAATCGTATAAACTTCTATCCGATTATTTCGAAAACACAGGTCAGTATAAACAAGCACTCAATAATTATAAAATTGGTGTGGCAGCCAACGATAGTGTCGTAAACGAGCAAAACGCCCGTTACCTGAACGAATTGCAAACCCTTTACGAGGCCAATAAGAAAGAGCAACAAATAGAAATGTTAACCGTTGAAAATCAGCTCAAAACGCAACGAAATTACATAACACTGTTTGTGGCAATAATTGTGCTGCTCACACTTATCGTAGTTTATGTGGTGGCACAAACCAGAGCCGAAAAGCAACGTATTGAACTTCGAAGCAGTTTATTCCGGTCGATGATGAACCCGCATTTCATCTTTAATGCCTTGGGCTCTATCCAAAGCTTTTTGTACAATAACGAACCTCAAAAAGCAGCTACTTATTTGGGGAATTTTTCAAAACTAACCCGCCTGGTACTCAAAAACTCGAACAAGAGCCTTATAACCCTCGATGAAGAAATTGAGACCCTGCGTAACTACCTCGAAATTGAGCAAATGCGCCAACGCGAATGTTTTAATTACGAATTTAATATCGACGATGATGTGGAACTTGATTTTGTATATGTTTTGCCAACCATGTTGCAACCTTTTGTCGAAAATTCTATCCAGCACGGCTTTCAAAAACCCGATTGTGGCAAAGGCTTAACAATAAGCGTTTCAGTTACCCAAAACGACAATTACCTGCACATCGGTTTAAAAGATAATGGCGTTGGAATTAACCATTCAGAGAAGAAGCACGAAAGCGAGCATAAATCAATGGGCTTACTAATTTTTAAAGAAAGAATCCGGCTTTTTGAAAAAAAGTACAAAAAAACTGTTAATTTCGTGATTAACGATTTAAGCGAAATTAGCGAAAATGAAACCGGAACATTAGTAAGTATTGATTTTCCATTGATTGAGCCTCATGATTAAAACATTTATTGTTGACGACGAACCCGAATTGGTAGAACTAAACAAAGTTTTGCTTCAAAAACATTTCGACGAAATTGAAATTATTGGAAGTTGTGGGTCGGTAGCCGAAGCTGTTGAGTTTATCAACGAACATAAACCTCAGCTGCTTTTGCTCGACATCCGCCTAACCGACGGCACCGGCTTTACTATTCTTCAAAAAATTAAACCATACAACTACGCGCTTATTTTCATTACCGCTTACAACGAATTTGCCATAAAAGCCATAAAGTTTAGCGCCATCGATTATATTTTAAAACCCATCGATGAAAACGACTTTTGCGATGCGGTAAGTCGCGCCATTAGCTCGATTAACGATGAAGCACTGCACACCCAGGTACAAACCTTTTTTAACTATTACGAGCGGAAAACCCAGGCTCGACGTATTATACTAAAAACCACCGAAGCCATAAACATTGTCGATGTAAGCGATATTACCCATTGCCGCAGCGAAAGCAATTATACTACTTTTTATATGATTAATGGCAGTAAAATAATGGTATCGAGGGTGCTAAAAGAATACGAAGATCTTTTGTCGGAGTATGGTTTCTTTCGCCCACATCATTCTTTTTTGGTAAATCTTAGTTATGTAACCAAGCTCGACAAAAGCGATGGTGGATTTTTAATTCTGAAAGACGGTGCCGAAGTTCCGGTATCACTTCGACGCAAAAAACGATTGATACAAGTGCTCGAAAGCTTATAATATATCACTATTTCACTTTTTTATCAATGTATCTCGAATTCAACAAACGCAGCAAACCCATGTAGTCGGTTTTAAACTCAAGCAAATCGCCTACACGGTACATTTTATTATTCTCTCCCAAATCAACCACAATCATATCCGAACTGGCACCGGCCAACGAACACGAATCGTTAACCGGAAACAGGTGGTTCTGCTCAATATCCAGCAATCCCAAGTCGATTAAGGCCCGGTACGATGTGTCGCCCGATTTGTCCTGGTCGAATTCAAAGGTTTCGCCTTCTACGTTATGCCCCATCTCACCCTGTGGCACAACTGGTTTCTCAAACAGTTCGATAATTTCGGCATGAACACTGAACACATCATTGTGCATAAAATCAAACGGCGTTCCATCGTAAACATTGGTGCCCAGGTACAAAGTTTCGCCAACCCTGAAATGGTTAATACTTTCGGGCAAAAGGCCCTGATTGATAAGCGGTATCGTTACCGAACTCCCCCCCGAAATGTACGGGATTTTCTTATCAAATTTTTGTTCAATCAGTTGTTTGTATAAACTCAGCTGAATCAGCTTATCCTGGTTGGGAAGTACGCCATAAAGGCAACTTAAATTGGTACCAATGCCAACTACTTCGATGTTCGGAAGCTCAAATACCCTGGCGTAAAAATTTACAACTTCGTCGCGCAAAACCCCCTCGCGCAACTCCCCCATTTCAATCATGATAATGATTTTATGGGTCTTATTTTGCCTTTGAGCTTCGTCCGATAGTAGGTTTACGGTTTCGAACGAAGTGTTCATGCTGACATCGGAATATCGTACAATATTCGGGATAGCACGCTTGGGTGGTGGTTTTATGTAAATGGTTTCAACCCCAGGATTGACCGATTTTATGGCTTTCAGGTTCGAAACCCGCGAGTCGCAAACCTGTTTTATGCCTAAATCGAGAACTTCTTTCAGATAGGTTTTGTTGCCGCACAACATTTTTGTAACAATAGCCCAGTCGATGTTGTGCTTATCAAACAGTTGATCTAAGTACTCGTAGTTTTCTCTTAGCTTTTCCCGGTCGAGAGTGATATACGCCATGTTTAAACCGTTTTTTTGTATCGCATTTCGATGTACTTGCTGGTAAAGCCCAGTTTCTCGTAGAGTTTGCGAGCCGGGTTGTCGGGTTCAACATGTAAAGCTACATCTCCGTCGGCGGTTTCAATAGCCTTTTGCATTATTTTTTTACCAAGCCCTTGTCCTCGGTAATTTTTATCAATAGCAATGTAAACCAATATGTTTTCAGGAATATACCCATCCATGCCGGTGCGGTTTACAACTACAGCACCTATAATTTGTTTGCCATCACTTAATCTTAAAACATATCCGCCAAACGAATTGGTTTTTTTAAGTGCATAATTTACCGCTTTACAGATGTCTTCGCGTGGGTCGCCAAACTGGTCGAGGTGGATGTGCAAAAAATCAACAATGGCTTCTTTTTCTTTCGAAGTAACCGGGGTTTTCGATGTAAATATTTCGATATTGTTCATTGGTAGTTAATGTTTGTTTATTATCGGAAGTTAAACCAACGAACGACTTAAATGTTCAAAACTGGGTGAGGCGTTTATATCTGCCCTGCTCCCTGTTTCTGGGTTTTTACGGGTGTATCTTCTTCGTTGGTTTTGTCGGTCTTGTCTTTGATGTTTTCGTATAACTCAATCATAAACGGAAACGCCGATACGGTAATATTTTGCAACGGAGTGTAAAAAATCGATTTTTGCACCTTGTCTTTAGGAATAAACGAAACTTTTTCGTCAATTTTTTCGAGCAAAAGAATTACGACGCCCAGTATAAACGCCGTTTTGGCGACCGAAAAAACCAGGCCCAACATGCGATTGATAACCCCTAATGATATCGATTCAATAATTTTCTCAATTGCCTTACCTAAAAAATGTACCAGTACAATAATAATAAGCAGGGTAATTACAAAAGCAATGATATCGATGTATTGATTGGTAAAATTAAGTCGGTTTACAAGGTAAGTTTCGGTAGCTCCCGAAAACTTCACGGCACCCCAAACTCCGACGATTAAAGCAGCCAGTGAGGCAATTTCGTAAACAAACCCTTTAGTCGCTCCTTTTACAGCGGCAACAACCAGTAAAATGATAATTATTATATCAATGTAATTCATATCTCTTCACTTTTAGCATTTTTTTGTTTTACACAAAAATAGAATCTATTTAACAGTGCCTATTCAATACAACTTATTTTTTTATTAATTTGCGTCGTTTTGAAACTCGAGAAAAAGGTATGATAGAAATCTTCAACCGGGGCATTGAAAAAATTTTTTCAACCAGGTACAAAAAGTACGAATATTTCAGCAAATATCCTGTCGAACAGCAGGAAAAAGTTTTGCAGGAACTTATCCGAAAGGCTGAAAATACCGAATGGGGCATTAACCATGGGTATCCCGGCATTCAGGGAAGCAGCGCTTTCAAAAGCAATGTTCCCCTTGGCGATTACGAAACCTTAAAACCCTACATCGAACGGATGGTCGAAGGCGAAAAGAATATTTTGTGGCCTGGCACGGTTCGGTGGTTTGCCAAATCGTCGGGAACCACAAACGATAAAAGCAAGTTTATCCCGGTTAGCGACGATTCACTTGATAACTGCCATCTAAAAGCCTCAGTCGATGTGTTTGCGCACTACCTCAAAAGCAACCCCGACACCCAATTTCTGAAAGGTAAAAACCTTACCATTGGTGGAAGCCACAAAGTAAGCAATTTAAACAAAAGCATTCGCACCGGCGATTTATCGGCCGTTATGCTGCATAACCTGCCTTTTTTGAGCCGTTTCAAAAATACACCTCCTTCCGAAATTGCACTTATACCCGATTTTGAAGAGAAAATTGAAAAAATAGCCCATTCAACCATAAACGAAAACATCACCAGTTTTGCCGGTGTGCCCTCGTGGTTTCTGGTGCTCATTAAACGAATTCTCGAAATCTCGGGAAAAGACAACCTGCTGGAAGTATGGCCAAACCTCGAGGTTTTTGTTCACGGAGGTATAAACTTCGAACCCTACCACGAACAATACAAAAAGCTTATCCCTTCGGCTACAATGCGTTACATGAATACCTACAACGCCTCCGAAGGTTTCTTTGCCTTACAAAACGACCTATCGACAGACGATATGTTGCTGATGCTCGATAATGGCATTTATTACGAATTTATCGATATGGCACATTTCTTCGATAATGAGCCGGAGGCACTTGGACTCGACCAGGTTGAAACAGGTAGAAATTACGCCATGGTTATTTCAACAAATGGCGGTTTATGGCGTTACATCATTGGCGATACCGTAATGTTTACCCAAAAATATCCCTTCAAAATAAAAATTACCGGACGTACCAGGCATTTTATCAACGCTTTTGGCGAAGAGCTTATCATCAATAACGCTATCAAAGGCCTCGATGCTGCTTGCGAAATAACCGGTGCTACTATTTGCGAATTTACTGCCGGACCAGTGTTTATGGACACCGAGCATAAAGGCTGCCACCAATGGATTATCGAGTTCGAAAACGAACCCGAAAACATTGAACAGTTTGCTAAAATACTCGATCAGGAACTGCAAAAAGTAAATTCGGATTACGAAGCTAAACGTTTCAAAAATTTAACACTTAAACAACTTGAAATTATAAATGCTCCCAAAGGAACATTTTACAACTGGATGAAAACCAGGGGAAAAGTAGGTGGGCAGAATAAAATCCCCCGTTTGGCTAACGATCGCGAATACCTCGACTCGTTGCTCAAACAAATCAACACACAACCATAATTAATTAAAAACAAATCAGAATGCATATAGCAGTTGCAGGTAATATTGGCGCAGGCAAAACAACACTTACCGCCCTTTTGGCAAAACACTACGGATGGGAACCCAACTACGAAACCGTTGACGATAATCCCTACCTAAACGATTTTTACAACAACATGCAACGATGGTCGTTCAATGTACAGGTTTTCTTTCTCAATAGCCGGTTTAAGCAGGTTATCGATATTCGAAAATCGAACAAAACCGTCATCCAGGATCGAACCATTTACGAAGATGCCGAAATTTTTGCACCCAATCTTCACGAAATGGGGCTGATGTCAACCCGCGACTTCGACAATTATAAATCGCTTTTTAACCTTATGGTTCAGCTTATTCAGCCGCCCGATTTGCTTATTTACCTTCGTGCTTCGGTGCCTACACTTGTGAACCAGATTCAACAGCGCGGTCGCGAATACGAAGAGTCCATCAGGCTCGATTACCTCAAAATGCTAAACGAGCGCTACGAACTGTGGATTAGCCGCTACACCGATAGCAAGCTACTCATAATCAATGTCGATGATGTGAACTTCCACAACAACACCGAAGACCTCAGTAAAATTATCGACCGTATCGATGCACAAATTCACGGATTATTCTAGTAAATACACACAATATTGATAATCCTGTCCTAAAGGCGGGATTTTTTATTTAAACCATATGGAACGAAAAATACAACAGTTCGAACGACTACTACACATCATGGACGAGCTTCGCGAAAAATGCCCATGGGATCGCGAACAAACCCTCGAAAGCCTTCGCAAATTAACCATCGAAGAAACATACGAGCTGGGCGAAGCCATTCTCGATAACAACCTCCAGGAAATAAAAAAAGAGCTGGGCGACATTTTACTTCATATTGTATTTTACGCTAAAATCGGCGAAGAGAAAAAAGCTTTCGATATTGCCGATGTAATTGATTCGTTATGCGATAAACTCATTTTTCGCCACCCCCACGTGTTTGGCGATGTCGAAGCCAACAGTGCCGAAAAAGTTTCGCAAAACTGGGAAGCCATCAAACTAAAAGAAAAAGGACGCAAAAAACAAGTACTCGAGGGCGTACCCAAATCGTTGCCGGCCATTGTTAAAGCCAATCGCATACAGGAAAAAGTGCGCGGCGTAGGATTCGACTGGGAAGAAAAAGAACAAGTATGGGACAAAGTGCGCGAAGAGTTTGCCGAATTCGAATACGAACTCAAAAACAATAGTCAGGCCGAAATGGAAAAAGAATTTGGCGACCTGCTTTTTTCCATGGTTAACGCTGCAAGGCTATACAACATCGACCCCGAATCGGCACTCGAACGTACCAACCTGAAATTTATCAAACGATTCAATTATCTCGAAGAAAAAACCCTGCTCAAAGGGCGTTCGCTTCACGACATGAGTCTCGACGAAATGAACAAAATATGGGAAGAAGCCAAAAAGTACGACTGATTATTACTGGCCTATGAAAACAAAGCTGTACATATCCAAAAACATCCTCGTTGTCCTGTCGATGCTCGCTTTATTAGCTCTTTCGCCTACACTCTGCGCGCAGCCCGATTCACTCATTCGCAAATCGTTTAAACACCTATTAAACAACGGCATAGCTTTAGTTAAATCGCCTATTCAATGGAACAAAACCGATTGGATTGTACTCGGCTCAGCCACTGCTTTCACAACGGCCTCCATTGCATTTTTCGACGAGCCCGTGCAGCGCTACCTCAGCACACACCGCAACCTACCCCTCGAAAAAAGCCTGTCGGTTTTCGATTATTCCGATTTTTATTACACCACCGCCATCGTAACCGGATTCACCGCTGCCGGTTTCATTTCCAAAAACAACTACACCATCGAAACGGCTTACATGATTGCCGAAAGCTGCTTCTACAGTGCCCTGCTCACGCGCACCATAAAAATCGTTGCCGGCCGCGACCGCCCCAACCACTGGCAAGGCCCCGATGCACACAACTGGGATATTGAGTCTGACGGACGTTCTTTTTTCTCGGGCCACACATCCATGGCTTTTGCCGCTGCATCGGTCATTTCGTGGCGTTACCGTCATCAAAAATGGATACCCTGGCTCAGTTACGGCCTCGCCTCAACAATTGGCTTCCAGCGCATGTACTACAACCGCCACTGGCTCAGCGATGTAGCTGCCGGCGCCGTTAGCGCAACCGCCATTGGGCTTTTTATTGCTAAAAACGACATCGCAAACCCGTTAAAACTATATCCCATTGTAACTCCGCATATTACCGGGCTTTCAATGATTATCCCCATCCCTTAAAAAATTTTCATTTGGCGGCCTGCGGGCTTTTCGCTTGTAGCCGGTGCATTTGCCGGCAGCGTTCACCGTTCGTGGCAGGGGCTTCCTGCCGGTCGCCCTGCCACTCCTGTTCACGCAAGCCGTCAAAACACACCGGGCTACCGCTTCAATCCCTGGCCGTCGCTCCGTTTAAACATTTCAATACAGCTATTCTATACTACCATTAAATCTTTGCACCATTGCAATAATTTGTCCAATATATTTTTATATCTTACACTACCTTTATAACGAAAATCTATGTGTTCTAATATTTAAAATAATAATTATGGATATTTTGAAAATTATTTTTGCAATTATTCTACCTCCATTGGGAGTGTTTTTAGAAGTAGGAATTACCAAACATTTTTGGTTAAATATCCTGCTTACTATTTTGGGATATATCCCTGGTATTGTTCATGCAATATGGATAATCGCAAAGCATTAAACAAAAAAAGCCGGATTTTTTCCGGCTTTTTTTGTTATGCGGTTAGGCTACATTATCAGTAAACCCGACTGTCAACCTGGCGACATCCTGGAATTTTCGGAATAGTGCTTACAAAATCGCACAGATTTGGGGAACATAACAATTCAAACTGTCAGTCAAAAAACGAATTGAAAAGTAACGTTCCCCATCTTTTTGTTTTTCAATGTATAATCTAAAACCCACTTTTAGATAAAAAAGGCCGATTGCTTATTGATGGTTATTTTTTCGCCTTTTCAATACCTTTGGAAAGTACAACCCTATTAGCATTATAACTGCAACCAAGGTAATTCCTGTAAAAAATCCCCTGAAAAAATCAATCATCCCAAAACTGCTTCGTGCTTTTAAAAAGTCAAAAACAAAGTAGCCGATAATTCCCAATAAGCTTGCAACTGCGGCCGATTTTTTACCCGATAATAGTGCTTTCATAATTCTATTCTTCCAATTCGTTTATCATTTTTAATGCGGCATCGCGCAGTGGTTTTTGCCGCTTTCTCCAAATTATATTACCAATAAATAAACCAATGCCAATAGCCGGGATAAATAATGCCTGGGATACCAAAATGGTGCGCAACAAACTGCCCGGCTGTCCTGGATCGAATGTTACCAGCACCATACCCACATCGACAAGTATAACCGGCATGGTAGCTAAAGTAGTTTTGCGTTGAAAAAATTTGTAGCGTTTGGCAGCTTCTTTAAGCATTACAAGCGTAGGCAAACCATAATCGACCCGCCTGTATTCTCGTTTGAGGTAATTAAAAATGAACCCAAACGACAAAAAAGTAAGTACATACAACGACCATCCAATGGCTTTATACAAGGTGTTTTCGTAAAAAGGAATAACAATAAAAAACACTGCATAAAAAATGGACAGTATCCACATGCCCCACTGCATATTGCGCGATAAGGACATGTTACGACGGTCTTCCTTTTGAAGTTTACCCACAAACTCACTCATATCGAGCGGATTGTTTTGTTGTATAGTTTTATCTTCCATGGCTATTTAATCTAAAGTTGATGAATGATTTTGAGCCGAAATAATATTCTCTCTCAGCTTTTCTTTAATACGATGAATTTTGACCCGGATATTGGGTTCGGTAAGGCCAATTACGTCGGCAATTTCGCGCATCGAAAGGCCTTCGAGCATCAACGAGATCATTGCTTTTTCGATAACCGACAATTGGTTCAGTTGCGCTTGCAGGGTTTCGAGGTCGTTTTCGTACTGCTGTTTGAGTTGCAATTCATCATCGACCAGCAAGCCCATATTTTGCACATCCTTATCAACCATCAGTTTCATTTGCCGAAAAGCTTTTCCGGTAAAACTCAGCGATGTATTAATAGCAATACGATATACCCAGGTGCTGATTTTTGAATCGCCGCGAAAAGTATCGAGACTTTTCCACACATTCACCAGGATTTCCTGGTACATGTCCTTCCGATCCTCGGGGTTAGGGTTGTAATACCGACAAATTCGCATTATACGTTCGCTGTTTTCGTCGATAAGCAGTTTAAACCTTTCCTCCTTTTTCTTTTTATCCATTTAATAATGTTTTGTTGAGTTAGTAAAGGCCAAATTGAAATGTTACATTTTTTGAAATAAAATTTCTCAAAAATTGCCGCAACATGTCATAACACAACTACTGATCGATATGCTGAAAATAATTGTCGAGGTAAGAAAACCGTTCAACAGACCAATTCGATAAATAATCCATCTCACGCTTAATATTCACTGTCGATTCGGGCCATCTTTCATTTTCGCGGATAATTACACCCGATTCTTCAAACACATCAAAATAATGATGAAATTTCTGTTGAAGAGCATCATGCGTCAATATTTCTTCACGCAATTGAGTATATCGCTTTTTCAGATTTTCCCTAAAATATTCTGGATTTTGCTCAATAATCCGCCTATATAAGTTAAAAGTCATAACACTACGAGAATCAACTTTATATCCTAGCCAGTCGCGCCCCCAGGTTGCATCCATATCCCATGGTGAAATATAAAAAGGGCTTTCTCCAGACTCAGACAATAGAAAAATGTTTTTCCCTACATTATCTGCTCCCTTTATCAGGTTAACCAAAATATAAAAATCGATGGCCTGATCAAGCACAAAACAATCACCTATTGATGTTTTAAACTGCTGATCGGTACAATTAACAACAAAATCGACAAAATTGTACAATGGTTTCCAATCGTATCCCTCATCCGGGGCGGGATATTTCTGTTCCCAGCCACTCCAATGTTCACTCTCATCAATGGCCAGTTCGGGTAAACCTGAAAAAGTCGTTGCACCTGACCAACTTTCCGACTTATAAAGGTAGCCCTGTTGCCCGGTTTGTTCCTTTTTTATTTGTAGCATTTTAGCTTCAACACGCTCGTTTAAACAATACAAGCCCTGGTATTCATTGTTCAAAAACAATTCAATATATCGGCCTTTAATTCCAGAAAACTTTGTTCGATTACCTCGTTCAGCAGCATCCACCTGCATGTCATTCCATAAATCAAACGAAACCCTGTTCCGAATTCTGCTCGAATCGGCATACAATGCATCAAGTATCCAATCATCATCATGATACATATCGAAAAGCGAAATGTTTTTATTTCTCTTCGAATCATAATCATCCCATATTTCTATCCCGTATGATTTTTTAGGCTTAGAGGTTGAGCTGCCACCACGAATTTCAATGCCTGCACTTTCGTACCACACATCGCTATTGGTTGTCACTACAGTCAATTTTGCCGGGAGTTTCGGGTCATCAAGTATCTCTTCGTAATTATATTCGATCTTAACAAGTGGAAGCAGCGAAAAGTACAAGTGAAAGTTCTCTTCATCACCACTTTCTTTAATCAACGTTACCTCAAAGCTTGTTTTACAGTCAATTGCACCAAAATCATATTCGTAATCATCAGGTATTTGTTCACTGTTGACATACAACTTTCCGTTGAAATTTTTCGAAATTTTTGCTTTGAAAAAACCATACTCATCAATAGGGAAAAGCATCAACCCCCTTTCGGAATCTTCGAAAACCGGCTTATAATTAAGAGCCAGAATCGAAGAAGAATCTTTAAGTCCGGGAGCATATGGCATTTCTTCGTAACACGAATGCATTACAAGAGAGACAAAAATTAATAATAATGCTTTAATGCAGCGTTCAAATATCATATTGTATCGCGAATTACAAGATGCACTGTACTTATCTACGTCCTTGCTCGTTTGCTCTTTCCTTTTCCTTTTCCTCGGCTTCGGCATCATAAATATCTTTGGGCAACAAATTTGCCGGATCGATTTCCCAGTCTTCTTTTATTTCCCAGTTCGATTTTATTTCCAATACTTTCGGTAAGTAGTAAACCATCTCGGGTTGTATGCCCTCTTCCAGGCTTCCGGTATCCCACTTTCCGTTTTCATTTCGGTCATCGATTAGTTTAATCCGATAACGCCCGGGTGACAAGTATGGCAGCGCAATTTCTTTATCAGAAACCTTTACCTGTTTTGTTCGTATCACATCTTCATTCTCGTTGTTCGACAACAGTTGAACAATTGCTGAACCTTCAAAACCAAGAATCTTAAATATAGCTGTCCCATAATATTCGAGAGCACGAGTTCTGAAACTTAACGAAAACTCTGTATTATGCAAACCACCCAAGGTTTGCACCCGTGCCGAATCCACTTGTACCCGGTAAACCGTTTGCTCATCGAGCGTAAAATTGAGCCCGTATTTCCTTTTCGAATCTTCATACGAAATAAGTTCAAACGGAACAGGCTCGTAGGTCGAATCGGTTACGGCTAATTCAACGCGAACATCCTCTTTTGCAAAAGAAAGAAGCGGATCGGTCGAAATCAATTGTATTTTAGCATTCAAATCAACCTCTCCCTGTTTTATGTTCGTCGTAAAACTAAAGCCATTTTGTTTCGTTGGTTCTTCTTCATCATTCTCCATCCCTTTCGATGATTGCCGCTGATCACTAAAAAACATTTTCAATGTATCGGCCTTCGATATAAATTGACCAAGAGTATCGGTTACAGTATAACGCAAAGCCATATACAACGAATCGTTCGATACCGCAATACTATCGGTAAGCCATATCCGCAAACTATCGCGGTTTTTCCCGAATTCAACATACAGCTGTTCGGCATCAACACCCGGAATATCGAATGCAAACGAGTCGCTGAGCGATTCATTAAATACCAGTTGCATACGGTTTCGGGGTTCACGCTTATAATCAACCACATACTGCTCAAAATAATCTTCAGTAAAAAGATAGGCGTTAACCGGGCCTGGACTAAATTCAGTGTAGCCTTTACTAATAATTGTATCATTCTCCTCAAACAAGGTATCTATTTGATGAATATACTGAGCCGAAGGGGTTAAAAGCGTATCAATAAATGCAATCTTTTCACTTCGTTTCGAAAACATTAAATCGCGGTCTTCATCGACAAGCCCATACAAGCGATACGAGCCTTCGGGCAGGTTATCGAAGAGAAAAAAACCGGTTTCATCAGGCCTGGCAATAAAATCGGGGCGTAAAGTTGAAAATATCGAATCGTTGTCTATTGAATACAGCGACACCAGCGCGTTTTCGGCTGGCTCAAGAGTAAAGGCATCAACCATATAACCACTAATTCGAAGAGTGTCGATTCGGTCGTAGGTCGAAAACAACATCCTGAACCCCTCCAAAACATTGCCTTCGTTGTAATCTTTTATGCCATCTTTAAAATCGATCGAGTAGGTTCGTCCAGGTATCAGTTCCTCATCAATTTTTATGATCACGCTTTTACCTTTGGTGCGTACATTGGTACGTTCGGCCAGTGGTGGCGATATAACCATGGTATTGGTCAGCGTATTAGCAACCACATACTCATCAAAATCAATTTGAATCTCTTTACCACTGTAATTTAATGCGTAAGGCGCTGGAATGGTTCGTAAAACAATCGGCACAATACTGTCGCGAGGCCCGCCCGAAGGGCCAGCCCCGGGGTTTGCACACGAATGGAGAAAAATAATACTGCCGGCAAGCAGTATGAAACATGAATTTAACACCGCAAAACGAAACGATTTAAAAATCGTTTTTTGGAGTATTTTGGTTTGACTGTTACGTTCTTTTGTGTATCGCATAAAACTAAATATTCAACGGAGTTCACCAAGGATAACCGGCTTAATTCTCAAGCTTATTCTGTATTCACAAATTAAATTACCAAAACCCGTCAAAAGAGGGCATGTTTTTTTCTTCAGTATTGTTGTTGCCACCGCAATCAAGATCAATATTAAATCCTTCGGGTTTTTCATACTCAAATTGCTGGCTATAATTTAGTGTTGAATCGGCAAAAACTTTTTTAAAGAAGCGTCCAAAAACCGGCAAGGCCATATTTGAGCCTTGTCCCCGAGAGATATCTTCAAAGTGTATGCTCCGATAATTAGCCCCGGTCCATACTCCGGCAACCAGTTCGGGGGTAAAGCCAACAAACCAGCCATCACTTTGATTTTGAGTGGTACCGGTTTTCCCGGCAAACGGTGTATCAAAACCTCCGTAATCTTCGTATACTTCGTATTTCGACTTCAATCGCAGACCCGAACCTTCGCTTACCACATTTTGCAGTAAGTTTGTCATCAGGTATGCCGTTTGCTCATCAATAGCCTCGTGCCGTTGCGGGGTAAAATTAGCCAGCACATTCCCATTCCGATCTTCGATATGCGAAACGATAAGTGGAGTCGTATAAACTCCTTTGTTCGGAAAAACTGCATACGCAGCTACCATTTCGTACAAGGTAATTTCGGCAGTACCCAAAAACATAGACGGCACGGCCGGAACATCGCTGTAAATGCCCATGTTACGCATTACATCACGCATCGATTCAGGGTTATACCTTTTCATTACCCATGCCGAAACCTGGTTAACCGAATTGGCTAATCCCCAGCGTAAAGTAACCATCTTACCGTCGTAATCCGTTTTGCCCGAGTTTTTTGCCGTCCAGTTGGTGCCATCAGACAAAATAAACGTTTGCTCTACGTTGGGAACTTCCTTGCAGGGCGATAGTCCGTTTTGCATGGCCAGGGTATATAAAAATGGCTTACAGGTTGAGCCCACCTGCCGTTTATATGTTGAAGAACGAACCATATCGATTTCGGTAAAACCATAAGCTGAGCCACCCACCCAGGCTCTCACCTCGCCGGTATTCGGATCCATCGCCATAAACGAGGAGCTTAAATGGCGCAGGTAATATTTAATCGAATCGAGCGGCGTTACAATTGTATCTTTGTATCCCTCCCAGGTATAAAGCATCGTGGTATCGAGCGTGTTGAAATTTTTCATAATTCGTTCGTCGCTCAAACCCTTTTTCTTCAAATTTTTGTATCGATGACTGCGATACACCTCGTTCATCAGGTTTCGCTGTGCCTGTTCGCTTGTTAAATCGTTCGAGAACGGAGCATTTCTGAAATTGCGTACATGCGCATCCAGCTGCGGTTGCAATTTTTTTAAATGTTCGCGAACCGATTCTTCCGCATATTCCTGCATCCGGTAGTCTATTGTAGTATAAATTTTAAGCCCATCGGAGTATAAGTCGTAATTCGAACCATCGGGTTTTTGATTTTTGTTACACCACCCAAATAGAGGGTCGGTGTACCAGGCTATCGAATCTTCATAATAGCGTTGCTCAGACCGGCTGCTATTCCCATACGAGCTGCGTTCAGGCTTTTGAGCAATCATTGTACGTTCAAGATATTTACGGAAGTACGGAGCCAAGCCTTTTTTAAAGCCTTCCCGGTCAAAATCAAGGTCAAGAGGCATTGCCTTAGCCTCTTCAAACTGCTGCCGATTGATATACCGATTCTTCAGCATTTGCCCCAGAACAACATTCCTACGACTTATTGCGCGGTCTTCGAAACGATTCGGATTGTACAAATAGGGACTTTTCAGCATCCCGATCAATGTGGCTGCCTGATGCAGTTTAAGTAAATCGGGGGTTGTATTAAAATAAGTTTGCGCAGCCACATGAACCCCAAAAGCCCCATTGATAAACTCAAACTTATTCAGATACATGGTAATTATTTCTTCTTTGGTATAGCTGCGTTCAAGTTTAACGGCAATTACCCATTCGCGAAACTTTCGGATTACCAATTTGAGCCCCGTATTGCTTTCGCGTGGAAACAACAGTTTGGCTAATTGTTGCGAAATGGTGCTTCCCCCACCCGATTTTGTATCGTTTATCACAACGCCCTTTACAACACGAAACAATCCTCTGAGGTCGATACCCGCATGCTTATAAAAACGTTCATCTTCAGTAGCGACCAGTGCATTAACCAGGTTTTCACCCAAATCGTTATAATCAATAAGTTTTCGGTTTTCTTTATCGTAATACTTTCCCAAAATCTGACTGTCGGAGGTAATAATCTCGGTAGCAACCAAGTGCTTAGGGTTTTCAAGTTCTTCAAAAGTAGGCATGAACCCAAATTTCCCTGCCGATACTGCCCAGAAAAACACAAAGGCAAGCACCACCAAAACGAAGGCTACTCCCCACATTATTTTAAGGTATTTTCTAAAAGATTGCTTTTTATCTTCCATCACAAAAATAATTTTTTACAAATATAATATTTTTAAGTGCCGTGGCTTTTATTTTGATTTGCTTTCGTTCAAAGCCAACAAAAACAGCCATTTGAGAAAACAATAATAAACACCATTTATTACATCAAAAGATTAATTTATACCAAAATATTTGTCGCCCAAGCAATAAAAATTTTGAACTTACCTTTTGAATTGCTTTAATTTGCAGATTATTTTCACAAATACAAAAACGGGAAAGCAACTTGCAACGAAAGTTAACTTATTGACTTTATGCAACAAACAAACCCAAAAAACACAAACAAACGGAGAAAAATAATATATGGTTGATAACTTAGTGATTGTTGAGTCACCTGCAAAAGCAAAAACAATAGAAAAGTTTTTAGGTAAAGACTACCTCGTAAAATCAAGCTTTGGTCACATACGCGACCTCGAAAAAAAAGAGTTTGGTGTTGATATTGAAAATGATTTTAAGCCACGATACACCATTTCGCCCGACAAAAAGGCGGTGGTAAGCGAATTAAAGAAATTATCGAAGGAAGCCAAAACGGTATGGCTCGCATCCGATGAAGACCGCGAAGGAGAAGCCATTGCCTGGCACTTACTTGAAGCACTGAATCTGGATGAGGATAAAACACGCCGAATTGTTTTTCACGAAATTACCAAAACGGCCATACAAGAAGCCATAAAAAATCCACGGAAGATTGACAAAAACCTGGTAAACGCCCAACAGGCACGACGAATTCTCGACCGATTGGTCGGTTTTGAAGTATCGCCCGTACTGTGGAAAAAAGTAAAACCACAACTGTCGGCCGGCAGGGTGCAATCGGTTGCCGTTCGGCTCATTGTCGATCGCGAACGCGAAGTAATGAATTTCACTGCCACATCGAGCTACCGTGTAAATGCACTTTTTATGGTCGATGACGAAAATGGCAAAAAAGTTGCTCTAAAGGCAGAGCTCAACAAACGATTCGATAATCGCGACGAAGCCTTCAAGTTTTTGGAAAAATGCAAAGGCGCAAACTATCTGGTTGACGATATCGTTAAAAAACCGGCCAAACGAAGTCCTGCACCACCGTTTACCACTTCGACACTGCAACAGGAAGCCAGCCGCAAACTCGGGTTCTCGGTTGCTCAAACCATGAGCGTTGCTCAACGTTTGTACGAAGCCGGTAAAATAACCTACATGCGTACCGACTCGGTAAATCTTTCGAGCCTCGCCATTAACACAGCCAAAGCAAAAATCAACGACTTTTTTGGCGAGAAATATTCCAAAACCCGCCAATTTAAAACCAGTTCGAAAGGCGCACAGGAAGCTCACGAAGCTATTCGTCCGACCTACATGGAAAACGAATCGGTTTCGGGTATCAAACAGGAACAACGACTTTACGAACTGATATGGAAACGTTCCATCGCTTCACAGATGAGCGATGCCCAACTCGAAAAAACAACCGTAAATATTGGCATATCAACCAGCAACGAAAAATTTATTGCCAGCGGAGAAATCGTAAAATTCGACGGCTTTCTGAAGGTTTATTTCGAATCGACCGACGATGAAGATGATAAAAACAACGGCGACACCCTGCTGCCACCCATCCAAAAAAACGACAGCCTTTTGCTCGATTCAATTGTTGCAGCACAACGTTTTTCGCAACGTCCGCCACGATACACCGAAGCCAGCCTGGTGAAAAAACTGGAAGAACAAGGCATTGGCCGACCTTCGACCTATGCACCCATTATTACAACCATACAAAATCGTGGCTATGTAGTAAAAGAAGATCGCCCAGGCGCTGAACGCGAATTTGTAACGCTTACATTTCTGAATGATCAGATAAAAGAACAAATCCAAAAAGAAAACTTTGGCTACGAACGTTCAAAACTCTTCCCAACCGATATCGGGATGGTTGTAAACGACTTCCTGGTCAAGAACTTCGACTTGATAATGGATTTTAACTTTACCGCAAAAGTCGAAGAACAATTTGATATTATTGCCGAAGGAAAAGTGAAATGGGAAAATATGCTGAAAGACTTTTACAAACCCTTCCATCAGCAAGTTGAAGAAACACTTGAAATATCAGAAAAAGCAAACGGCGAGCGCATATTGGGAACGGATCCACAAACCGGAAAACCTGTATCGGTTAAAATTGGCCGCTACGGACCACTGGTTCAATTGGGCGAAACAGGCGATAGCGATAACGATAACGACGAAAAACCAAGGTTTGCAAGCCTGCAACCCGGAATGCGGCTCGAAACAATCACCCTCGAAGAAGCATTGGATTTATTCAAACTTCCTCGCGACTTAGGCGAATACGAAGATAAAAAAGTAAGCGCTGCCATTGGTCGTTTTGGGCCCTACATACGGCACGACAATAAATTTGTATCGATTGGTAAAGATAGCAGTCCATTCTCAATCACTTTAGACGAAGCCATAGAGCTTATCGAAGCAAAAAAAGAAAAAGATCGCAAAGCCGTTATCAAAACCTTCGACGAAGAGCCTGAATTGAGAGTACTAAACGGACGTTGGGGCCCATACATTTCATTCAATAAGAAAAACTACAAAATTCCAAAAGGAACTGAAGCTGAAAATTTAAGCCTCGAAGATTGCAGAAAAATTATTGAAGAAGGGCCAGCACCAAAAAAAGGGAAACGTAAAAAGAAATAATCCCTTTTCTAAATCGAATAGCTCGTTTTTGTTTAAAAACCACTACAGCAGTTCGTTGCTATTCCTTAAGTCGATGGCAATGTTGTGTTTGTGTCGCACTAATTCAACTATATAAATTGCCGACATTAAATTTGTTACAAAATAAGTCTCATGTCTATAATCTAACGACCTATTGACTGTAACCACAATACATATATTGACCGTATAATTAATGAATAAAAAACCAAAAGAGAAAATATACTTTTGGTTTTTTATTTTATTATTGTACTTTCAACAACAAAAATGTCTGGCGAAAAAATAAATGAATTGTTAAGCTATTTTTCTCCGCTTGAGTTAAATGAGTTTTCGGATCTCACGTATCTTACCGATTCGGGGTCGGTTGGAAATAGTATAATCATCAACAACCTCGCACACCCCATTACAATTAACGATCGGTTTGAAATGGCAATCTTCACAGTTGCCGAGTCGGATACAGGCAATTCTTACAATAATTCAATGCCTCAACAAATCAGAGAGCAATTTTATCGCCTGAAAAAAAATCATTCCACCGTAAAAATTGCCGATCTGGGGAATCTAAAAACCGGTTCAAAATCCGGTGATATGCTGTTTGCAATTAACGAAGTATGCACCATACTTTTAAATCTGAAAATAAATATTGTTATTTTGAGCACCAGGCCTCAGTCAATTCAAGGTATAATTGAAGCATTTTCCACATTTGACAACAACCTGAATATTGCAGATGTCTCCTCACACATAAGCATCGATTTACCATCTGACGATATCGACAAAGAAGCCATTCTTAGCCCTGCATTACATCATTTTGGGAACCACATATATAACATTACAAGCCTGGCCTATCAATCGTACTTCACCAGCCCCCGGCAAATCAGCTATCTAAACAGCCAATATTTTGAACACTACCGCTTAGGAACAATCCGAAAAGATATAAAAAGCATCGAGCCGTCCTTTCGCGATGCCGACATTGCTAACTTCAACATGTTGTCGGTACGAATTCAGGACGCACCAGAGCTATTTGAAGGATCGCCAAACGGATTGTATGCCGATGAAGCCTGCCAGCTATCGAGATATGCCGGAATTAGCGATAAAACACAAATATTTCACTTTTTTGGCACCTACACCCATAAAAACATTGATAATAACAAAATAACCAGTAAATTAGCCGCCCAAATAATATGGTATTATATCGATGGATACCAACATCGAAAACACGAGTACCCTAAGGGTTCGTTAAACGACTGTAAAAAATTTGAAGTACAAATAGACGAAATTGATTTCCCCATCGTTTTTTATAAAAGCAACAAAACGGAACGATGGTGGATTGAAATTAAAACAATAAACAAACACCCGGAAACAGACGAAATGATTATTGTTTCGTGCACCGAAAACGATTATAAATGTGCATGTAACAATGAAATTCCAGAGCGGTGGTGGATCAATTTTAAAAAAATTGCATCAAGCTCTCAAAAATAAATTTCATGAAAAATGCGATTTATTTTAAATTAATAGGTGTTGAAAAATTAATTGTTTTATTTTTGTTCGCATCGTGTCCTTTATTTAAAAGGCGGAGAAGGTTTTATGAAATGTTATTTTTCTTTTTTTATTTTATTAATATTAATTAATTTAGCAGCAAAAGCACAACAAGAACCGTTATATAGCACGTATATGCTCTCTAAGCATCTTGCTAACCCCGGTTTTGTTGGATCCGGAAACTCTGTGAACGCAATGTTCCTGAACCGGACAATGTTTGCAGGTTTCGGCGATGGAAAGCCGGTAACATCCGTGTTTGGGGTTGAAGCCCCTGTTGACATTTTGGGAGCAAAAAATGGATTAGGCCTTATGATTGTTAGCGATAAATTTGGGTTTTACGACAATGTTGATATTGATGCCAAATATGCCTACCACCATCCATTAAGCAATGGAACATTAGGCATGGGAGTTTCATTCCGGGTTTCAAATTTTAGCATGAACCCAAACTGGACATCCAGCCAAGGCGATTTTTGGGAAGATGCAACATCCGACCTGACAGTGCCTGTAGGCTCAGAGCTATCGACCATAACAATGGGAGTTGGTCTGGGAGTGTATTACGAAACCAGCGACTATTACCTGGGGTTGGCAGCCACAAACCTGAACCGCTCGAAGCATTTGTACCGAACTGAAAACAATGAGGAGTACAATTCATCGTACAACGTACCTCATTACTATTTAAGCGGCGCATACAATATTGAGCTTCCTGATCCGTTATTTGACTTGCAACCGTCATTTATATTGAGAAGTGACTTAGCCGGATTTACACTCGATGTAAACGGCACAACATATTTTAAAGAAAAGTACTGGGCTGGTTTTGGATTACGCGTTTCGCCCCTTAATTTTCAGGCATTTAACTTTTTGGGCGGCACTGAGTTGTTCAATGGTTTAAAAATTAGTTATATGCTCGACATTAACACAGGAAATATGATGCTTGTTGCACCAACATCGCACGAAATTTTAGTATCGTATTCCTTTACAATCGAAACAAAACGAAATCAGCGTTATAAAAGCATTCGATATCTATAGTACCTTAAACATAACACTATGAATCAGTTGCGCTTGATAAATAAAAATGAAAATCGAATAAACGAGTTACAACACATAAACGATTTTAACCGAACCAATGAAGCTTCCTGTCAACAAAACAGGCGGCTTTTGTATTCTGAAAAAAAATCATTACCAATGAAAAACTATACATTAATCTTTGCATTGGCTGCCATCGTTTTTTTCGCCAGTTGTTCGCAATCGGGCGAGAGCGGCGAATTAACAGGAGCAACACATTCACGTGGATCATGGTTCGAACCAGTTCCTTTTGGTATGGCTTTCGTTAAAAGAGGCGCGATTCGTATCGGCCCTAGTGACGAAGACCCAACCAGCAAAATCACACCCACGCGAAACATTTCAATCGAGGCATTCTGGATGGACGATACCGAAATAACCAACAACGAGTATCGAATGTTTACCAACTACGTTCGCGATTCCATTGCCCGCAAACTGCTTTACAACAGCTCAAATGCGAATGCCCAGTATTATGCCAATCTCGATATCGATGGCAACTACATAGGCCTGAACTGGGATGAGCCTATCGACTGGAGCGACACATTGGCTCTCGAAGATCTCTATATGCCAGCTCATGAACGTTTTTACGGCAAACGCGAAATTGACACCCGTAAACTTTTCTACGATTACTCATGGAAGGATTATCAGAAAGCGGCTAAACGTTCAAACATGTACAATTATGCCGAACAACGATATGGTGGAGATATTAACGATCGTTCCGACTTTATTGTACGCGAAAGAACGCACGTATATCCCGATACATTAGTGTGGATTCGCGATTTCACTTACTCATACAACGAACCACGTACCAGTACTTACAACTGGCATCCCGGTTTCGACAACTACCCGGTGGTGGGCGTTACCTGGAAACAAGCTAAAGCTTTCTGTAATTGGCGTACGCAACGACAAAATGAATACTTTTCTAAAACAGGCAGTGCTACTGTTATGGAATACCGTCTGCCATCCGAATACGAATGGGAATATGCTGCCCGTGGTGGGCTGCTAAATGCCATGTATCCCTGGGGAGGCTATTATTCGCGCAATCAAATGGGCGAATTTATGGCCAACTATAAACCTATGCGTGGTAACTATTCCGAAGATGGAGGCATGTACACCATGAAAGTTGCCGAATATCCACCAAACGACTTTGGATTATACGACATGGCCGGCAACGTAGCTGAATGGACAAAAACAGCTTATGACGAATTGGCACAAGGTATGGTGAACGAACTAAACCCCGATTTTCAATACGACGCTGCCGATGATGACCCACCGGCTTTAAAACGGAAAGTTATACGGGGTGGATCGTGGAAAGATGTTAATTACTACATACAGGTTTCAACTCAAACTTACGAGTACCAGGATTCTGCCACGTCATATATCGGGTTCAGATGTGTACGTACTTCGTTTGGAAACGAATTTTAAAATATAAAGTATTAATTGGTTGAAAAAGACTTAGTAAAATTATAAGAAGATGAACATTGGAGATTTTTTGCATTCGAAACGTTGGAAGCTCATGCAGAACTATATTTATAGCTGGGGAGCTTCGGTGGTGTTGATTGGAGCATTATTTAAACTGGAACACCTGCCCGGTGCCAGTGTTTTCCTTGGAGTTGGATTATCGATTGAAGCGATTATCTTCTTTATTTCGGCGTTTGAACCTTTAATGGAGTTGCCCGACTGGAAAGTTATCTATCCGCAATTGCGTACAGGCGAAGAAAGCGAAAGAGATAAAACCCGGCATATTGAAATGGACAATTTATATCCAAATTTTTTTGGAGGTGGAGGTTCAGCGGGTGGTACTTCTGTTGCAAATATCTCATCCAAAGAGCTTGAAAACCTGAACGCAAGTTTCCAAAACCTTTCGGAAACAGCCAAAGGATTGAAAAAAATTGCCGACACAACGGTGGCTACCGATAATTTCGTAAAAAATCTGAACGAAGCATCCGAATCCATCGGGACAGTTGTTGAAGCCAATAAAAGCGTATCGGAAACCATGAAAAAGGGAGCTGAAAATATTTCGGAATCATACCACAAAGCAGCCGATACCGTTAATGATTTTTCTTCTTCGCTGGGGCAAAGCACTAAAGCTTTTACCGAGAAGTCGGAAATTACTGCTAAAACTATGGAACAAGCCAGCAACGATTTTTCGGGGAACATTAAAAAAACAACCGGAGAACTCGATGCATCGTATAAGGCAGTGGCTAATTCATTATCAAACGGGTTTAAAGGCCTCGAAAAAGAAACCGGAAATTACACTTCGAATCTCGACAAGCTCAATAAAAACATGGCGGCTATTAATGCAGCCTACGAATTGCACCTGAAGGGAGCCGAAAAGGTTGACGAAATGGTTGGAAACTACTCGAAAGGGGTAGAGAAAATTGGAAAACTCATTGGTCAATCCATCGAAGAGACCAATAAATTTGCAGAAAACACTAAAGAAATTAATAAAAACATCCAGGAGTTGAACTCTATCTATGGTAGAATGCTGGGTGCATTGAACAGCAAAAGCTAAAGCAGAATAGTAGCATATGGGAACAAAGAATTGTCCGGAAACTCCCCGGCAGAAAATGATTAATATGATGTATTTAGTGCTAACAGCTATGTTGGCATTAAATGTTGCTGCAGAAACTTTGTATGCCTTCAAGATTGTTGATTCAAGCTTGATGAAAACCTATCTGAGCTTTTCTGACAAAAACAATACTATTATATCTGACTTTAACAGCGCCTACGAATTGAATCAGGAAAAAGTAGGGCAATGGCGTGAAAAAGCAAACGAAGTACACGCTAAAAGCGATTCCTTGATTGCCTTCATTATCGACACCAAAGAAATGATGGCCAAAGCGGTTAATGCAGAACCTAAAAACCCTGACGAGGATTTAAATCCCACCTTTCCTTATATTGTAACAAACAACAACGACACTTTAATTGTTGAACGCCAGGACGACCTGAATGCCAGTCCGGAATTAATGCTTACTCATGGTCAGGGTGCTAAATTACAGGAAACAATTAGCATATATAAACAGGAAATGGCTCAGATTGTAGATAATCATCCTCAGTTGCTTGAAACCTTGCATTCATCGTTAGATGTTGATGACCCTGAAAAAGACGAAACACAAAAAGGATCTTCATATCGCACCTGGGTACAACAAAATTTTGAAGCAACACCGGTAGTGGCAGCCATTACCCTGTTGTCGAAATTACAAATTGATGTACGAAATGCCGAATCGGCTATTTTACGACACTTATACAATCAAATTGATGCTTCGACCTTTAAGTTTACCGGTTTAAAAGCAACGGTTATTCCCGAAGCAACTTATTTATTTCAGGGGCAGGAATACAAAGCACGCATATTTTTATCGGCCGAAGACAGCACCCAACAATTAGAGGTGTATATGAACGGACAAAATTCGCCACTTCCCATTGAAGATGGTGATGCTATTTTCCGTATTAAACCAAACGAAGCAGGAGAGTATTCATACAATGGCGAAATTCGATACATGAATCCCGATGGAGATGGTTACGGAACAAAACCGTTTTCACTCGATTTCCAGGTAGCCCGTCCGGCAGTTACGGTATCGCCTACCAAAATGAATGTACTTTACAAAAATTTACAAAACCCCATAAGTATTTCAGCACCCGGTGTGCCAATAAACAAAATACAACCCGTTTGTACCAATGGTACCATTTATAAAGATGAGTCGTTCGAAAACGGGCATTGGATTGTTGAACCCGATGAACTGGATCCAGAAGGCACAAACACTAAAATTATTGTAAATGCCGAGTTAAACGGAGAAATGAAAGAAATGGGCGAAATGATATTCAGGGTAAAACGGGTGCCTGCACCAATTGCTAAAATTAGTGGTATATCAGAAGGAGACATTTCCCGTGATAGATTGGTTGTACAAAATGGTATAATAGCCGAACTTGAAGACTTTGATTTTGATTTACAGTTTGTAGTTGTAAGTTTCGACATGGTAATGCCTTCATCAGGTGGTATGACTACAACCCTGCAATCTAATTCATGGGCATTTACAAACGATCAAAAAAGATTGCTCAACAGGCTTAGCCCTGGTGATCTTGTATCTTTTCAAAACATAAAAGCTAAAATGCGCGATGTTGAGGACGATCAGGAAAGACAGTTACCTTCAATAACATTAAACATACAATAAGAAATTGCTAAAACCTTTTGGTATGAAAGCTATAATTAAAATTACATTTTTACTCATGTTACCTGTTCTGCTAAATGCACAGGATGCTGTTCGGTTTACCGATAAATATAGTCCGTATTACGATGCCCACGAGCAAGAGAACGACTTGGCAAACCGAAGAAACATGAAATACCATTTCGTACGCGATGCCGATGTTTTGTGGCAAATAGAAACCTGGGAAATCATCGACCTACGCGAAAAAATGAACCTTCCGTTGTACTACCCAACCGATACACTGCACGGACGGAAAAGCTTCATTAATGCAATAATGAGTGGCATCGAAAACAACCATTTTACAGCATTTAGGGTACCACTTAGTAACAATGAGTTCGAATTCGACCCGGAAAATATCATTCTGAATACTGATGAGATCCGCGACATTGGTAAACGCGAAGAAATAACACCAATTACCATTCGCCCCGGTGTTGAACGCGATTCGTTAATAACCACACGCTGGCGCCCCGAAGAAATCAAACAGATACTGATAAAAGAAGTGTGGTACTTCGATAAAAAGAACTCAAAACTTCGTTCTGAAATAATCGGTATTTGCCCTATTCGGGAATATACCTATAACAACATGCTACGCCGGGAACGCATGTTCTGGATTTATTATCCCGATGCTCGTTCGTACCTGGCTACCGTACCGGTATTTAACCTAATCGACAACAAAGCCTCAAATTCGTTCGACGATGTTTTTGTTTACCGTCATTTCAGTTCATATTTTGTTCAGGAAGCAAATGTTTACAACGACCGAATGATTACCGATTATGTGATTGGACGTGAAGCACAACTTGAATCGGAACGCATAAAAGCTGAAATTTTCGACAAAGAACAAGATTTGTGGGAAAACTAATGCACGCATAAATTATTCAACTTCATAAAAAGCCTTATGGAAATCTTCCATAGGGCTTTTCAATTGAAACAATTTATAGTTCGTAACCACGTTATCATACAAATTGAAAACGGTGAACAAACACTTCCTTATATATATCATTATAGTTTTACTTGTAAGCACCTTGCTGGGAGCTTGCAAAAAGGAAACTGCCATACACGACCTTCGAGGAAAGGCACGGCCACAATGGTTCGAACCCATCCCCTATGGTATGACTTATGTTAAGGAAGGTTCGTTTAAGCTCGGCATGAACGACGAAACAGGCGAAAGTAAAATACAACCCATAAGAAATGTTTCGATCAATTCGTTTTGGATAGACGACACCGAAATTACCAACGATGAATACCGTGAGTTTATAAACTGGATAAAAGACTCGGTAGCAGCAAGCCTTACTTTTAAAGCAGGCATTGAATACTATATGGCTAAAAACAAAGACAACCAAATCATCGAACCGCCGGTGGTCGATCGAGCTAAAATTGGGCAAATATGGACCGATAACCGCGATGATGTTCAAGAAGCCATTAAACCAATATTTTATCCCGAGCATGAACGCATCTATGGCAGAAACGAAATTGATTATCGGAAAATTTTTTACTCATATTCATACATCGACTATCACAAAGCGGCTAAGCGTACAAATAGCTACAATTACGAAACACAATCGTACAACGGAGATATCTCAGGCAGACACGATTTTATTGTAGAAAAAATGGTACCGGTATATCCCGACACCCTGGTTTGGATCAGAGATTTTACCTATTCGTACAACGAACCTTGGACACTAACCTATTTTCACCATCCGGCGTTCAGGAATTACCCAGTGGTAGGCGTAACCTGGGACCAGGCGAATGCATTTTGCCATTGGCGCACCGAATACAAAAAAATATTTCTGGCAGCACAAAATATCCTGCCCATTCAAAAGTATCGTTTACCTACCGAAGCCGAATGGGAATATGCCGCCCGTGGTGGACGAATGGGCGCAAAATATCCCTGGGGAGGCTATTATACGGCAGATGATGATGGGTGTTACCTGGCCAATTTTAAATCGAAGAGAGGTAATTATATCGATGATAATAAAATTTCGGCTAAAACAACTCCCGTTGGCTATTATACTCCCAACGATTACGGTTTATACGATATGGCTGGTAATGTTTCGGAATGGACCAGAACAACTTACGATGAGCTGGGCTATGCATTGATAAACGAATTGAACCCTGATTATAGTTACGATGCAGCCCCCGAAGACCCTCCTGCTCTGAAACGAAAAGTAATAAGAGGTGGTTCGTGGAAAGATATTGCCCACTATCTCGAAGTATCGACGCGCGACTTCGAATACCAGGATTCAGCCAAAAGCTTTATCGGTTTTCGATGTATAATGAATGCCATCGAAGACGATAAAAAAAGCTACGACTATTAGGAACTCCCAAAAACAACTTGTGCTGAATAACACATTCAATTCATTTATTTTCTGATACTTACATCTGGACTTTTAGGTTTTTCTTTCATAAATTGCATAGCATCGTTTCAGCTATACAAATTGAATTATACCTAAAAATTCCTGATTATGGCTCAACCATCCGAATTAATCTCATCATTAGCCGACAAGTACGGAAGACAACGCGAAAGTTTGCTACCCATTTTACAGGGAGTTATTAAACAAGAGCGTTATTTGTCGGAGGAAACAATGATTGCTATTGCCCACGAAATGAATCTGCCAGCTGCCGATATATATGGAACAGCTACCTTTTATTCATTTCTCGAATACAAAAAAATGGGGGAATACGTAATCAGGATCTGCAAAACAATTACATGTTCAATGAAAGGCAAAAACCAAATTATACTTACCATTGAAGATATGCTAAAAATTGGCGTTGGAGAAACTACCCCCGACCGAAAATTCACCTTATTGCAGACCAACTGCCTCGGCTGGTGTCACAAAGCTCCTGCCATGCTCATTAACGATGAAGTATATACGGAACTAAACCCTGAGAAAGTTCGCGAAATTTTAAGCACATATCTAAAAAAATGAAGCTATGACCAGGGAATACAATTTAAAACGAGCCGACTTTATATTCAGAAACGAGAACGACTGGGAACACATACTTAGTCGTACACTGAAAAAAGACCGACGTGAATTAATTAATGAATTGATAAGTTCGGAACTTAAAGGCCGTGGAGGTGCAGGTTTCCCAACAGGTTTAAAATGGAAGCTTACTAGTGAATCCGAGGCTCCGCAGAAATATGTAATCTGTAATGCCGACGAAGGAGAACCTGGCACATTTAAAGATCGGGAAATACTCATGAAAGTACCTTTTAAAGTACTCACCGCCATGGCTATCTGTGCATATATCACCGGGGCTAATAACGGTTTCATATATTTAAGAGGCGAATACAAGTTCCTGCAACACGATTTACAGAAAGCAATCGATGAATTTATTTACTATTGCAACGACATTAACTTTAAATTTTCCATAGACATTTTTATGGGCAGTGGCGCCTACATTTGCGGAGAAGAAACCGCATTAATGGAATCGATGGAGGGCTTCAGAGGTGAACCACGAAATAAACCACCTTTCCCTACCGGACAAGGCTACAACCGAATGCCAACCGTAATTAACAATGTTGAAACACTGGCTCATACCTATACTATTTTCAAACATGGTGCTAAGAAGTTTTACGACCTCGGAGTGCAGTTTTCACGAGGCACAAAACTTTTCTCTGTTTCGGGCGACACACCAAAACCCGGAATTTATGAATTAGAACTGGGAATGAGCCTAAGTGACTTTGTGAACGATTTTGGCGATGGCGACACCAAAGCGGTTCAGGTTGGAGGTGCTTCAGGTTTTCTCGTACCCCGAAAAAAATTTTCCGAAACCAATATCGGTTATAAAGGTAAACTTACAGGAATATCGTTGCCTACAGGTGGTTCGATGATGCTTTTCAACAGTACACGGTCGATGTACAACGTACTCGATAATTACCTGGAATTCTTTCGCGAAGAATCATGTGGCCAGTGTACTCCCTGTCGGGTTGGATGCCAACAACTTCATATGGGAATCAAAGCAGTAAAGCAAGGGCAAAAACCAGCCAGCTATCTCGAAAAACTATTAAAACTAACCGAAACAATGCAGTACACCGCCAAATGCGGCCTTGGTCAGTCTGTAGCTAATTCATTCTCCTCTATTGTCGAAAACTTCCGTGAGGAAATGATCTATTAACCCCGAAAATAAATACTATGGCAAAAAAAATAAACATAACAATAAACGGAGTTGTTTATGAAGCCAATTCAGGAGAAACCATATTGGAAGCAGCTCGCAACGCAGGCATAAATATTCCGACTCTGTGTTATCACAAAGATTTATGTGTGGCCGGAAACTGCCGCGTATGCATTGTTGAAATTGCCGGACAAAGTCGTCTCGCGGCATCATGTGCAACACCCTGCCACGAAAACATGGAGGTTTATACCAACACACTGAAAGTTCGCACCGCTCGAAAACACATTATTGAGTTATTACTATCGGAACACAATGCCGACTGTACACGTTGTTACAAAAACGGCAATTGCGAACTTCAGAATTTAGCAGCCGAATACAAAATCATGTCGGAAGATCTCATACCTCTGGCTGCATATAAAAACTATTCAATTGATATGTTTTCACCTTCAATTATTAAGGACGACAGCAGATGTATTCGTTGTCAGCGCTGTGTGCGTACCTGCTCAGAACTTCAAGGGGTAAACGCCCTCACCGTTGCCTATAAAGGCGATCAAATGAAAATATCAACGTTCTTCGAAAAATCGATGAACGAAATAGTTTGCACAAATTGTGGTCAATGTGTTATTCATTGCCCAACCGGTGCCTTAATTGAAAAGAATTATATCGAAGAAGTTTGGGAAGCCATTGCCGATCCCGATAAACATGTAGTTGTACAAACTGCTCCAGCAGTAAGAATTGGCCTGGGCGAAGAACTCGGGTTACAACCGGGAACCCGGGTAACCGGAAAGATGGTTGCTGCCTTAAAAAGTCTTGGCTTCGATTCGGTACTGGATACCGATTTTACCGCTGACCTTACCATAATGGAAGAAGGCAGCGAGCTTCTTAATCGCTTAAAAAAAGTGCTTGTTGACAAAGACGACAACTTTAAGTTACCTATGTTCACCTCTTGCTCACCAGGCTGGATTAAATACATTGAACATATGTACCCGGATATGCTTCAACATTTGTCGAGCTGCAAGTCTCCACAGCAAATGTTTGGCGCACTGGCAAAAACCTATTATGCCAAAGCTCGTAAACTCGACCCCGAAAAAATTGTATCCGTTTCAGTTATGCCTTGTACTGCTAAAAAATTTGAAGCCAACCGTCCGGAAATGCACGACAGTGGCTTTCGCGATGTAGATTTGGTAATTACTACACGCGAACTGGCCATTATGATTAAACAAGCCGGAATCGATTTCCCAAAACTTAATGAACTTAAATACGATCGTATAATGGGAGTCTCAACGGGAGCAAGTGTAATATTTGGTGCAACCGGCGGAGTAATGGAAGCCGCATTGCGTACAGCTTACGAACTGGTTACAGGAAGAGAAATTCCATTTGAAAACTTAGACATTACTCCTGTTCGTGGCATGAAGGGAGTACGCGAAGCATCGGTAATTATTGACAATCCTTTGGCCGAATGGAAATTTCTCGATGGTGTTGAAATAAAATGTGCAGTAGCACATGGCTTGATTAATGCCAAAAAAGTAGTCGAAGCGGTTAAAAATAAAGATGCAGAATATCATTTTATTGAAATCATGGCATGCCCCGGTGGCTGTCTGGGTGGCGGTGGTCAACCCATTCCGACAAATTCGGAAATCCGTGATAAAAGAGCTCAAGCCATATACGAAGAAGATGCCAATCTTCCCATTCGAAAATCACACGAAAATACAGAAATCATTAAAATATATAACGAATTTTTGGAAAAACCGCTCGGAGAACGTTCACATCATTTATTACATACCTTTTATGTCGAGCGCAAAAGACATTAAGCAAATACCTTAATTTGAATCAAACAATGTTCTTCATTTCAAGTTGCCACATCTATTTGTATTGCATCATCGCTCGGCCACACAAACCATCGGCAGGCTCATTTCAAGAAGAGCATCAAACTGAAAATTACCAAAAAATCGTAGGTTTTGAAAACTGCTTTTTTGCAGCATAGCTTCAAGTTGCTCCTTTGTAAGTGGGTTTAATGAAACAATATTATGCAATTGTTCGCCTGTCGATTTGACGGTAAGAATGGTCTCGAAATCGATAAGCCCATTTTCAGGATAGCCGTATTGTCTTTCAAAACGAATTACATCGTTAGCAATCAAAGGTAAGTTTTGAGGCTTTTGGCGTAAAATCATTTCATAATTCAATACCTGAAACAGCAACTTCCCACCAGGCTTTAACAAGTGGTAACCCGAGTCAAAAAACTCTTCAACCTGTTCATTTTCGGTCAAATGCACCAGTGTATTCCCATAGCAAACCACTGCGTCAAACTGTCCTTCATCAAACTCTTTCGCAATAGTAAGCATATTCACCTGTTGAAATATAGGATACGCATCATTCTTTTTTGTTCGGGCTGTTTCGATCATACCTGCATCAAAATCAACAGCCCACACGCGATAACCCTTATCGGCCAGTGCTATAGCCAGACTACCGGTTCCGCAGCCTACATCCAAAATCGCACTTCGAGCGCTAACTTCATTTTGCGTAAAATCGATCTGCTGCATGTTTAGCGGAAAGATCTGATCGTAATACCGATGTATTGATTGATAAAATTCCATTTTCGTATTTTTATTATTAAACCAAAAAGAAAGAAATATGTTTTTCTAAAATTCGAAAACAACAACTCATTGTTAAACATAATTAAAAAGCTACGCCAAACAGTCGAAAGCATAGCTCACATCAAAAAAAACGCATAAACATGCATTATCAATGTAATTTGCTGAATAAGATTACTATTACAGCATTTTTTTAAAAAATAATTAGCATCTATACTAAAAATACCTTAATTTCGTTTTTTCTTTTAAAGAAGAAAGTAAACCTCTAAATATTAAAGCCATGATACCCTTCCTAATTGCCCTTGGTATATTCATTACAGCTGTAGTAACTGTGGCTGTTAAAGAAAACCACAAACAAAGCAACAACTGATTTTGTATATACATACATATCAGTTTTCTTACTGCTACCGGATTATATTTCCATATCAGTTAAAAATTGATTGGATATCTTATTGACTTTTATTGCCAACATCTCTATATTTGCACAATATTGAATAAATATTTTACTCAAAAACGGTGCTCGAAAGTTTAATCACATCCAAAACAAGAATTAACCTGTTGATAAAATTTTTTATCAACAGTGAAACAAAATCCTATTTGCGGGGCTTAGAGAGTGAATTTGGCGAATCGACCAATGCTATACGACTGGAGCTCAATCGTTTTGAGAAAGCCGGACTGTTAGAGTCGTCCTCCGAAGGGAATCGAAAGTATTACAAAGCCAACACCCGGCATGCCTTTTTTAACGACATCCATCACCTTTTGCTAAAATATGTAGGCATCGACACCATTATTGATACGGTGCTCAGCAAAATTGGGCATCTCGAGCGTGCCTACATTACCGGCGATTTTGCCCGGGGTATGCAAAGCAAGGTGATTGACATTTTGTTGGTTGGCACCCAACTCGACCACAACTACATCAACAAACTTATTCAAAAGGCCGAAGAAGTAGTCTCGTTT
>JAFGGY010000022.1 GCA_016930365.1 Prolixibacteraceae bacterium | reverse complement strand
ATACGGTTTCGATCGCGATAAATGGCACGCACCTTAGCACCGGTCAACACCAGGTCGTACACCAGCCGCGACCCAATCATACCGGTAGCCCCGGTTACCAGAATTTGTTCGTTATGTATGTTCTTCCCACTCAAAATCAACTTATTCTATTTTCCCCAGGCAGTCGAAGCTTTTGCCCCAAAATGCTTTGCGGTAAGTTTTTCTATCTTCATTTTAATAACACCAACGTTTTTTATTGCAGGTGCGTTAAACTGAAATTCGCGATCGCTGTACTGAGCCATAAAAATGTGAAGTATTTCCGTTTTCTCATCAAAGTCGTCCACAAATTCAATTTCGCCTTCGGCCATTACAGTTTTCGATTTTACCCGCCAACTACAAGCCACATGCTCGTCCTGCCAGGCCAGCTCTTCGCCAAGTAAAAAGGTAATACAGGCCTTTGGGTTTTTCTTCATTATCTCCCACTTTCGCCCTTCCTGCGCACCATGCAGGTAAACAACATTTTTGGCATAACCAAAGTTCATGGGTACCACATAAGGTGCTTGGTTCTCGTCGCTAAGGCCTAAAAAACAAGTTTTACATTGCTTAATAATGGCTTCAATTTCAGCTTGATTTTCAATGTTGACGGTTCTCATAATACGTTATCTTTGAAATAGATTTTGACAATTAAGAAGTGATGGCACGCTTGCCTAATTTTTTCGAGAGCTCTTTTTCCACCTTTTTAAGTTTAGTAATAATACGTTGTAATTCGAAAATTTCATCAAGGTTGTCGGAGCTTTTTACCGAGCCAATTTTTTTCATTATTTCCGAAATCATCAGCTTTACATGTCGAAGTTTGTACTCTTCGATTAAACGTGGAACAATGGTAAATAGCACTTCATCTTCGTCTTCGACGTAAGCGCCGTTTTTACGCCAAATAACGCTTTCGATGTGTTTATCAACCAACAGCCCACTAACCATACTGTTAACTTCACTATCGGCATGTTGTGCAAAATATCGCTGCGGATCAAAAAACTCTTCAAACTGGTGTTCTTTGAACTCTTCAATAATTTTATAAACAACAGGGTTAACCGAATTCAGGTTATCGGCTTCGATTTCGGAAAGAATGTACTCTCCCACTTTTACAATTCGCTCTTCGTGGCTTTTTTCATCGACCACCGTAAACAAATCGTTTCCAAAATAGCGAATCAGAACACGCAGCAAGGCTTTTTCCTCAATTTCACAAGGGTTTATCCCGGGTTTAATAACCGTGCTTTCCAGTTGCGCATTTTCTTTATCGCGGGCGGCCTGGCGCAATTCTTCGCGCTTTTCTTTCACAACCTGGTCTTCGGTAAGCTTGAATTTGATTTTCCGAACTTCGGTGTAAAGCAGATTTTCGGCCACATCGAGCATTTTGCTACACTCTTTGATATAAACCGATCGGGTAATATTATCGGGGATAACCGCAATAGAGCGCACAATATCGTTGATAACCCGCGCCCGTGTTACGGGGTCGTTTTCGGTTTCATTCAGTAGTATTTGTGTTTTGAAGCGGATAAAATCAATTTCGTTTTGGCTAATGTATTCGAGCAATTCCGATGAACTCATCGAACGGGCAAACGAATCGGGGTCTTCGCCATCGGGCAAGGGTACAACTTTCACATTCACGCCTTCTTCGAGCACCATATCGATGCCCCGAAGCGATGCTTTTATACCCGCTTTATCGCCGTCGTAAATAATGGTAATGTTTGGTGTGAAACGTTTTATAAGCCTGATTTGATCGGCAGTAAGCGACGTACCCGACGAGGCTACCACATTTTCGATACCAGATTGATGAAACGAAAGCACATCGGTGTATCCCTCAACGAGATAGCATTTATCGGATCGCGAAATTGCATTCTTAGCAAAGTAAATTCCATACAGCACCTTGCTTTTGTGGTATATTTCCGATTCGGGTGAATTAAGATATTTTGCAGCCTTGGGGTCGGTTTTCAGTATGCGGCCACCAAAGGCAATAACGCGTCCGGCCAGGTTGTGAAACGGAAACACAACGCGTCCGGCAAAACGATCGCGCACCCAATCGTCGCGCTTAATGCTGAGTCCCGTTCCTTCGAGAAACTCCATTTTATAACCATTGCGCAAAGCAGCTTGTGTAAAGGTATCTTTGTTTCCCGGGTTGAATCCCAGCTCAAATTTTTTAATAATATCGTCGCGGAAACCACGCTCTCTGAAGTACGCAAGACCTACCGTTCGACCTTCGTTATCGTTAAAAAGCGTGTTGGCAAAATAATCTTTAGCATAATTTGATACAATAAGAAGACTCTCGCGCTGATTACGCTGGGCAATATCCTCGGGCGTTTCATCTTTCTCCTGTATTTCAATATGATATTTTTTGGCCAGGTATTTTAGCGCATCGACAAACGACAGGTGCTCGTGTTCCATGATAAAATTCACCGGGCTTCCCCCTTTGCCACAACCAAAGCATTTAAAAATCTGCTTGCCGGGCGAAACGGTAAACGAAGGTGTTTTTTCGTTGTGGAACGGACACAAACCCAGGTAGTTCACGCCACGTTTTTTTAGCGAAACAAAATCCTCTACCACCTCAACAATGTCGGCGGTATCCATAATACGATCAATGGTTGCCTGGTCAATCATAAAGGCAAAAGTAATGAAAACGCGCAATTAAAACAGGAAAAAATGAAGCAGAAGAAAAGCTTAGAATTCGAAGAAAGTTTTAAACAATTCGCGAGCTTCATCAAAGTTTTTACGGTTAATACAATACTTAATACGCGGGGCTTCAATTTCGCCCTGTATTAAACCGGCCGACCTCAATTCCTTAAGGTGCTGCGATAGGGTCGATTTGGCAATGGGCAACTCTTCGCTCAAATCGCCACTGTAACAACAAGCTTGTTTCGACAGCAGGCCAAGCACGTACATTCTGATGGGATGCCCCATGGCTTTAGCATACCGCGCTGCCCGTTTTTCCTTTTCGGTAATAATTCCTTCAATTTTAATCATGCTAAGTTTTTTATCGATACAAAAATACAAATTTCAAACCTGTTGTAAAATATAATCATAACTGTTTGGTTATTAAAAAAGCTGAGCTATATTTGCATGGCAGAACAGACCAGAACAGTATGTCGTTTAATATTAACATCGATTCGCAAACAAATACACTGAAATACATTCAGTTAGTTGATGCCATTGCCAATGCCATCAGCGAAGGTTCATTGAATCAGGGCGATATGCTACCGTCGGTTAACGAAATGGTAAAAAGCGCATCACTATCGCGCGATACTATTTTCAAGGCTTATACCGAACTAAAAAAAAGAGGTCTTATTGAATCGGTTCCAAATCATGGTTACTTTATAAGCAAACAATTAAACCGTGTACTTCTTTTTCTCGATACATTTAAAGCCTACAAAGAAGTTTTATACGATGGTTTCCGGTCGAACCTGCCCGAAAACATCTCGGTCGATTTAATGTTTCACCACTACAATTTTAAAGTATTCGAAACCATAATCAACGACAGTATAGGCAAATACAGTCACTACATCATTATGAATTTTGACCATCCTCAGATGAAAAAAGTTATCAGTAAAATTCCGAATGATAAACTATTGATAGTTGACTGGAACATACACGCAGGCAGCAAACATTCGTATGTATGTCAGGATTTTGGACAAACGGTTTACGACAACCTGTTTTCGGTTCTGCCCAAAATTCAACTATACGAACGTTTTATTATGCTTTATCCTCAGGACTGGACCTTTCACCCCAAAAATACCATCGATAATTTTACGAAATTCTGTACGCATAATGGCATTAAAAACAGCAAGATAATTTATAATATAAATGAACTAAATATTGAAAAAGGCGACTTATACTTTTTGGTAAGCGATCGCACTTTAACCCGCATTCTGAACAAAGCAAGCGAAAAAAAGCTTATAATTGGACGCGATGTGGGAATTATTTCGTATAATGAAACCCCCATGAAAAAATATGTACACGAAGGCATCACCGTTTTATCGACCGATTTCTACGAAATGGGCAGGTTAGCTGCTCATTATGTGCTTAACCCAGGCGAAATTAAACAGGTTGTGCCAACTAAACTCATACTTAGAAAATCTTTTTAAAATTAAATGAATATGTACTTTTTAGGATACGATGTAGGAAGCTCTTCAGTAAAAGCTTCGCTGATAAACGGAGAAACCGGAGAATGTGTTGCTTCAGATTTTTTTCCGAAGCAGGAAATGAAAATCACAGCCAACAAGGCCGGATGGGCCGAACAACATCCCGACCTGTGGTGGGAGAACTTAAAACTGGCCAACAAATCGGTTTTGGCAACATCGGGGGTTGACCCCAAAAACATCGAAGCCATTGGCATTTCGTACCAAATGCATGGACTGGTGGTAGTTGACAAAGACAAAAACGTACTGCGCCCATCAATAATATGGTGCGACAGCCGTGCAGCCGAAATTGGCGATAAGGCTTTCGACAGCCTCGGAGGGCAACGCTGCTTAAGCAGTTTGCTTAACTCGCCGGGGAACTTTACCGCATCGAAACTCAAATGGGTAAAAGACAACGAACCCGAAGTTTTTGCGAAAATTGATAAAATAATGCTCCCGGGCGATTACATTGCCATGAAACTTACCGGGCAAGCAACAACAACTGTTTCGGGGCTTTCGGAAGGTATGTTTTGGGATTTTCAAAACAACGCTCTTTCGAAAATGGTTATGGAACATTACGGATTTAGCGAAGATGTGATTCCCGAAATTCGTCCTACTTTTTCAGACCAAGGCCAGGTAACACAGGCAATTGCGCAAGAACTTGGACTGGCTGCGGGTACTAAAATAAGCTATCGCGGTGGCGACCAGCCTAACAATGCTCTTTCGCTCAATGTACTGAATCCGGGCGAAGTAGCGACTACTGCCGGAACATCGGGCGTTGTGTATGGAGTAAGCGACGAAATTAAATACGACGAATTTTCGCGTGTGAATACTTTTGCTCACGTAAACCACAGCGACCAACAAAACCGCTTGGGCGTACTGCTGTGCATTAACGGAACCGGGATTTTAAACTCGTGGATGAACAAAAACGTAGGCAACCAAGCTTACGATTATGTGCAAATGAACGAACTGGCCGCGAAAGTACCCATTGGCGCCGAAGGTGTAAGCATTCTTCCCTTTGGAAATGGTGCCGAACGTGTATTACGCAATAAAAATATCGGCTCGCAAATAAGCGGTATCAGTTTTAACAGCCACTCGCAAGCACACATGTTTCGTGCTGCGCAGGAAGGTATTGTATTCTCGTTTAACTACGGAATGGAAATAATGAAACAAATTGGTATCGACGCTAAAGTGATTCGCGCCGGAAAAGCCAACATGTTCCTCAGCCCTATTTTCCGCGAAACCCTTGCAGGCATTAGCGGAGCAACTATTGAGCTGTACAATACCGATGGATCGGTTGGCGCAGCTCGTGGTGCAGCCGTTGGATCGGGATACTACAAATCGTTTACAGAAGCATTTGGCAGCTTGAAAAAACTGCTGACCATTGAACCCGACACAACGAAAAAAGCACAATACGAAGAAGCTTACGGAAATTGGAAACAATTGCTTGAGCGATTTATATAAAAAAGGCCCCACCTAACCTCCCCTTAAGGGAGGAAATTACCGGGCTAAAAAATGTTACTGAAAATTTATAAACTTTCCCTTTCGCCTTCACTTTTAGAAGGCAGGAAGGGGCAAATATTTTAAATTATGAGCGTATTAATAGGAAACAAAGAGTATTTCAAAGGAATCGATAAGATTCAGTTTGAAGGTAAAGATTCGAAAAATCCATTGGCATTTAAATGGTACGATGAAAACAAAGTAGTAGCAGGAAAAACCATGAAAGAGCACTTGCGCTTTGCAGTTGCTTACTGGCACACATTCTGCGGTACCGGTGGCGATCCTTTTGGCCCAGGAACTCAAATTTTTCCTTGGGACGAACCAAAAGATGTAATGGAAGCTAACAAAGCACGCATGGATGCTGCTTTTGAGTTCATTACAAAATTAGGTGCTCCATTTTGGTGTTTCCACGACACCGATGTAGCCGGCGACGGATCGGTTTTCGAAATTGAAGAGCGTTTGGCCAAAATGGTTGAAATAGCTAAAGAAAAACAAGCTGCTTCAGGCGTTAAACTGCTTTGGGGTACAGCCAACGTATTTAGCAACCCACGCTATATGAATGGTGCATCGACCAACCCCGATTTTAGTGTGGTGGCCAATGCCAGTGTTCAGGTAAAAAATGCTATTGATGCTACTATTGCATTAAACGGAACCGGTTATGTATTTTGGGGAGGACGCGAAGGTTACATGAGCCTGCTCAATACTAAAACTAAAGACGAACTCGACCACATGGGACAATTCCTGCGTATGGCTCGCGATTATGCCCGTACACAAGGATTTAAAGGCACATTCTTTATTGAGCCTAAGCCTATGGAACCAACAAAACATCAGTACGATGTTGATGTTCAAACTGTATTAGGTTTCCTTAATGCACAAGGTTTGATTGACGATTTCAAACTCAACGTTGAAGTAAACCACGCTACATTAGCAGGCCACACATTTGAACATGAGTTGCGCATGGCTGCCGATGCAGGTAAACTGGGTTCGATTGATGCCAACAAAGGTGACTACCAAAACGGATGGGATACTGATGAATTCCCAACTAACATTTACGAAATTACCCAAGCAATGCTCGAAATTATTCCTGCTGGTGGTTTCGAACACGGTGGTATCAACTTCGATGCTAAAACTCGTCGTAACTCGACCGACCTTAGCGATATCTTTATTGCTCACGTTGGTGGAATGGACGTATTTGCACGAGCATTAACTATTGCCGACCGTATTTTGAACGATTCGGATTATGTTAAAATGCGCGACGAACGTTACGCATCGTTTAACAATGGCGATGGTGCTGCCTTTGCATCGGGTAAACTTAAACTCGAAGATTTATACGGCATAGCCAAAAAAGTAGGCGAACCAAAACAAATTAGTGGTAAGCAAGAGTTGTTTGAACAACTAATTAATTGGTATATTTAATGCCGAATTGAATCGTTCAATCATACAGTTTAAATAACCTGTAAATTAAAAGTCCCGATTCAACTTTGATGATGAACCGGGCTTTTAATTTTTTAAGCCATTAAAACCAAATAATCATACTTATGAGAAACAATAAACTTTATGTAATCGTCATCACCTTTGTGGCAACCATTGGGGGCTTACTCTTTGGTTACGATACAGCTGTTATTTCGGGTGCCGAGAAATCGATACAGGAATACCTGATTAACAGCTTAGGGCTTAGCACGCTTATTCATGGCATAACCACATCGAGTGCTCTAATCGGCTGTATTATCGGTGGAGCTATTTCGGGCATATTGGCCTCGAAATTGGGTCGTAAAAAATCGTTGATGCTGGCTGCAGGACTTTTTTTCGTATCAGCACTTGGTTCAGGTTTTCCCGAAGTATTCTTTTTCGAAAAAGGCAACCCTACAATTGGTTTGTTGCTAATGTTTAACTTTTACCGAGTAATTGGCGGTATTGGTGTAGGATTAGCTTCGGCGGTAACTCCTATGTACATTGGAGAAATTGCTCCCGCAAAAATCAGGGGAACATTGGTTTCGCTCAACCAATTTGCCATAATATTTGGTATGCTGGTAGTTTATTTCGTAAACTGGGGTATTTCGAATGGACAAACTATTGAGTGGATTAACAGCATAGGCTGGCGACGTATGTTTTTATCTGAAGCAATTCCCGCCGGATTGTTCGGGATATTATTATTTTTAGTACCCGAAACACCTCGTTACTTGTCGCTTAGCGGTAAAAAGGACGAAGCACTTGCAGTTCTCACTAAAATTAGTGGTGCCGAGCGTGCAAAATCCATTATGGCCGAAATTAACGAGTCGCTCAAACATCACTCTTCGGCCAAAGTATTATCTTTTGGAAAAACAGTAATCATTATCGGTATTTTACTTTCGGTATTCCAGCAATTTGTTGGAATTAATGTGGCTCTTTATTATGCACCTCGCATTTTCGAAAGCATGGGCGCTGAAAAAGATGCATCGATGATGCAAACGGTAATAATGGGACTGGTAAACGTTGTTTTCACACTTATTGCAATTTTTACAGTTGACAAATGGGGTCGAAAACCGCTGTTGATGGTAGGTTCGGCCGGTATGGCCATAGGTATGTTTGCCATTGCCGGTTTGGCTTATTTCGAAATTATCGGTATTAGCACCCTGGTATTCATTATTATTTACACCGCATCGTTTATGATGAGCTGGGGACCAATTTGTTGGGTACTTATTTCGGAGATATTCCCCAATAAAATTCGCGGTAAAGCGGTGGCAATAGCCGTTGCAGCACAGTGGACTGCAAACTACCTTATTTCATCTACCTACCCGGCAATGATGGAATTCAGCGGTGCATTTACTTACGGTTTTTATGGCGTAATGAGTGTATTATCGCTGCTGTTTGTTTGGAAAATGGTTCCCGAAACCAAAGGAAAAACATTAGAGGAAATGGAAAAAATTTGGGAGAAGAAAAAATAATCGTTCCCTCATTAATGAACATAAAAAAAAGGAATTCGAATTGTCGAATTCCTTTTTTTTTACCTACCCTAATAACCCCATTAAATAGTTCGAGTTAATTGAATTATTCGGCTTTAAGTAGTTCTTCTAATTTCTTTACCAGCATGGGACCACGAATATTTTTGGCGATAATAATTCCATTGCCATCAATCAGAAAGCTCGATGGGATTCTATTTACCCGATAAACCTGTGCATATTCGGCATACCATCCTTTGAGATCGCTAACATGGTATGGCCAGGCCAGTTTATCTTGTTCAATGGCGCTTGTCCAACGGCTCTTATTTTGATCGAGCGATACACCAAATACCGTAAAGCCCTTTCCATTTTTAAATTCTTGATCTTTGAATCGATGGTAGGCTGCAACAATATTTGGGTTCTCTCTTCGGCAAGGGCCACACCACGATGCCCAAAAATCGATTAGTACAATTTTTCCCTTTGCATCGGAGAGCTTTATTTCGGTGTCATCAACACCCGATTCGATTATTTCGGGCGCTTTATTGCCAATATTTAAACCTACACGTGCGTTGTCCGGATCGTTGGCCATAACATATATCACGGCAAACAGTAACAAAAAAGTTGCAAATAGAATTTTTACTCGTTTCATACGATAATTGTTTATTTTTTAAGGTCGTATGGAACTCGCATGAAGAAAATTATCATCAACTT
>JAFGGY010000194.1 GCA_016930365.1 Prolixibacteraceae bacterium | reverse complement strand
TTAAATGAAACTCTTTTCGTTGTCATTCTTCTTATTTTCATCGGGTTAAAACCCGACGCTACAATATTTTATCGTTCCTAACGGAACTGGAAAATGGAATACCGCAGGCATGGTGAAATATTGTAAGCTATGATTTTAACCATAGGCAGAACGAATGAACAAACAAAAATGAATGCCGTAGGCATGGTGCATGTAATATTTTTGTATTATCCTTCAATTTGCTCAAAAAATTGCGCTCGATAGCTTTCACCAATTGGAATGTAGTGGGTGCCAATTTTGATGCGGAGTTTCTCGATGCTCACGATTTGTGTGAGGGCTACCATGTACGATTTGTGCACCCGGGCAAACGAATTGGGGGGCAACATGGTTTCGAGCTTTTGAAAAGTAAACGGCGTTATCACTTTGCCGGTAGTGGTATAAATGCAACGGTAATCGCGCATTCCCTCAATATAAAGCACATCGGCATAAGCAATTTTTACCAGGCGGTAATCGCTTTTCACAAAAAAGAATTCAGAAGAAAGTTCGGCTGTTTTATGGCTGCTAATGCGCGAAATGGCACGGTTTGCTGCCTGCGTAAAACGCTCAAACGAAAAAGGTTTTAGCAGGTAATCGCACACATCGAGTTCGTAGCCTTTAAGCGCGTATTGGCTGTAGGCTGTGCATAAAATCACCTGGGGTTTAGCCGGCAGCGCAACAAGCAATTCAATACCGCTTAGTGCTTCCATTTCGATATCGAGAAAAAGTATATCGACTTTGTTTTGCAGCATGTATTCGGCGCCAAGCCGGGCATCCGAAAATGATTTTACAAGCTCAAGCAAAGGGCTTTTTTCAATAAACGAAACCACTTTGGCAAGTGCCAGGGGTTCATCGTCAATGGCTATGCAGGTAAACTTACTCATAATTGAATGCTTAATTGTGCCGAAAAGTACAAATTATCGTTTGTGATTTGGAGTTTGTGGCGTGATGGGTATGTTAATCCAAGCCTTTTTTTAAGGTTGCCCAAACCTATGCCCGCAGCATTGCTTCTTGCTTTTACTTTAGTCGGGTTTATCCGGTTTTTGCATTCAAAAACCACGGTGTTGTTGGTGGTTTTAATGGCAATATCAATGGCTGTGCCCTCGCCATCGAACAGGGCATAATTGAAAGCATTTTCGATAAAAGGCAAAAAAAGCAGCGGGGCAATTTCCACTTCAGGTTTGTTGAGCTCAGTATTGAACTGCACTTTCGAGGGCTCGTTGAGCCTCAACATTTGCAGCTCGATAATGTTTTTGTAGTGCTGAATCTCGTCGGACAGTTTAACGCGTTCGCTGCGGGCTTCGTACAACATGTAGCGCATAATGTTTGAAAGGGTGAGCAGGGCCTCGGAAGCTTTTTCGGGTTTGCTGGCAATCAGCGAATCGATATTGTTGAGGGTGTTGAACAAAAAATGCGGGTTAAGCTGCGCATGCAGGGCATCGAGCTTGGTTTGCAACAACAGCTTTTCTGCTTCGCGTTTTAGCTGGATATCGCAAAACCAAGCCACAAAGCCTTTTAGCAGGCTTCCGGTATGCCCAATAATGAACGTGCCGGCCATGGTTGGCAAAGCAAGCATTAGGTTAAACTGCTGATTGAAAAGTAAAGTGTAGAGGACATACATTATTGTTGATAAAGCAATAGTTTCGGCCACCGATACAACAAAGTAGCGTATGTATTTCTGCTTTTCGATATAGCGATACACAAAAAAATAGAACAGGTAAAACTGTATCATTGCCCACAAAAGGTTATAGGCAAACGATGCCAGGTTTTGTGCCAGGTAAGTAAAACCTTCGATTAGCCTAAAACTAACCATTGACGAGAACAGCAAAAAAACCAGCCAGTAAAACAAATGCAATATGATAATAATCAGCTTGTTCATTTGTAATTATTTGTTCCTGTAATTATACTTTTTTAGGGGGCAAAACAGCAATTGCCACTGCATAAACACCCAGCAGCAACATAATGTATCCAAAGGGATTATCGCTCATGGCAATGGGTGCACCCATGCCCAACAAAAAGATAAAGATAGCCGAAAAAATGAAAAAGAGCTTCGAAGCCTTATTTGTACGACTTTTAGCCGAAATCGAAAAAATCATTATAAGTCCGGCCAGCACACAGGCCAAACCGGTTGCGATAAACATGTATAAAAACGTGCCCCGTAAAGATGCATCCATTTGAGTAGTTTGACCAATTAACAGTAGCGAGTAAGCCAAATGAATACTACCTAAAACTAAAGTTGCATAGCCTGCAACACGCGATAAAAAAACAAGTTGTTTGTTCATGATGATTTCAATTTATTGATGATTCGTTTTATTGATGATTTTATAATTATGCGATGAAAAGGTTTTACCGGGATAAAATACAGCCGTCCGCCAATGTTGTTGAAATGCACGATGGTTGTAAAGTACAAGTTGATTCCGGTTTCATTATCGATGGTGAGCACCGATGTTTTAAAATTGAGGTGTTTATCGTTTTCGGCCATCACAATTTCGTGTTCGTTGCGGCATTCAACGGTAAAAACTCCCATTTTACTGCCTTCCGAATAGGGTATTTCAGATTGAGCCTGATGCGAACCGGATGTTTTCAACCCAAAAATGCGCACCACGAAATTGCGTAAGTCGAGCAGTTTATCGGTCCAGTTTTTTGTACCAAACATTTCTTTGGCCAGTACATCAACCAAAATATTTTTGGTCAAGTGAACCTTGTACGAATCGCAGTAATCAACCTTCCCGAAATTGTTCAGAATAATGGATGATGATGGAGGTTTTGTATATACTTCAATTTTATTCAGGATGATTTGTTTGATTTGAAGCAAAGATTCTCAAACAAGTACATCCTTGCAAATAAAATCTGCAAACGGGTTAAATTGCCCTGCAAAATTGGTGGTTTTTTTAAGTAAGTATTTTGTAGCCCTCAAAATCGTTGGTTTTATATGTTGCGAATGCACAAGCAAAAACATGTGTTTGGATTGCAATTTTTTTTATGGAATAACCCCCCGACCCCCTAAAGGTGGGGTTTTGTCAGCGTGTATTAAAATGTTTCGAACAATCAATAACCAATTTTTAGAGTAGAACTGAATGGTCGAATGGGAAATTTGTCCCGGCCATGGCTACCATGGCGCATGTATCAACAACACCGATTGGCCAAGGGTGATGGTTGTTTGTTTACATCGAGTCCTATTCGTACCCAATTGCATTGGTGCTCATTAGCCCGGTGCTTTTGCTTTTCGCTCCGTTGGAGCTATCGCAACTAAGAAGAGTACAGTTTTTAAAGATGTTTGCAGTTTTTACCCTTTGGAGAAAGGTAGTCCGTTTAAATATGGTATTAATGTTTTTATTTGTTTGCCATGGCCGGCTTTTTTGCCGGATTTGTGCCCCGTGTTTTTAGCATAAACAGCAATACAAATGCAGCTTTTAGCGATATTCCGGTTATTTTAAAAGTTATTGATGCAGCAGTATGCAGCAAACCGTGTTTGGTTAAGAGTAGGCCTGTAAGAAAAATAGCCAGCCCCGATATTAATACCAAAAGTTCGTATCCGGGTTTGTATTCTTTTCGAATAACTTTTGCCGTTATGTAGTATATTTTGAAAGCTACTCCTGCAAGCATAACAAGCAGTGCAGCCGCAGAATACGATGTGGTCGATTTTAAAATAATACCGATGGCAAGAAGCGTTAATCCGGTATAAAGTGGGCATTTATTTTGCATGGGTCAAAAGTAGTTAAAATAAAACTTAGCGGTAGTGCATAAAATAATCAATCATCCGGTTTATTTCTTCCTCATCGCCACTTTCAATGGTTTCTTTGGCATTCCATTGCCCTTCGAACAAGGTGAGTTTATCGACTATATACGCGATAACTCTTTCGGGAAAGATGGGGTACTTTTTGGTAAACAAATTCTTTTCTTTTAACAGATATGCGGCTGCTTCGAAGCAAGTTTCGGGCAATTTTTCGAGTTTATCTTTCGTCGGGTTGTCTTCCTGTAAGTATAGGTTGCTGGTAACCAGGTTCTTTTTAATTTCTTTCAGGTATTCATCGTTGTTCATGCCGTCGATTCCGGCAATAAGAATTGCTGCCACAAAAAAGTGCATATAAGCCGAAGCGTCGGTGCCCCGGTATTCCATCGTTTGATTGTAAATGTAAAGTGGGTCGTAGCTGAAAATACCGGTGCTGTTTTTTCGCTGGTTTTGAGCTTTCATGTTAATCTTCGGAATTCGAATCAGAGCCGAACGGTTCGATGGCCCCCAACATATATAGTGAGGCGAAACCTGTGAGTGTGCAAGCCTCAGATACGAAGCCGGAATGGTGTTGCCAAAGGCTGTAAGTGCTTTGGCGTGTTGCAAAATGCCCGAAATCATTTTTAGCGACGATTTTCGGTATTCGCTGCCTTCGCCAAGTATGTTAATGCCATCTTTTTCGAGTATGAAATGTGTATGAAGTCCGTTCCCCGGTTTATCGAGGGCTACTTTTGGCGAAAACGAAATGCTTACTCCGTATTTCCGACCCAGCATGCGGATAATCCATTTGGCCACTATAATTTGACGGATGGCTTCAACCGGTTTGGCGGGTAAAAATTCAATTTCGTGCTGCTCGTAGTGTTTGTTTTTATATTGAAAAGCTCCGTGCTCGGCGTGTCCATATCGAACTTTGCCGCCACATTGTGCAATGGCTTTAATGGCTTCGGCTCGCAGCTGTTCAAATTTGGTAAAAGGCTCGGAACTTTGGTAGTTGGCTTCGTCGCTGATGTAATCTTCTTCGGCCTGGCTGATGATGTAATACTCCAGTTCGCTGAACATTTTTACTTCGTAACCGCTTTTTTCCTGGAAAAAATCAATGGCTTTCTTTAGAATATTTTCGGGCGCCGAATCCAGTTTTTCTCCTTCCCAGGTGTAGAATGAGCAGATAATGTCGAGGGTTGGAATTTTAGAGAATGGGTTCACAAATGCGGTACTGAAATCGGGGGTGATGTACAAATCGGGATGACGGTCGCCGTTGTACGGAAAGACCGAACTGCCATTAACTCGCTCACCATATTTAAGCAGGTTTTGTAGCTCGGTTCGTCCGCTTATTACAAAATTGATGGTTTTTAATTTTTCGTCGGCCGAAATATATTTGAAATTAATCATTTCGATGTCCTTTTCGAACACGTAATCGATAATATCATCGGCACTAAAATGTTCGGCTGGTTTTTGAAGGTAGCGTTCAATTTTATTGGCCGTAAGGGTGAAATTATAGCTGTCGGTTGTTGATGTTTTACTTGAATTTTGTGTTTTTCGTTTGAATTTGTTTTCCATTTATCGCTTTTTAATCGGTTGTTCTGTTTTGTATTATTGATACTGAGCATTGATACTGAGCATTGAGCACTGAGCACTGGGACTGTGAGCACTGGGACTGTGAGCACTGAGACTGTGAGCCCTGAGACTGAGCCCTGAGACTGTGAGCACTGAGACTGTGAGCACATCTTCTCACCCTCTCACCCTCTCATCATCTCAAAATCTCATCATCTCAAAGTCACACCCTCTCAAAG
>JAFGGY010000193.1 GCA_016930365.1 Prolixibacteraceae bacterium | reverse complement strand
TTTTCCGATGGCTTTGTCAAGCATCTTTTGTATTTTGTACAGCATAAAATCCGAACGACAGATGAACACTTTTAAGAAGGTTTTAAATTTTTATGTCGATGGCTTTAAATCAATGACCTGGGGCAAACAGTTGTGGTTGCTGATTTTCTTAAAGCTGTTTTTGTTTTTCTTTATCATGAAGTTTTTCTTTTTCTCAGACACGATAGAAGATAAATACGAAACCGATGAAGAAGTTGGTATGCACATTTTAGATAATATTACAAATACTAAATAACCGAAAACTATGTTTGAATCGATTGACCTGTCATTGGTGAACTGGTCGAGAGCTCAGTTTGCCCTTACGGCAATGTATCACTGGTTGTTTGTGCCCTTAACGCTGGGAACAACCTTTATGATTGCCATGATGGAAACCATTTGGGTGCGTACCGGTAAGCCCGAGTGGAAAACTATGACAAAGTTCTGGATGACTTTGTTTGGTATTAACTTCGCCATAGGCGTTTCAACCGGAATTATCCTGGAGTTTGAGTTTGGTACCAACTGGTCGAATTACTCGTGGTTTGTAGGCGATATATTTGGAGCTCCGCTGGCTATTGAGGGTATCATGGCTTTTTTCCTCGAATCGACTTTTATAGCCGTAATGTTTTTTGGCTGGAACAAAGTGGGGAAAAAGTTTCACCTGCTTTCGTCGTGGCTTGTGGCAATTGGAGCCAACCTTTCGGCTTTGTGGATTTTGGTTGCCAACGCCTGGATGCAATACCCGGTAGGAACAACGTTTAATCCCGAAACAGCCCGAAACGAAATGACCAGCTTTTGGGATGTGCTTTTTTCGCCGGTGGCTATCAATAAGTTTCTGCATACCATTACGTCGGGCTTTGTTTTATCGGCCATTTTTGTGGTTGGTGTTTCAGCCTGGTTTTTATTAAAGAAGAGGCACATTGTAATGGCGCGAAAAAGCATCCTGGTGGCTGCCATTTTTGGCCTGGTATCGTCGGCTGCTTTAATCATTACCGGCGATGGTTCGGCCAAGCAGGTGGCAAAGGTACAGCCTATGAAACTAGCTGCTATGGAGGGGCTTAACGAGGGGAAAGAAGGAGCAGGGCTTATTTTGTTTGGGCTTGTTGCCGATTCAGACCAATATCCCGAACACGACAACATGAAGGATATCAAATTTAAAGTTGAAATTCCCAAAGCACTCTCGTTTCTTTCGTTTGCCGATTTTAATGCTTATGTGCCGGGTATCAACGACTTGATACACGGAAATGAAGAACGCGGCATTATGTCGGCTCACGAGAAAATTGAACGTGGAAAAGTGGCCATCGAAAAGCTGACTATTTACAAGGAAGCACGAAAAAATGGCAACACGCAGCGAGCAGAAGAGTTAAATGAATTGCTTATTAGTGAAGATTTTCAGGAGCAATATTTCAAATACCTCGGTTATGGCCATATAAACGACACCAACTTTTTGATTCCCAATATTGCCGTTACTTTTTATAGTTTTCATATTATGGTAATGCTGGGAATGTGGTTTGTAGTGGTGTTTTTGCTGGCATTGTGGTTTTTGTATAAGGGAACATTGCAAAAGCAACGCTGGTTTTTGTGGCTGGGCTTACTCTCTATTCCCTTGGCTTATCTCGCCTCCGAGCTTGGCTGGCTGGTCGCCGAATTTGGCCGTCAGCCCTGGGTTATACAGGATTTGATGCCTACTACAACGGCGGTATCCAACATCAACGCATCGTCGGTGAAAATTACCTTCACCTTGTTTGCCATTATTTTTACCACCTTGCTGATTGCCGAGATTAAAATTATGCTGAAGCAAATAAAAATTGGACCAAAACACGAAGAGAAAGGAGGCCAAAAATGATAGCTGCTATTTCATATTCATTATTACAGGAATACTGGTGGGCAATAATCTCGTTGCTGGGCGCTTTGTTGGTATTTTTAATGTTTGTTCAGGGCGGACAATCGCTGCTTTTTACAATAGGGAAAACCGAAATGCAACGTACCATGTTGGTTAACAGCCTGGGGCGTAAGTGGGAATTTACCTTTACCACATTGGTAACCTTTGGTGGGGCTTTCTTTGCTTCATTTCCATTGTTTTATGCGACTAGTTTTGGTGGTGCCTACTGGGTGTGGATGCTTATTTTGTTTTCATTTATTTTGCAGGCTGTATCGTACGAATTTCGTTCGAAACCTTCTAATTTTCTGGGCGCAAAAACCTACGAAGTATTTCTGATAATCAATGGTTTGATGGGAACTATTCTGATAGGTACGGCTGTTGGTACTTTTTTTAACGGAGCTCAATTTTCGCTGAACGATTACAACCAGGTGAATTGGGAAACCGGAGCTCGTGGGCTCGAAGCCGTGCTGAACATTCATAACATCTCACTTGGTTTGTCGGTGTTCTTTTTAACGCGAGTACTTGCGCTGCAATACTTCAACAACTCTATCGACGATAATGAAATTGCCTTGCGTGTGCGCATGCAGATGTGGGTGAATGCCATCCCGTTTTTAGCGTTCTTTCTGTTTTTTATTGGCGCACTGTTTTTAAAAGAAGGATATGCTTTTGACCCTTCGACCATGGAAGTGTTCACCGAAAAGTATAAATACATGAACAACCTATTGCAGATGCCACTTCTGTTTGTTTTGTTTATGCTTGGGGTGTTGTTGGTGTTGTGGGGAATTTTTTCCGACTTGTTTTTTAAACCCGGGAAAGGCATTTGGTATTCCGGTGCGGGTACTGTTGTAACGGTTTTTGTTTTGTTTTTAATTGCCGGTTACAACAACACCTGTTATTACCCCTCGGCTTTCGACCTGCAATCGTCGTTAACTATTCGTAACAGCTCGTCGAGCGAATTTACCTTAGGGGTTATGGCTATAGTGTCGATTATGGTGCCTTTTGTTGCGGCTTATATTTGGGTTGCATGGAAGGCTATTAATAAGAAGAAAATTGACGAAAACGAAATGAACGAAGGCGGACATAAATATTAAAACCACAAGATTATGATTTTATCAGGAATAATTGGATTGCTTAGCTGGCCGGCTTTAATTATTATAAGCTATGTGCTGATACGGCTTGCATTAAAAAAATTTGAATCGAAACTGGAGGAAGAATAACGGAAAGAAGCTTTATGCTTTGCATAATAAGTCTCTTTATTAGGACGAAAAAATTGCCCCTCCACATGTTTTATGAGGAGGGGCAATTTTTTAATGCGTTATTTGCAATAGTTCGTTGCTATTTTTTAAAATGCTGACAATGAGTTGTTTGTATCTTGCTATTTTTAACTTGCTAAATTGCTGACATTAAGCTCGTTATAAATAAAATCTCATGTCTCATGTCTCATGTCTCATGTCTGAAATCTAAAGTACTATTTATTTGCAATTTTTATTGTAATCTTCAATGGCCATAAATACGGCGTTTGCTCTAAATATCGCTTTGTTGACAAGTTTGTTTAGTTTTGAATTATTATCCTCATCACCTATTGTTTTGTATTCATTGTTTTTGAATTTTTCAACAACCATTGGGCAATCAGCCAGTTCTTTCTCAACATTCATATTGCCAGCCATTTTTAATTTGCCATCTTCCCCAATTTTATACACAAGTTGCGATTTTCCACATTCGATGTAGTAAGGTTCAAAACCATCAGGCCCAGATACAACTGGTGGTGGAGTATCGAAATAGTAGAAAAGCGATATTTTATCCTCCAGCGCTTTGTGCATAAACATTCTTACAGGAAGCATATTTAAACCAACAGCCGACATATCAGAATATTTAACCGATTCGTACAATTGGCCATCGTAGATGTATCCGTCACAATCTTTGGGACCGTATTTGCTAAAGTGTTTCCTTTTGATTTTTTTTAGTTTTATGAAATCATCTTCAGAAATAAATCTTATTTCATCCTGAAATTCCCATGGAGCAGGAAACGTTTTATCATTGGCCCATGCTGTGCCTTCTTTCTTGATAAACCCTTTAATTTCTTTTCCTTTTTTAATGATGACTCCTTCAACAACACCTTCGGCTTTCATTTTCTCTTCGAGTTGACCAAAAGAAAGCATTGAAAAACAAAGCAATAAAATGCTAAATACAATTTTTTTCATAGAATTATACGATTATGATTAATAAAAATATGTTGATTAATAACACACTGGTCATATAGTAGCCGCTGTGTGCTTATGTTATCTGTTGTTTGATTGCATTGATTTAATCCGCTTATTGTTAGCGGTATATTGGTGTAGAATGAAGCAGGCTGAGTTATAAAGCCCTGAATGAGGTTTGCAATATGTATCAAAATAATAAGAGGCACTGGTGGTTTATTAGTTTAAGTGTGCAAAAGTAGAAATATATTGCTAATTGAAAAGCCACGAATGTACAAAAATAAAGCCTAAACATATAGACATTTATTTTCAGTTAAGTACATTCGTGGCTTTACGTCGTGTCGCTCAACACAAGTTGTTACAATTTGTTGTGTGTGCCGTCGCAATAGGGCTTGTTGTTGCTGTGTTTGCACTGGCACAGGTAGTAAGTTTTTTCTTCGTTTACCTCGAAGGGTAGCGGAGTAAACTCGGTGCCGGCATGTGAGCCATCGCAAAAAGGTTGATTTTTACTTTGCCCGCAAGCACACCAGAAATATTTACCGGGTTTAAGATTTACTGCTGCCGGTTTTTTGTCTGCAATTTTTGGTTCAGCCATATTTTTAATTTTTTGATTTAAACAATCCTAAATATACCATTTTATTTCGGTTTATTCAGTTCGCGGCTCGAATAGAATCGTTCTAAAATAGAGCCGTCGTTTACTTCTTTCGACAGCGATTCGATTACATTTTGTGGCACATCGTATATGTCGAGAATGATTAAACCATCGAGGCAATTGTTGAAGTTGGGGTCAACATTGAAAGCCAGAATTTTGGCATTCAGGCTTAAGTATTTTTTTAGCAAAACCGGTATGCCGTTATTTACTTTGTCGATGTCGCCAATAATTTTGTCGAACTTATTCAAATCGCTCCCTGCATTTTCAAGCAACAGGTTAATGTCATCGTTCTCGCTTACAAAACGGTAGCTTTTAAGGGGTTTGATGTGTTTGCCCATTGCTCGGTTGAAATAGTTATCGGTAATAAAACGGATAATGCTGTCTTTCGAAATGGTTGAATAGTTGTTGCTGATACTTACCGGCCCAAGCAGATAGCGGTATTGAGGGTTTTTGAGTAAGAAATACAAAATTCCTTTCCATAGAAGAAATAGGGGGAGGGGCTTGCGTTGGTATTCGGGCACTACAAACGAACGGCCTAGTTCGAGCGATTGGTCAAGAACGGGTTTCATGGCACTTTTTATTCGGAAAAGACTGCTGATGTAAAAGCCATGCAGACCAAATTGTTCCAATATATCGTGCCCGGTTCCCATGCGGTAAGCGCCAACTATGCAGTTTTCATCGTCATCCCATATAAACATTTGGTAATAGTACAGGTCGTATTCGTCGATATCGATGGAGCGGTTGGTGCCTTCGCCTACTTCGCGGAATGTAATCTCGCGCAGGCGGCCAATTTCATTCAAAAAATGGGGAATGATTTTCGCCGGAGCACAATAAACGCTGTAGTTTTTAACCGAAAAGAGTTTGTGGTTTTCCTGCAAACTTTCGAGTTCCTTTAGCAAAAGCTCTTTTGAGGTTTGCTCAACAATATCTTCGATGGTTTCTTTTCGTTTAAACGGTTTTATTTTGAAGAATTTTCGAACTTCAAGATTTTTGTAAGCTCCAAGAACATAGGTTCTTGCACGCAGGTATCGCCCCAGCTGGTGAATATCTGTAAATGCTTCAATTTCCTTTTTACGTATTAATGAACCGATACGAATGCTTACTTCTTTTCTCTTTTTATGAAACAATTCAGAAGGCAGTTTCGCCATTTTCAGCTTCGGATTTATCATGCCCAGCAAATGAAAAATGCGTGAGTTGCTGCCACTGAAATATACCGGTACAACCGGAACTTCGGCTTTTTGTATTAAACGTATAAGCGATGGTTGCCACTCTTTGTCCGATACATTATAGTAATGGTCGTATCCCGATGCTTCGCCTGCAGGGAAAATACCCAGCGCAAATCCGGCATCGAGGTGTGTGCTGGCGTACTCGTGCTCGTCGGTTTCGTTCGGTTCATTATGAAATGAATGGCTTATGAGCAAAAAGGGTTGCAGGGGCTCGATTTTTTGCAGGAAGGGGTTGGCTAAAATTTTAAAATCGGGACGAACTTGTGTGATAATCTTTATAAGTAAAATTCCATCAAGCCCGCCGTACGGGTGGTTCGAAACAACGATAAATGAGCCGGTGGCCGGTATTTTTGCCAGCTGGGCTTCGTCAAAACTGTATTTTAACTCCAGACTTTCGATTAGTTTATCGATAAAATCCAGCCCGTGTTCTTTCGATAGTTCGGTGTAGAGTTTATTCACTTTTCGCAGGCGCATAAGGTGCATCATGAAGTGGGTAAAAGCTTCGCCGCCAAAATAGCGCATCGCCGGTTTGAGATGAAAAAAATCGCCGGCATTGAATTGTTCCATAATTGCAAGTGTTAGTAATAGAGTTCAAGTTAATATTTCTATTTTTGCCACACAAAATAGTGAATTTATTTGTGTTGTTTATCTATAGGTGAAAAGGAAAACGATTATGGGACGAAGCCGCAAGAAAAAGCCATTGTACGAAAATGTTGTAATTACCGATATTGGTGCCGAGGGAAAAGCCATAGGGCGTGTTGACGATGTGGTGGTGTTTGTGCCTCATGCCATTCCGGGCGATGTGGTCGATGTGCAGGTAACCCGCAAAAGAAAACGTTTTCGCGAAGGCCGCGTTGTGCAATACAAGCAATATTCCAGCGACAGGGTAGAGGCTTTTTGCAGTCATTTTGGTATTTGTGGCGGTTGCAAATGGCAATATCTTCCTTACGAAAAACAGCTTTTTTACAAGCAAAAACAGGTAGCCGACCAATTGCAACGGATTGGTAAGGTTGAATTGCCCGAAATTTCGCCTATTATGGGCTCGGCTAAGACTACATTTTATCGGAATAAACTTGAATTTACATTTTCGAACAAGCGCTGGCTTACCCAGGACGAAATTGATACACGCGACGAAATTAACGATAACGATGCCCTGGGCTTTCATGTGCCCGGTGCTTTTGATAAAGTGGTCAATATTGAAAAGTGCTGGCTACAGGACGAACCTTCGAATAAAATCCGAAATGCTTTGCGCGAATATGCCCTCGAAAATGATTTCGAATTCTTTGATATTAAAGAGCAAACCGGGTTTCTGCGTAATGTAATAATTCGTACTTCGAGCACCGGCGAACTAATGGTAATTGTATCTTTTTTTACCGACGCAAAAGACAAGAGAGATGCCTTGTTGCAAATGCTGGCCGATAAATTTCCCGAAATTACTTCGCTTATGTACGTAATTAACCAAAAAGGGAACGATACCATTTTAGACCAGGAGGTGCTGGTTTTTAAAGGCAACGACTTCATTTTTGAAGAAATGGAAGGACTGAAGTTCAAAATAGGTCCAAAATCGTTTTACCAAACCAACTCGCAACAGGCCTATGCGCTTTACAAAGTGGCACGCGATTTTGCTGCATTGTCGGGCACCGAGGTGGTGTACGATTTATATACCGGAACTGGTACAATTGCCAATTTTGTGGCTCGTTCGGCCGGCAAGGTGGTGGGGGTTGAATATGTTCCGGAGGCCATTGACGATGCCAAAGAGAATTCGGCCATAAACCACATCGAAAATACCTGTTTTTTTGCCGGCGATATGAAAAACGTACTTACCAACGATTTTATCAGCGAGCATGGCCGCCCCGATGTTATAATTACCGATCCCCCGCGTGCCGGAATGGATGCCAGTGTTGTTGAAACCATTATTAATACAGCACCCGGGCGCATTGTGTATGTAAGTTGCAATCCGGCCACACAAGCCCGCGACCTTGAGTTACTCGATGCTCAGTACAGAGTTGAAAAAGTACAGCCGGTCGATATGTTTCCGCATACCCATCATGTAGAAAATGTAGTGTTGCTGGTAAAACGATAATATATGGTTTTCACCCCTTCGAAAAGGGACTTTTTTCAAAAGTGTTGAAGATGTTTGGTTTGCTAAATGGACAACGGGTTTTCAACCCGTTTTACGAGAACGATTTGGTTTCTTCCCGACAGAGATAGCCTAAAGTAATAGAGCTTTCCTTGTTTTTGTGGCATTAATTTTGTTAAACAGAAATCATTTTTGTTATAAATTTAATTCCCTATTTATGAAACGAGCATGTAAAATATTCACATCCAAGTTGATGATAATTTTCTTCATGCGAGTTCCATACGACCTTAAAAAATAAACAATTATCGTATGAAAACACATTTTACCAACTCCGTTCGTGCTGCATTTGCAGCTGTTATTTCCATTCTTGTTGTTTCGTGTGCTACTCCACAAGCTGTAATTCGTATGAATCCGTTATCGCAGGATGTAAAATGGAATTACGGACAAGCTTATACTTCTGATACTCTAAACGGTATTGTGGTTGAAGCGGCCTTCGAAAAAGCAACCCGTGATTATACAATTTTCAATATTGCAGTTGTTAATCTTTCAAACATGAGCTACCTGGCCGATCCGGCTTATTTTACCTTCGAAGAGCAAAACTACGATTCTGTGCCGCCCACTATTATTCGCGCGCTCGATCCTGAGACCATGCTTTTAAATATCGACAAGGAAGTGTCGCAAAGTGAGGCCGATGCTAAGAACCTGGCTGTTGGAGCAGCCGTTGCAACAGGGGCTTTACTGGCAACAGCAGCCGTTGTTGCTGTAAGTTCAGACAACGACGATGATGTGCATTATTCGAATCATCGCTATGCCGACCCCGATTTGTTAATTGCAGCTCCATTGATTATCGAATCTGTTGATAATAATCCGGAAAGCTATGTTACAGAAACGGACAGAAGACGCGAGTTTTGGGAGCTTTCAACCATGCGAAAAACAACACTTGAGCCGGGTTTCAAAATTGAAGGTAAAGTGATATTTCCACGGTTTGAAAAAGCTGCCATTTATACCTTAAAACTTCCGGTCGATAATAAGTATATCGAAATACCTTTTACTCAGCTGAATTTTTATCCATAAATATTGATAATTGTTCGTTAAATTTTTACCCCATCAATGCTGTGACATATTAAGATATCCAAAGCTCGCGAGTTAGATGAAAGTTTTGAGACAATAGATTTTGAAAAAAGTTATCTTTGAAAATCATTGTTGTCCGGTTAAAATTTTAGATTACTTCGCAAAGCTCGCAATGATGCGGTTTTAAAGGCATTCAACCCCCTCCCACATTGCGAACAAACATATAATGTAGTGATTGCGAGCAAAGCGAAGCCAAAACGAAGTGGAGCTTCCATAGAAAATCTGTACAAATAGTTTCTGCTTAACCGGACAACATTGTTTGAAAATGTAGAAAAAGTTGAATCGAAATCACAACTTTTTGGGTTAATTCAACGAAGAACTAAATCGAATTGAGGTGTCTTCTACATTTAGAATATTGTTTTAAAACAATGGAGTTTACATTGCAGAATAATAGAAAAAATGGAATCTGAAAAAAATATTATGCGAACAAAAGAAATTGTGTGTTTTGTGAAAAGTGTTGGTTGTAAGGGTGTTGTATTTTGTAAATGGTGTCGTGCTTTGATGTGTTCGCGCTTCAAAACGCAATACAAAACCATACTTGTAAATGCTATGAGCGAAAATAGAACGTTACCCACAGCGCTTATTAAAACTGCCGGGTTTACTTTCATGGCAGTATTTTTTTTCTTAACCTCTGTGGCGCAAGAACAGTTTATTACGAATGTGCAAAACCGTAGTACTCAAAGTTTAAATGGAAAGTGGAAATATGTACTCGATCAGTACGAAACAGGCCAGATTGGCTTTAGTCCGCTTTATCAAAATGCAAGTCCCCGGGATAAATCAGACAGGGTGGAATACAGTTTCGATTATGCACAAAGTTTGTGGATTCCGGGTTCGTGGAATTCGCAGTTGGAAGAACTGCATCGGTACGAGGGGAGTATTTGGTATCGAAAAACGTTCGATTTCAAGCCCAGGTTCGAAAATTCAAGGGTTTTTATTTATGTTGGAGCCGCCAATTACATGTGCACTTATACTTTTAACGGTAAGCAGTTAGGACGGCACGAAGGGGGCTTTACTCCATTTAGTTTCGAAGTAAGCAATTTGATAAAAGAAAGCGGTAATTATGTGATTTTGGGAGTTAGCAACCGTCGCGAAAACGATTATATACCGTCGAAAGTAACCGACTGGTACAATCACGGTGGCATTACCCGCGATGTTTACCTGGTTGAGGTGCCTCAAACTTATATCGACGATTATTTCCTCTATCTCGAAAAAGAATCCTTACATAAAAAAAGAAAACAGATAAAGGGTAGCATAAAGCTGGCTGGTGATCAGTTTCCGTCAAATGCAATCGTTTCGATACCTGGGCTGGGGCTTCGTTCCGAAGTGAACCTGGACGAGACTGGTGCTGGTGAATTTACGCTCGAAACTTCGAAAATGGAATTATGGTCGCCCGAAAATCCGAAACTTTACGAGGTTAAGATTGCTGCCGGCGACGATGATATTTCAGACCGGATTGGTTTTCGGGTTGTCGAAACCCGAGGTAGGGAAATTCTGCTGAACGGAAAGCCTGTCTTTTTACGGGGTATTTCCATTCACGACGAAAATTCTATACGTGCCGATCGAGCTCACAGCATCGACGATGCCAGGCTGGTATTGGGATGGGCTAAAGAGCTTGGGTGTAATTTTGCCCGATTGGCGCATTATCCACACCAGGAAAACATTGTTCGCCTGGCCGATGAGATGGGAATTTTGCTATGGGAAGAACTTCCGCTTTACTGGGGAATTAACTGGAATAACCCTGAGGTGCTTGAAAATGCCAAACGTCAGTTTAGCGAGATTATCAGGCGCGATAAAAACCGGGCTTCATCCATTATTTGGTCAATTGCAAACGAAACAAGTCCCAACAAGGCACGTAACGAGTTTTTAACGGCCGTGGCTAAGCATGTGCGTTCGCTCGATGATACGCGCCTGTTAACCGCTGCATGTAAAAAAGATTTGGCGGTTGACGGACATCCTGCAACTGAATACGTTGTGAGCGATCCGATTATGAAGGAATTGGATATTATTAGTTTTAATGAATACCTGGGATGGTATGGTGGCGGTCCGCTCGAATGCCGCGAAAAAACCTTCAATATTGCTTACGAAAAACCCGTAATCGTTAGTGAGTTCGGTGGAGGGGCTATCGAGGGTTTTCATGCTGACTCGTTAACCCGTTGGAGCGAAGAATACCAGGAGTTTCTGTACCGCGAAAGCATTGATATGTTTGATAGGGTGCCGGGCTTATCAGGAATGACACCATGGATATTGGTCGATTTTCTAACCCCTTTACGGCAGCTGCCCAATGTACAGGACGGCTGGAATCGTAAAGGTCTCGTTTCGGAAAGCGGTGCAAAGAAAAAGGCATTTTATGTGCTGAAAAATTACTATGATAGCAAAGAAGCTGAATACAGCGATAAAAAATAAAACAGATGGTGTTGTAATGTAAAAACCGGGCTGTCGAATGACTGTCCCGGTTTTTTATTGAAGAAACACTTAAAAAATATGGGTTTGCAAAGTTCTATCGCTTAAAAATGGTGCCTTTCGAGTGTACTTTCGTAACGGCACGCCCCGATGGGTCGGCATTGTTTCTGAACGATTCGTCCCAGGCCAGGGCTTCGGCTGTGCTACAGGCAATCGATGGCACCGAAGGCACACAGGCTGCTGCCTGATCGCTTGGAAAATGCTCGCTGAATATTTGACGGTACAAATATTCTTCTTTCGATTGCGGTGTATGAATTGGGAAACGAAATGCAGCATTAGCCATCATATCGTCGCTAACTTGTTCGCTTGCTATTTGTTTCAGGGTGTCAATCCAACCATAGCCAACACCGTCGGAAAATTGCTCTTTTTGCCTCCACGCAATGCTTTCGGGTAAAATGTTTTCGAATGCTTTGCGTAGAATCCATTTTTCCATTTTTCCTTCGCCGGCCATTTTATCTTTGGGATTAATACGCATGGCTACATCAATAAATTCTTTGTCGAGAAAAGGTACGCGTCCTTCAACTCCCCATGCAGCCAGCGATTTGTTGGCCCGCAGACAGTCGTAAAGGTTTAATTTGCTTACTTTTCGCAACGATTCTTTGTGAAATTCTTCGGCATTGGGGGCTTTGTGGAAGTATAAATATCCGCCAAATATTTCGTCGGCACCTTCGCCTGTTAGTACCATTTTTATCCCCATCGATTTAATAACGCGGGCAATCATATACATGGGTGTCGAGGCTCTCACGGTTGTTACATCGTAGGTTTCGATGTGGTAAATTACATCGCGAATGGCATCGAGGCCTTCTTGTATGGTATAGTGTATTTCGTGGTGTACTGTTCCAATGTATTTGGCAACCTCGCGGGCAGCTTCGAGGTCGGGCGAACCCTCGAGGCCAATTACAAACGAGTGCAGCTGTGGCCACCAGGCATCCTTCTGGTCGCCTTCTTCAATGCGTTTGGCCGAAAATTTTTTCGCCAGTGCTGAGGTGATAGACGAGTCGAGTCCCCCCGAAAGTAATACTCCGTATGGTACATCGCTCATTAGCTGGCGGTGTACGGCATCTTCCATGGCCTGTCTTAGTTCATCAATGCTGCTTTGGTTGTTTTTAATATTTTCGTAGTCCATCCAGTTGCGGGTCCACCAGCGTTTAATCTCTCCATCTTTGCTGTATAGATAGCTGGCCGGTGGAAATTCTTCAATTTTTGTGCAGTATCCTTCAAGGGCTTTGAGCTCCGAGCCAACATAAAAATTACCATGTTTGTCCCAACCCATGTATAAGGGGATAATGCCAATGTGATCGCGGGCAATCAGGTAAGCATCTTCTGCTTCGTCGTAAAGGCAAAATGCAAAAATACCATTCAATTCATCTAAAAATTTTTCTTTTTTCTGCTTATACAAGGCAAGAATAACTTCGCAATCCGACTGCGTTTGATAAGCATAAGTTTCGGCGGTTGACTGACGAATTTCGCGGTGATTGTATATTTCGCCGTTTACGCCTAGTATCAGTTTCTTATCGTCGCTGTACAGGGGTTGTCCTCCCGATGCGGGGTCAACAATCGATAGGCGCTCGTGAGCAATGATGGCCTTTTCTCCACAGTAAATACCCGACCAGTCGGGGCCACGATGCCGTAATTTTTTCGATTGCTTCAGTACTTGTTGCCGTAATGCCTGCGATTCGACCTTTAAGTCGAAAACTCCTACTATTCCACACATATTTCTTGAGTTTTTTGATGTTTGCTGTTAAAATTCTTGATTTATGATGCAATATTAGCCAAAAAGATACTTTTAGCAAACGATAATGCGCAAAATAATCACGAAAAGTTGTTTTTGTTAACATTTTTCAAATATACGCAGTAAATAGTAAGCAATTTGATGGTGCGATTTTGTTAAAACGAAGAATGAATTATGTTTTCAGGTGTAATTGCGACTTGTGTCAAATATAATGAAGTTTGTTTTGCGTTTCAGCAAAAAATATTTGAGTTGATTTTTCGTTTGCATCATAATCACTGCTAAGCGCAAACAAGTCTTTGATTTTTTGGTAAAAACGTTTTTCCGATGCACGAATATTCTGTATTCGTTCCAGTAATTCATCGAAATAGTCGGGTTTGCAATCTGGAATCTTTAAGCGTTCAAAATCCATCACAAACCCTTTTATCATTTACCACCGGCAGTTTTATAAATGATAATAATATGCTTATTATTATCATTTATTTGTATCAATAGTTCGTTACTATTTTTTAATTCGCTGGCAATTAGTTGCTTGAATCTTGTAAGCTCGATTATATAAATGGCTGACAATTAATTTATTGCAAACAAAGTCTAAAGTCTAATTTCTTTTATCTAACTCACAAGCGTTAGTTTTTTGAATACGTCGTAAAGCGGCTGGGGTACTAAAATCTAACGTACTATTGTTTTATATCAAGCAATAAAAATAGTCATTTTCACTAGGGGTGGGAAAAGAAACAGCTCTTTTGAAATATTAGGCTGTGTGTCATTCTTTTAATGTTTTTAGCCCTTCTCTATATGTTGGATATTTTGGTTTCCAACCGAGTTCTTTTTTAATTAGCTCATTTGAAACCTTTGTATTCATAGTCAGTGTATGAAATATATGTTTTCCAATGACAAGCCTTAAAACAAACTTGGGTATTGCTACTACTTTTTTAGTATTAAATATTTTTGCTAAATAAAGCATGAAGTCCTTTACACGAACATTTTCGTCATCGCATATAATAAATCTTTGACCGAATGGCAATTTTTCAATGGCTAAAACATAAGCATCTGCACAATCACTAACGTGTATTCGTGGTAAGAAATTTTTGCCACCACCAAGTAATACAATTTTTCCATTTTTTGCCATTGATATCATTTTGTTAAACATACCACCATTTCCATAAATTTGAGCAGGTAGCATTTCAATGATAGGAATAGAATTATGGGTTTTAATTTCGGAAATCAATTCATCGTAACACATTCCAAGTGCAGCCATACCTTTTCTTGTAATTGGCCAATTCTCATCTGCTACTTCATCGCCTTTTGTTTCAAAACTTGCGCCCGAAGTCAATATCAACGGACAAGAGAGTTTTCGTGCAAGTTCAATTGTATTTTGGAAATATTGTTTTGTGATAACTTCGAGTTCTTTGAATTTCTTGTTAGAAATCCGACTTGGTTTAAATGGAACCATTGCAGTATAAACTAAAACATCGAAATTGGCTGAGATTTCAAGCTCGTCAAGTTGTAAAATATCTCCTTTTATAAACTTAACTTTCGATTTGTCAAAAGGCATTTCATTATCAGGATTTCTGGTAATAATTGTCAGGTCATGGTTTCTTTCAATCAATTTTTTCACGATGTGTGAACCCAAAAATCCTGTCCCCCCGATTTGTAATATTTTCATACGATAATTGTTTATTTTTTAAGGCCGTATGGAACTCGCATGTTTTTAATCATCCTCTTGGATGTCATTTTTTACATGCTCGTTTCATAATTGTTTCAATTTAGTTTAGGGTATGTTTGCATGACGCAAAAAGGTTACGTTTATGATTTGGCGCGGTTTTCGTGCATCGTTCCAGTCCGCATACACACCGAGGTTGAAGCGGGGCAGGGGGCTGAAAAACAACACTTCGCCAGCGATTAAATTTACACATTATTTTATCCCGTTTTTATATCCCAAGTTTAATTATTATCCAGCAAATCGAAAAAATTGCAATCAATCCAATCACTCGATTTACAAAGCTATGACCAATTGTATCAAACCAATCATCAGAGTTCTCAGGTCCATTAATATATTCTGTGAATTTATATTTTGGTTTATTTGCTATTGTTCTCCAAATAGTTCCATAAATCCAACGAACTACGGCAACTGCATAATCAAAAATTACACCTCCAAATCCCATTATTTTTCTATCATCGTTTTAACTATATCGTAACAATCTGAAAGCTCCTGGTATAAATAATTTATTGATGTCATTTCATTAAGTGTCAATTATATTTTGTTCTTAAGGCTTTTTTAATTTTTATAATTCACTAAATCTAATCTCTCAAATACATCATTGCTTACAAATAATCGTACAATTCCATCGTATAGGTATGTTTGTCCAAAACTACAAAACCTGCACTGATATATTTATGTAACCGCCAACATAATGCGCTTCCTGAAACTGCTGTCAATTAATTTCCTTCTGAAAGCAATTTTCAAATCTTCGAAATTCCTGAAGAGTGAAAAACTCTCCCCGAAAAACGTTTTTATGGTTAATACCCTTTTTCTGAATGTTTTAATGATTTCCTATATCTTTTATGTTCTTTGTTGAATTTTCTTAAAGTATTGAAAATATAGAATATAGGCTGAACCTGATAGTTTACTTTATGAAAGCTACCAATCAAATATATATCCATTCCCGGATTATAATACATAAATGCGCCAATTGACCCCGAATTACCCCATATATCGTACTTGTCAGGCATGAACATAAAACGGAAATTCATTATCCCAAACCCGTAATAAAAACTTGGTCCCAT
>JAFGGY010000192.1 GCA_016930365.1 Prolixibacteraceae bacterium | reverse complement strand
ATCAATTTCGAAAGATTGGATAAATGCAAATTTAAATTACTCAAAGCAAAAACAATTTCTATCTTTGTTTGACTTGCAAAACCCAATTTTTTATGCAGAAAATAAAAATGAATGTATTAGGCCTTTCGGTTAGCCAGACTCAAACCGGCGCATATGCCCTGGTACTGGCCGAAGAAAATGGCGACAGACGTATTCCAATAATTATTGGCCCGGTCGAGGCTCAATCCATCGCAATTCAACTCGAAGGTTTGCACCCGCCACGGCCATTAACACACGATTTATTTAAAAATATTGCACAGGCTTTTACCATCGAGCTTGTCGAGGTGGTAATTTACAAACTCGAAGAAGGTATTTTTTATTCTGAATTAATTTGCGAACAGAATGGAAACCGTATCGCAGTCGATTCGCGCACTTCCGACGCTGTGGCTTTGGCGCTGCGGTTTAAGTGCCCCATCTATACCAGCGACGATATTTTGAAAAAGGCAGGTATCGTAATCGAAGTGTCGGATAACGTGCAAGACGACGATTCTTTCACAGCAACAGCCGACGACGATGAAGTTTACCAGGCTCAAACCATCGAAGAGCTTGAAAAGATGTTGCAGCAGGCAGTACATGACGAAAATTATGAACTGGCATCTGAATTGCGCGACGAAATACTGAAGCGCAAAGAAAAAGGGAATTAACCGATACAAAATACAATAAAATGAAGCGATATTTTATGGCAGTGCTCATGGTAGGCATTGCTCTTTTTTTTAGCACAACGGGGCAGGCTCAAACCCTTGTCGATTCGGTACAACAGCTTGCCGACACAGCACAAAATGCCGATACATCAAATATTTTAATCGACCGCTCCAACTCGGGTGGCTTTTCGTTTCTTGCTTTTTTGCGTGGAATTCTTGGGGTGGCCGTATTGTTGTTCTTGGGCTGGATTTTTAGCATTAACCGCAAGGGTTTTCCATGGAAAACGGTGCTCGTTGGCTTGGCCTTGCAGGTTTCGTTGGCCGTGGGTATTTTGAATGTACCTTTTATTCAGTGGATTTTCGAATTCTTTGGAAAAATATTTGTAGTGATTCTCGAATTTACCGAAGCCGGAACCAATTTCTTGTTCGAAGGTTTTCTTGATGTAGAAAAATTTGGATATGTGTTTGCTTTCCAGGTGCTTCCGACCATAATATTTTTCTCGGCCTTAACCAGTGTGCTGTTTTACTTTGGGGTAATTCAGGTTGTGGTTAAAGGTTTGGCGTATGTTTTTTCACGCTTAATGGGGCTTTCGGGTGCCGAAGCGTTGTCGGTAGCCGGAAATATATTCCTGGGCCAAACCGAATCGCCTTTAATGATTAAAGGATACCTGGGCTCCATGTCGAACTCCGAAATGTTGCTGGTTATGTCGGGGGGCATGGCTACCCTGGCCGGTGGTGTGCTGGCTGCTTACATTGCTATGCTTGGTGGCGACGACCCCGTAATGCGCGTCGAGTTTGCCAAACATCTGCTCACGGCATCGGTTATGGCTGCTCCCGGGGCTATCATTTTTTCGAAAATATTATTGCCGCCGGTTGGCGAAGTAAACAAAACCGTAACGGTAAGCCGTAACAAATTTGGCGATAACCCCCTCGATGCACTAACCGACGGTACATCGCAAGGCATTAAATTGGCCGTAAACGTGGCCGGTATGTTGCTTACTTTTATTGCGCTTATTGCCATGTTCAACTTTGTTTTGGGTAAAATCGGAAATATTGGCGATTTAAACCAGTCGATTGCTGAAATGACGAAGGGACGCTACGACGACCTTTCGTTGCAGTTTATTTTGGGTTACCTGTTTTCGCCCATTATGTGGCTTATTGGAGTACCCTGGAACGACATTACCCTGGTTGGTCGCCTGTTGGGCGAAAAATTAATTATGACCGAATTTATTGGCTATGTTAGTTTGTCCGAAATGAAAGCTGCCGGCGTGTTTTCCGACCCAAAATCAATTATAATGGGAACCTATATTTTATGCGGGTTTGCAAATTTTGCATCCATCGGAATACAAATTGGTGGCATTGGCTCGCTGGTACCCGAAAAACGCACCTTGCTCTCGAAACTGGGATTTCGTGCACTTTGGGCCGGCACACTGGCCTCGCTACTCTCGGCAACCATTATTGGAATGATTATGGGTTAGCCAACAGCCAACAGCTAACAGCCAACAGCCAATAGCCAATTAATGACTGAATAACATGAAACAATATCTCAATTTATTACAGCATGTACTCGACAACGGAGTACGAAAAGACGACCGTACCGGAACCGGAACCATTTCGACTTTTGGTTACCAGATGCGCTTCAATTTGCAGGATGGTTTTCCGGTGGTAACCACTAAAAAACTGCATCTGAAATCTATTATTTACGAACTTTTGTGGTTTTTGAATGGCGATACCAATGTGAAATACTTACAGGAAAACGGGGTGAGAATTTGGAACGAGTGGGCCGATGAAAATGGTGAACTGGGGCACATTTATGGCCACCAATGGCGCTCGTGGCCCGATTATCAGGGCGGAAACATCGACCAGATTTCGCAAGCCGTTGATATGATAAAAAACAACCCCGATTCACGTCGTATTATTGTGAATGCGTGGAATGTAGCCGATTTACCAAATATGAACCTGCCGCCGTGCCATGCTTTTTTTCAGTTTTACGTGGCCAATGGAAAGCTTTCGTGCCAGTTGTATCAGCGCAGTGCCGATTCGTTTTTAGGTGTGCCGTTCAACATAGCTTCGTATGCCCTGCTAACCATGATGATGGCACAGGTGTGCGGCCTCGAAGCGGGCGATTTTGTTCATACCTTTGGCGATTTACATATTTATACCAATCACCTCGAACAGGTAAAACTGCAATTGAGCCGTGAACCATATTCCCTGCCAACAATGAAAATAAATCAAGCCGTACAAAGTATTTTCGACTTTAAATACGAAGATTTCGAACTGGTGAATTACCAGTCGCACCCACATATTAAGGGAAAAGTAGCCGTATAATACAGATTGGTTTTTGTCAAATGCTAAAAATAATAGCAATGAATCGATGAATTTCTTATTTTTGTAGGCTAAAAGCTAATAAAAATAGGAATGATAACGATAAAACCCATGGTGTTCGATACCGAGTTCAGGCTGCCGCTGATGCTTGATGGTATTAGTGCGGGTTTCCCCTCGCCGGCACAGGATTTTATTGACACCCCAATCGATTTAAACAAAGAACTGATAAAAAATCCATCGTCAACGTTTTTTGGCCGAGTGTCGGGCGATTCGATGAAAAATGCCGGCATGGACGATGGCGACTTGCTGGTTATCGATAAAAGCATCCGTCCGCGCGATGGAATGATTGCCGTTTGCTTTCTCGACGGCGAATTTATAATGAAACAGATACAGTTTAGCGATAATGTTTGCTGGCTTATTGCAGCCAACGAGCAATACGCACCGATAAAGGTAAGCCCCGACAATACCTTTGTGATATGGGGAATTGTAAAACACGTAATTAAGTCGTTCTGATGTTTGCGCTGGTCGATTGCAATAATTTTTATGCGTCGTGCGAACGTCTGTTTCGCCCGTGGCTTAACGGCAGGCCGGTGGTGGTGCTGTCGAATAACGACGGATGTGTAATTGCCCGGAGCAACGAGGCTAAGGCCTTAGGCATCCCGATGGGGGCGCCGGCCTTTAAGTATAACGAACTGTTTCAGAAAAACGGGGTGGCTGTTTTTTCTTCAAATTATGCTCTTTATGGCGACCTGAGTTCGCGGGTGATGTCCATTTTGTCGGAGATGGCTCCCGAAATCGAAGTTTATAGCATCGACGAGGCATTTTTGCAGTTCGATAATTGCTATCGCATCAATTTTCAACAACACGGTAAAGCGATGCGCGATAAGGTGCTTCGAAATACCGGTATTCCCACCAGCGTGGGTTTTGCACCTACTAAAGCACTGGCCAAACTGGCCAATCGTATTGCTAAAAAATTTCCCGACCGCACCGGGGGCGTCTATGTAATCGATACCGACGAAAAACGGCTTAAAGCCCTGCAATGGCTCGATATTGAGGATGTGTGGGGTATTGGTCGCCGGTATTCGAAGCGGCTCAGAGCTTGTGGTGTCAATACGGCCTACGATTTTGTGCAGCAACCGGGCAACTGGGTGAAAAAAAACTTTTCGGTGGTTGGCTTGCGTTTGAAATACGAACTCGAAGGCAGAAAAACCTTGCCTGTTGAAGAAACAGTGCCCCGTAAAAACATTGCCACCACCCGTTCGTTCGAACGGATGTACACGCAGCTCGACGAGTTAAACGAGCGTGTGGTAACCTTTGCGGTAAGCTGTGCCGAAAAATTGCGAAAACAAAACAGCTGCTGCCGCACCATAATGGTTTTTATCCATACCAACGGTTTTCGGAGCGACTTGCAGCAATATTCACAAAATATTGTAATTAAATTGCCTTTTGCATCCAATTCGGGAATTGAACTGGCCAATTTTGCGCGTCTTGGCCTTCAAAAAATTTTCCGCGAGGGCTATCAGTATAAAAAAGCCGGCGTTATAGTGATGGACCTGGTTTCGGAGCACGAGCTTCAGCTCAATATTTTTAAAAATTCAGACCCACGGCATCGCATGCTGATGAAAGCCGTTGATGAGCTGAATCACGAAATGGGGCAACAAAAGGTGCGCCTGGCCAGCCAGTCGCCCGGACGAACTTGGAAAATGCGGCAGGAAAAACTGTCGCAACGCTATACCACCCGGCTTAGTGAGGTGTTTAGCGTAAGGTCGGGATAAAATTGTGCTGTATTCCAATAAATCCACTTGATGCTCGTGTGGATGTGTAAAAAAATACATCGAGGTATTTTAATTGTGCCGATTTCCTTACCTTTGCCCTCAAAATGATTTTAGTTATGAAGAAAACACTGATACTGGGAGCCAGCATAAAACCCGAGCGTTATGCATACAAAGCTGCCCAAAAACTGCTTGAAAACAATCATCCCATCGAAATGATAGGTCGCCGTGAAAATGTTCTTTTTGACCGACCCATTCGTAAAGAAAAGTACCCGATTGACAATCTCGATACGGTAACCTTATATTTATCGTCAAAGTTCCAGGTTGAATATTACGATTACATTCTTTCGCTGAAACCCCGCAGGGTGATTTTTAACCCGGGTACCGAGAATCCTGAGCTTCAGGCGTTGTTGTCGGAAAATGGAATCGAATACGAAAATGCCTGCACGCTTGTTTTGCTGGCAACCAATAGTTATTGATGATTTTTGTCGTCGGTTTAAACAGAAGTGAGTGTCTTACTAATGAAGAGAAGACAATTTTTACTTATCTTTGCTTAAAAATGAGATGATTATGGATACTGTGACTGTTAAAATAGCTGGTAAACAAAATCTTTCCTTCTTCATTAAGCTTATTGATAAATTAAGTTTTGTTAAGGGGTTTTCTGTTACCTCTGGTATAAGCTTAGAGAATGCCAGAACTGATTTACCTGTCGATTGGGCTAAAGATAAGCCAAACATTGATGATTTTGCCGGTGTATGGAGCGATAATCCTATAACCATTGAAGAAATTCGGGCAAAAGGATGGAAAAGGAATTGATACTTTGTGATACGAATATCTTAATTTCATGGTTTAAGGGAGATTCAAAAACCATATTGGAGTTAAAGAAAATTGGTTTGGATAATATATTAATCCCATCCATAACAATAATGGAATTGTATCAAGGAGTTAGAGATAAGAATGAACTATTAAAGCTTAAAAAAAAGGTTCATCATAAATATGCGTACCTAAAATAGATATTTTGTACCTTGTCATAAAAAAATGTCAACAAGTTTACTTTATCACGGGTT
>JAFGGY010000191.1 GCA_016930365.1 Prolixibacteraceae bacterium | reverse complement strand
CCAACGGCTTTACGCTGTTTAATCCAATTAAAAGAATTACCATGATGAATAAAAATAGAACCAAACCCCAAAAGCGGTTAAAACTTTTGTGGGCTTTACCCGTAGCGGCTATTATTATGACCGCTTTTGCCGAGCCGGTTTATGTACAGTCAAATTCGGTAAACGAAAATGAAATTGTTGAGGGAAAAACGATTACCGTTAAAGGAAAAGTAAGCGATGAAAATGGTGAACCGCTGTCCGGAACATCGGTAATCATTGCCGGAACACACACTGGCACACTGAGCGATGCCAAAGGGAAATTTGAACTTGCCGGTGTTTTGCCCGAAAACGAAATTGTTTTTTCGTTTGTAGGCTACAAATCAGTGAAAATAAAGGCACGCAAAAACATTGATGTGCAACTCGAACGCCAGACAATGGTAATGAAAGTTGTTACCGAGGAAGTTGCGCCGCCACCACCACCAATATCGATAAATTCAGGAGAGATGTCCACCAATTTATCGTTGATTTTAAGTGACAAAGTAGGCAATTCGCCCTTGATTATACTCGATGGAAAAGAATTTAAAGGTTCGATAAATGAAATTAACACGAATACAATTCAATCACTCGAGGTATTAAAAGATGCGTCGGCAACTTCAGTTTATGGTGAAAAGGGAAAAAATGGAGTTGTTTTAATAAAAAGCAAAAACAAAACCAAGAGCCACGACGATGAGGTTTTTGTAGTTGTTGAAGACATGCCCTCATTTGTAGGAAGAAATCCTGCATTGAATGCCTATTTGGCAAATGCCACAGCCGGCTCAAAAGAAAAAGGCACTGCCATTGTTCAATTTACGGTTATGCCCAATGGCAGCTTGTCGAACATTAAAGTGGTGAATGCCCCGACAGTATCACTTGGTAAGAAAGCAACTGAGATTATAGAGTCGATGCCCAAATGGAATCCGGGCAAGCAACGCGGCAAAGCCGTAAAGGTTGGTGTATCGTTAAACATCGATTTTCTTTAAAATAAAACGCCGGTTAATATATAGCCGGCGTTTTGTAATTTATGAATACATATTCATATTGTTAGTTCATGAATGTGCATGAAGCAAAGGTTCTTTTTATTCCCTTTTTGTAATGCACAGAGGGGTAGCCAAATACAACAAATAAACCTTCTTTGCTGGCATACTTTATCCCATGTTTTTCTCTAAATCGTTTTGCTTTTCTCCCATTTTGAATTAGAGGATGGACGCCTCCCAACATGCAGGTTCCCAGTCCTAACGATTCAGCTGCATACATTGCAGTACTTGCTGCAATAATCGGATCAGCCGGGTCGGCATAGGGCGAACCATAAAAATACATGGCCAGGGGGGCATCGTAGTTAACCAAATTTTTGCCGGCATTCATGTTATTGATATATACATCAAAAAGAGGCTTAATAAAACCCTTAAACATTTCATCGTTTGCCTTACCCCAAAAAGGTCTCATAAAGGTTAAAAACAACTTCGAAACCAACCATTTCATACGGTTTAAATAAATGCAGAAATCAACAGCAAACCGATTTGTTTTTTCTTTACTATCAAGAATTAAAACATTTACGTCCGAAGGGGGAAGTCCCATTGGGGAGCTTGTTGCTGCATCGAGAATTTTTTCAACAAGGTTAGGTTCTACTTCTTTTTCAAGAAATTCTCTTACACTTCTTCGGCGTTGTAAAAGGCTTAGCAATTGCTCGTAATTTGCCATATTCTTTTCAGAAGGCAAATCAAACAAATCATCCTTCGATAATTCTCTGCCGGATATACCAATTGCACCTGTCGGACAAATAGCCATACAATGTCCACAACCTATACAGCCAAAAGCAGGCGATTGGCTGATTGTTGCTTTGTTATTTTCTAAGCAAAGGCTGAAATCTTTGCAAACTAATACGCATTTTCCGCAACCTATACATTTATCGTTATCGATATGTATTGTTGCATTTTCTTTCGTTCTGGATGTTGGAATTGCCATTTTCAAACCTTGTAAAAATAAAACGAACCCCAATTACAAATGCCCCGTTGTACTGAGGGCATTTGTAATAATAACGTATTTGACGAAAGATTATTCATCGGGTAGTCTTTTGGCTACAGATTCAGCCCGGTAAAACGATGTATCTTTCGTAACTTGCATATTATTAGCTTATTCGAACAATTTCAAGTCGATTGATTGCCCCATTAATTGGTAACCTTCTTCGTTGGGATGAAGAAAATCGCCTGTATGTACATGAGGCAACAAGGTAATGGTGTCGTTTGGGTCGCGCATCAGCTTATCGAAATCGATTACGGCATCAAATTTTTGGCTGTTACGTATCCAGTTGTTCACCTTTTGACGTGCCGGTTCCCTGAAATCGGTATAATAAAACGATTTTCCGAAAGGTAAAATCGTAGCACCATAAACTTTTATCTGATTTTGATGAGCTTGTTCAATCATCGACTCATACGCAGCAATAAGATCGTCGGCTACTCGCATGGCATGGATACTGTCGCGGGTTTGGCCAAGGTCGTTAACTCCTTCGAGCACAATAAGCCAACGTACGCCGTGTTGGTTAAGCACATCGCTTTCGAAACGGTTGATAGCCGAAGGGCCGAGACATGGTCTGAGTACACAATTGCCACCAATACCCTGATTCAATACCCCAACCATTTGAGTTGAAGGGTTCGCCAGTAAACTTTCGGAAAGGATATCGGGCCAACGGTTTTGCTTGTTGGTTCCTGAGCCACGGCCATCGGTAATTGAGTTGCCCAAAATAGCTACAGCGCCTGCATCGGTGGGTGCTTTTACATCGATACCGCTAATTGCATACCAATGATCGGTTTTAACAGCATTGCTAAGTTCGGCCTGTTGTATGTGGTTGCCTTCGATTAAATACGAAGTAGTTCGCGAACCGGGGTGACCGGTTACATCGGCAGAGGTTTCGCCAAAGAAGATGGTGATAGCCACATCGGCTCGTGGAGCCAGAGCAAAAGCTAATGCGTCGGATGTTATTGCTGCTCCAGGCTGCATGGTAACTTCGGGCTTATTGTCGAAAAGCAATGTTTTTGCACTGCTTTCATCAATGGCACTTTGGCCAGACGATAAAGCTATCTGTACTTGTTTTAATGTTACGGCACTTTGACTATACTCGTTCGAAAAACGTACTCTCAGGCTGTCGCCTCCAATCGAAACACGTAAAACCTGCCGCAAGGTATTGTTACTCAAACCGGGTTCGGGAGGGTTATTGTGCGGCTCAACCAATTGTTGCGCTGTAACCCAGGTTCCTACCCATTGTTGTTGATCTTTTGTATCGGTGCATCCGACAAAAAGAGACAAAGCGCCTACTGCCACAACAAGCATGCTATTCGAAAACTTCGTTCTAAAACGCTTTATTGTTCTAAAATTGAAAAATGTTGATTTGAT
>JAFGGY010000190.1 GCA_016930365.1 Prolixibacteraceae bacterium | reverse complement strand
TCGCTGCGCTCACGTTTGATTTCCGCTATGCGGAAGTTTGACATTACGCTATGCTTCACTGTTCGAAGCTCACTACGTTCGCGTTCGATGGCTTCGCACTTGCTTTTAAATATTTCAAACAGGCGTTAGCCGTCAAACGCGTAGCGCAGCGAAGCTCAAACTTTTCAAACAGCGTAGCGTCGAACGCGTAGCATTAAATATTATTCTTTCAATTTTAACAGCATCAGTACCGGGTTGCCCTGGGAGCAAGCTGCTTAAATTTTTTCAAGTTATCAGGTAATCTTTAGCCAGTTCCGGGTTAGCTTCAAACCATGCTGAAATGTCATATGATTGTGCATAACCAACCAGGTATTCAATATGTTATATTTTTATTTTAACAATAATAAATAATATTTAAGCAAAATACAAGTTTTTAGGCTAAAAAGCTGTTAAACTGGCATATACTAATCATAAAAAAAGAAAAGCCATCTATAAAAAGGAAGAAACCATCGCCACCGAACCAACTGAACAGATGGATATTATCTACAATGACAATAAATTAAGCAGCAGCAGAACAATTTAATCGATGTAACCAAAGTCATTCATGTGATGATAAAACATCGTTCAATACCCCCTATTCAATGGAGATTAATCAGTATTATCGTTGTAGGCAACACCCGTTTCAACCCATTCCAGTTTTTCATCAATTCGTTTTACAATCGTTTCGTTATCGAGCAACCAACGCAGTACAATGTGAATATGGTCTTCGTTTCCCTTCAAATTAAAAAACAATTCATGCTGCAACAAAGGCTTACGACTTAAATGCATTCGAATATCGTTGCTTATTCGTTGAAACTCGGTATTACTCACCCCAATATCATTCAACCCCTGACATACATCGCAAGTTCCACAGCGGGTTGAGTTTTTTTCACCAAAATATTTCAACAATATGGTGCTACGGCATTGATTATTCGACGAAGCATAATGAATAATTGCCTCCACCTGCTTCTCGTAATTTTTCTTACGCACACCATAATTATCTTTCGAAATTGTTAAGCGCGAAGCCTGCACTCTTTCGCACAAATACACAATAAAAGGGGTATCGGTTTTCGGTATATAATGTATTATTTTGTATGCATCGAGCGTGTTCAGATATTTGTATATCAGTTCTATCTTTACTCCCGCACGCTTAGCCAAAATATCTTCGTTTATGGGGCGGTATTCGGTAAACATTCCGGTGTACGAGCGCAAAAGCAGTTTTATAAAAGCATCGAACGGAGCATTATCCACCTGGAATTTATACAGATCGTCGCGATTTACCCTGAAATACACCATCGACTGGCGGTTCACCTCGTCGGTTAACTGAAGATAACCATCTTGTTCGAGTATTTTCAGTGCACTTAATGTATGGATAAACGAAAATTGAAATTTTTTGGCAAAATCAACCAGGTCGAACTCGTAACTTAAGCCTTTTCCATAGCCCACGGCTATTTGCAAATAATTACCCAGGGCTTCGTAAATGCGTTTTATTACATCGGGTTGCGGAAATTTATCGGCAAGGCCTTTTTTCAGTTTCACTTTATCCGAATTATTGAAAAGCAGCAAGGCCACCGATTTTTTACCATCGCGACCGGCTCGTCCGGCTTCCTGGAAATAGGCTTCAATTGAGTCGGGCACATCGGCGTGCACTACAAAACGCACATCGGGTTTATCGATTCCCATACCGAAAGCGTTGGTAGCCACCATAATCCGGAACTTTCCTTTAATCCAGCCTTCCTGTCTCAGGTTTCGGCTGTCAGACGATAATCCGGCGTGATAATACGTAGCACTTACCCCTGCTTTTTGCATCATCTCGGCTATTTCGCGTGTTTTTTTGCGGCTACGGGTATAAATAATGCCACTTCCCTTACTATTTTTAAGGCTACGAACCAAAAATCCGGTTTTATCCTCTTCGAATCGCACTTTATAGGTAAGGTTATCGCGTTTAAAACTTTTACGAAGTACATTTTTGCTTTTAAACAGGAGTTTTTCCTGGATATCGTCAACAACCTGAGGGGTTGCCGTGGCTGTTAAGGCCAGTACAGGTACATCGGGAAGCAACTCGCGCAGCTGAGCCACTTTCAGGTACGAAGGGCGGAAATCGTAGCCCCATTGCGATATACAATGAGCCTCGTCAACCGCAATCAAATTGATATTCAACTTGTCGAGCCTTTCTTTAAAGCGTTCGGTCATTAGCCGTTCAGGCGATAAGTACAAAAATTTATAATCGCCCCAGGTAATATTATCGTAGGCCACTTTTAATTCACCGCGTGTCATTCCCGAATAAACAGCCTGGGCTTTGATGCCTCTTCGTTTCAGGTTTTCAACCTGGTCTTTCATTAAGGCAATAAGAGGTGTAACCACAACACACAAACCCGGGCGCGAAAGTGCAAAAACCTGGAATATAACCGATTTACCGCCCCCGGTTGGCAAAAGCCCCAGGGTGTCGTGCCCATCGGCTACCGAACGTATAATGTCTTCTTGCAAGGGTCTGAAAGCAGGATAGCCCCAATATTTCTGTAATATTTCTGTAAATTCACTCAACGATATACCATTATTAAGGGTTGTATGACCACAAGATTAAGTGATTTTTTTTAGCTTTGCACACAAATTCACACAAAAATAAAACCTATGTCATTCATATCTGAAAAAGTAGTTAGCGAAGGTCTAACATTCGACGATGTACTTCTGGTTCCGGCCTATTCCGAAATTCTTCCGCGCCAGGTACTATTGGAAACTCAGTTTACACGAAACATAACGCTAAATACGCCCATCGTTTCGGCGGCTATGGATACCGTAACCGAATCGACCCTGGCTATTGCAATTGCACGCGAAGGTGGTATTGGTGTTATTCATAAGAATATGACCATCGACGAGCAAGCCAAGCAGGTTACTATTGTAAAACGAGCCGAAAACGGAATGATATACGACCCCATAACGGTTGACAAGGAAAAAACCGTTGCCGATGTGCTTGAAATGATGCGGACTTATAAGATTGGCGGCATCCCCGTTGTGGACAAAGATGGTTACCTGGTGGGAATTGTTACCAACCGCGACCTGCGCTTCGAACGTCGACTCGACAAACCCATCAGCGAAGTGATGACAAAAGAAAACCTGGTTACGACTACCGAATCGACCGACCTTGAAAAGGCTGCCGACATCCTCCAGCAATACAAAATTGAAAAACTACCTGTTGTTGATAAAAACAACAAGTTAATCGGGCTGGTAACCTATAAAGACATTACCAAAGCAAAAGACAAGCCCAACGCCTGCAAGGATTTGAAAGGCCGTTTACGTGTTGCAGCAGCCGTGGGTATTAGTGGCGACAGCATGGATCGAATCGACGAGCTCATAAAGGCCGATGTTGATGCCATTGTAATGGATACCGCACACGGACACTCGGTATATGTACTCGAAACTCTTAGAAAAGCCAAAGCCAAATATCCCAATAAAGATTTTGTAGTTGGAAATATTGCCACTGCACAAGCCGCATCCGATTTAGTTTTGGCTGGTGCCGATGCCGTAAAAGTAGGAATTGGCCCCGGTTCAATTTGTACAACCCGGGTTATTGCCGGTGTTGGTGTACCTCAACTTTCGGCTATTTACAATGTAAGCAAGGCTATCAAGGATTCGGGCGTTCCGATTATTGCCGACGGTGGACTACGTTACTCGGGCGACATTGTTAAAGCCCTGGCTGCCGGAGCTCACTCGGTTATGGCAGGCGGGTTGTTTGCCGGTGTGGAAGAATCGCCCGGCGAAACCATCTTATTCCAGGGACGGAAATTTAAAGCCTACCGTGGAATGGGTTCGGTTGAAGCTATGCAAGCAGGCTCAAAAGACCGCTATTTCCAAGATGTAGAAGAAGATATTAAAAAACTTGTACCCGAAGGAATTGCTGCACGTGTGCCCTACAAAGGAACGCTGTACGAAGTTCTGTACCAGTTAATTGGTGGACTTCGTGCCGGAATGGGATATTGTGGTGCCGAGAACATCAAAAAACTGCACCACGCCAAGTTTACCCGTATAACCGCTTCGGGAGTAAACGAAAGTCATCCACACGATGTTTCAATTACGCGCGAAGCACCAAATTACAGCAGCAGATAATATTTGAAAATACCATTCGTTAAAAAAAGGTCGCGATAAAATAATTGCTGCCTTTTTTTAACAAACTGTAAATCTATAACCATTTTATAATGAAACGTTTAATATTCATACTGCCTTTTACTGTTATCGTTTTGCTTTCCCTTTCGCTTACCGCAAAGAACAACGTGATTGTTAAAATCGGCAAGCACGAATTTACGGTCGAAGAATACGAAAATATATACCGAAAAAACAACAGCCAGTTAAGCGATAAAAACGAAGTGAAATCGCCGGAAGAATATGTAGATTTATTTATCGATTACAAACTCAAAGTAATTGAGGCCGAAAATCGGGGTATGGACACCATCAAAGCTTTCAAAGATGAATTACAAGGCTATCGAAATGAACTGGCACAACCATATCTTACTGATGTAACTTTTACCGAAAAAATGGTTCAGGATGCATACTACCGAATCACACACCCCATACATGCCAGCCATATTCTATTTAGTGTAGCACCCAATGCAGCTCCAAGCGACACCCTGGTAGCTTACAACAAAGCCATCGAAGTACGAAATATGTATCTCAACGGCGAAAATAACTTTGCCGATCTGGCAGCGAAATACTCCGACGACCGATCGGCCTCACAAAACAAAGGCGACCTGGGATATTTTAAGGCCTTCAGCATGGTTACATCTTTCGAAAATGCAGCTTACAACACACCGGTTGGCGAGGTAAGTATGCCGGCGCGTTCGCAATATGGCTACCATCTTATTTATGTACACGACCTAACCAAATCGAAAGGAAGAGTTAAAGTTGCTCATATTATGAAAAGTTTTCGCGACGCAAACAACATTGACCCGGAAACCGACAAACGATTTAAGCAACTATGCGACAGTTTGTACCTTGAACTTCAGAATGGTGTCGATTTTACCGAAATGGTAAAAAAACATTCTGACGATCAATCGACCAGTACCACCAATGGCGAGATGCAATACATTGATGAAACCTTTCGGGTAACAGAATTTAAAAATGCCGCTTATGAATTGGAACAAATAGGCGAAATTCACAAACCCATACGTTCACCTTTTGGATGGCACATAATAAAACTGGTAAACAAACAAGCTCCACCTACATTCGAAGAAATAGAAGCTGAATTGACCCAAAAAGTTAAAACCGACCCCGAAAGGAGCAAACACAACAAACAATTGTTCATTAGTAAACTAAAAAACGAATACAACTTCACCGCTTACGATAAAAATATAAGTGAACTTAACAATTTCATCGATAATACTGGTGACACAATTAAAGGTTTCGATAAACCAAATGGCAACACAATACTTTACGCTGTAAACGAGCAAAACTATACAGTAGCTGATTTCTATAAATACCTCAAAAACAAATCCAACACTCAAAATGGCATTTCGACTATGCTTGCCAAAAAGGAATTGGAACAATACGACGAAACGGTAATATTGCAATTTGAAGACAGCCAACTCGAAGAAAAACACCCCGATTTTGCAAGCATTATGCAGGAATACCACGATGGAATGTTGCTATTTGCCATTATGGAAGAAGAAGTTTGGGATAAAGCTGTAAAAGATTCCCTCGGACTTGAAAAGTTTTATGAAAACAACAGCAAAACGTATTACTGGGACAAACATTTCGATGGTTTACAATTGAAATGCAACACCCCCCAAGCAGCCGAATACGCCCGAAAACTTTTAGCAGAGAATATCGAAAATCCCGATTCGCTTTATAAACACTTTAACGATAATCCCAGTTTTGCCATAAACATTACAAAAGGAAAGTGGGAAGAAGGCGACAACCCAACGGTTGACTATTTCTATTTCGACGGTGAAAAACCCCAAAATTTCAAAGCCGAAACCCATTTTATGCATGGCAGACTGGTTGAAGCCGGTAATCCCAAAACCCTTGACGATGCACGTGGACTATACATTTCAGACTACCAGAACTACCTCGAAAAAGAATGGCTGAAAAGCTTAAGAAACAAATATGAGATAAAAATCAACAAACGTCTTTTTAAAAAAATAAAAAGTCTTTAAAACATGACTCCAAAGTTCATCATATATTTTTTGTTTGGAATGTTCTTTTTGGGATGCACCAATAATTCGAACGAAGAGCAAAAAACCATTATCGCTAAGGTAAATAACAAGCATTTAACTGCCGATGAACTTGCAGCTGAAATGTTGCAGTACCAATTTTCGCCTGACGACTCGGCCGATTTTGCCAAAAATTACGTCAACAACTGGATTAAAACACAACTCTTAATGATTGAAATCGAAAAGAAGTTGACAGCCGAAGAACTGAATGTTGAAAAAGAATTGGAAGATTATAGACAGAAGTTACTGATTCATCGTTTCAAAAGCAAAGAAACACAATACATTACAGATTCAGTTATAACTCAAAATGAAGCTCATGAATATTATCAGCAGAACAAAAAAAGCTTTGTATTGCAAAACCCAATTGTTAAAATCGAATACCTGATACTGCCATCGGAAGTTGAAATTCCCCAAAACATATTACAATTGTTATTAAAAGGCATAAAAAATAAAGAAACCGAAGATTTTATATTCAGCTATGCACGTAAATACGACAATTTCAACAACGATTGGATGTATTTCGAACCCTTACTTAGAAACACCAATCTGAATATAAACGATATGGCCAAATTTCTTCGTAGCGAAAACAAATTGGAATTTACAGATAATTCTGAAACTCATTTAATAATTATCAGAGAACATAAGCTAAGCGGAGAGCAGGCTCCGTTCAATTTCGTCGAAAACCGCATCCGAAACTTGTTGATAAATAACAAAAAAATAGATTTTTTAAGAGAAATTAAGGATAGTTTGTACAACAATGCCCTAAAATACAATAATTTTGAGGCTTTTAATCAATAACCCAAAGAACCATGCAAAACAACAAAACAATTGTTGCACTCATAATTTTAATCAACCTGCTAACTTTTAGCGCATTATCACAGGACAAAACCATCGATCAGATTATAGCCGTTGTTGGCGATAACATTATATTGAAATCGGACATCGAAGCAATGCACTTACAAAACCAGGCTCAGGGCATCACTTCCGAAGGCGATATGAAATGTGAAATTCTGGAAAATTTGTTGGTCGAAAAATTACTGGTTGCCGAAGCACAACTCGATACAACCATCACCGTAACTCCGAACCAGATTAACCAGCAACTCAACGCACGAGTTGACTATTTCATACAAAACTTACGCTCACTGGAGGCTGTTGAAAAATATTTTAATAAACCGATCAGCGTACTTAAATCAGAGCTACATGAGGTTATCGAAAACGAAATTCTGAGTAGCCAGATGAGAAACAAAATTATCGAAAATGTGAAAGCTACTCCTTCTGAAGTTCGATACTTTTACCGCAACTTCCCCGATGCCGATAAACCACAAATTCCCGACCAGTACGAATATGCCCAGATTACTATAATACCAAAAATCGACGAGCAGGAAGAAAACCGCATTAAAGACGAGCTTCGAAAAATTAAAGATCGGGTTGAGAACGGAGAAAACTTTACCATCTTTGCTGTTTTGCACTCAGAATGCCCCAGTGCCAGTAGTGGTGGCGATTTAGGGTATTTTTCGCGTACCGAAATGGATCCGGCCTTTTCGCAGGCAGCCTTCAACCTTAAACCCGGCCAAACTTCAAACGTGGTTAAAAGCGAAATGGGTTTTCACCTTATACAAATGATTGACCGACAAAACGATAGAATACGTTGTCGGCACATACTTATGAAACCAAAAGTTGACGCTGAAGTAAAACAAAAGGCTTTAGAAGACATGGACAGCCTGGTTACCGAAATACGAAGCGGTAATATTTCGTTTGCAGAAGCTGCTCGATTTATTTCGCACGATAAAGATTCGCGCAACAGTGGCGGATTGGTTGTGAACCAATCAACTATGTCGTCGAAATTCGAGGTTAACAACTTGCCCCCTGATGTATCTAAAGTACTTACACAATTAAACATCAACGAAATATCTGACCCGTTTTTAAGTATAAACACAAATCAACGCGAAGAGATTAAGGTGGTAAAACTGATAAATAAAACCGCTCAACACACGGCTAATTTAACTGAAGATTACCCGCTAATCAGCGATATGTTCCTAAATCAAAAACAAAACGAAACAATTCAAAAATGGGTAGCCGAACGACAGGCAAAAACTTACATCCGCATCGATCCTACCTATCAAAATTGCGACTTTACCTTCGAAAACTGGATTAAATAATTAATTTTGAAAATCAGAAAAGAAAAGCATACAGAACATGGAAGCAAAAGGAGACAAAGAAGCCATCGACCTGCTAAATAAAAAACACAAACAGCTTGTAGCCGAAATAGGCAAAGCCGTTTATGGGCAAAACGATATCATTAAACAAATACTAATATCGATATTCAGCCAGGGGCACTGTCTGCTGGTTGGTGTACCGGGGCTTGCAAAAACTTTGCTGGTTAACACCATTGCCAAAGTTCTCGATTTAGACTATAACCGCATTCAATTTACCCCCGACCTTATGCCATCCGACATTATCGGAACCGAAATACTCGACCACAGCAAAGAGTTCAAATTTATAAAAGGGCCTGTATTTGCCAACATTATTCTGGCCGACGAAATTAACCGTACCCCTCCAAAAACCCAATCGGCATTGCTTGAAGCTATGCAGGAACAATCGGTAACATCGGCCGGGCAACACTTTATTCTAGATAAGCCGTTTTTTGTGTTGGCAACTCAAAACCCAATTGAGCAAGAAGGCACCTATCCCCTTCCCGAAGCACAGCTCGACCGCTTTATGTTCTCGCTATGGCTCGACTATCCCAATTTCGACGACGAGATAACCATTGTGGAAAATACAACCTCGTCGAAAGAAATTTCGCTCAACAAGGTTTTATCGAAAAAAGAAATTATCGATTTTCAGAAATTGATTCGAAAAATACCAATCAACGAAAATGTATTAAAATATGCCGTTACCCTGGCATCAAAAACACGCCCGGGCACACAACTTGCCCCTATCGTTACCAACAACTATCTGAAATGGGGAGCAGGGCCACGTGCATCGCAATACCTGGTGGTTGGTGCAAAAACCCATGCAGCACTTCATGGCAAATATTCACCCGACATTGAAGATGTTCAGGCAGTTGCAGCTCCGATATTACGTCACCGTATCATCAAAAACTATAAAGCAGAAGCAGAAAACATCTCGGCTGAAGAAATTATTAAACAACTGTTGTAATTCGAATGAACAACACACAACATAAAAGAAAGAAACCAGTCAGCCTGCCTAAATTAGTCAGGCTGATTTTATTATTCACCACGATACTATTTTTCTCTGTTTCGCCCATTTATGCACAACAAAAATCAAAAAAAATAATCAATATCGAACATGCCGATTTGCTAAAAACCGACGAGAATGTCGTGGCCGATGCCCGCAGGCTTATCGGCAATGTTCACCTTACACACGATAATATTGTAATGTATTGCGACAGTGCCTGGTTTTACACGCGTTCCAACATTGTAGATGCTTTTGGAAGGGTACACATAATAAGCAACGACACCGTAAACATCTGGGCCGATTTTATTAACTACAACGGCGAAACCGGCCTGGCCAAAGCCCGACATAACGTAAAACTTGAAGATCCGGCTATCAAACTCACTACCGACTCGCTCGATTTCGATATGGAAACCGAAATAGGCTATTACGAATACGGAGGCGAAATTGTAGATAGTGCAAACGTTTTGAACAGCATTATCGGGCGGTACTATACCCAAAAAAATGAATTTTTCTTTACCCACGAAGTTACACTGATTAACGACAACTACAATATTTTTACCGACACCATGATTTACAACACCGATACGGAAGTTGTTATCTTCGAAGGTGATACAAAAATAATTGGCGACAGCACCAACATCTATTCATCCGAAGGGTGGTTTAATACAAAAAACAACCAAACCAGACTGGGAAAAAACTCAACCATCAGGCGAGGCAATACCCAGATACAAGCCGAAAACTTATTTTACGACGACAACTCCGACGAAGGCTATGCTTCGGGTAATGTAATTATTAACGATTACGCCAATAAAATGATTGTACTCGGACAAAAAGCCGAATACGACGATTTCGACAAGTACGCCCTGGTTACCGATTCGGCCGTGTGGATTCAGTATTACGATAACGACTCGCTTTTTCTACATGCCGACACCTTATACACCATACCCGACACAGCCGCTGTTGATGCCAAACTATTAATTACTTACAACAATGTAAGTTTTTATCGAAGCGACATACAGGGAGTTGGCGACTCGTTGGTATATTATACCCGCGACTCCACCATTCAGCTTTTCAACGACCCCGTTTTGTGGTCGATGGAAAATCAAATGACCGCCGACTTTATCGAATTCAAGAACAATACAACCAAACCAAGCGAAGTGTATCTTACCAACAACTCTTTCATTATACAGGAAGTCGATTCAACCAGATTCAACCAGATTAAAGGAAAAAATATGGTTGGCTATATTCGCAACCAAGAGCTTTATCAAATAAAAGTAAACGGCAACGGGCAATCGATTTACTACCCTGCCGACGATGACGAGCTAATTGGTGTAAATAAAGCCGAAAGCAGTAACATTGTTATTTACCTGAGTGATAATCAAATAAAAAGAATCACCTTTTTAGGCTCGCCGGTTGGAGTTATGAACCCATTAATAGAAGTGAAAGAAGAAGACACGATACTGCCCGGCTTCAATTGGAGAGAAGATGAACGCCCTCGTAACCGGCACGACATTTTTGGAATACAAAAAGACTCAACACATACACCACGAATACCCAATCCAACACTTGAAAAGGAGCTGCCATCGATGCAGGAAGAGCAAAAAAATATCGAAAAACGCTTACAATCGAAAAATTAAACGAAACAATAAATACGAGTTGCCAACAAGCCGGGAAACGAAACTATTGAAAATGACGTATTGATTTGTTATGTTTGTACGTAAATAATTTAACGATTATGGAAACTAAATTAACATTGCGACTAAATGATAATGTTATCGAGAGAGCTAAAAAATATGCTCGTAGTCATAAGATTAGTCTTTCAAAAATGGTTGAAATTTATCTTGATAGCATAACAAAACAAAACAAAGATGTACAAAAGATTTCAATTACTCCACTTGTAGAGAGTTTGAGCGGAGTGATAGATTTGCCT
>JAFGGY010000189.1 GCA_016930365.1 Prolixibacteraceae bacterium | reverse complement strand
TAAATTGTTTATTTTCTAAGACCGTATGGAACTCGCATGAATTTAATCATCCTCTTGGATGCGATCGTTTTACATGCTCGTTTCATAAAATTATTTATTTGAATTCCCCCCATGAAACTATTTTTAGTAATGCATTACAACAGCTCCAATTTACTATACTTTACAATAATACAAATTAATCACTACTTTACCAATGTTGTTAATCGAATCGACAAACCCAGTGTTATTTGATTTTAGTACCACATTTTTTGCAAAATTCCGCATCATCATCGTGCTGAGAGTACATACAATTGGGACAAACCTGTGTATTCGTTCTGTAACTGGGCTTAATAATTTCGGCAGTAACAATACCGGTTGGAACAGCAATAATGGCATAACCCAGTATCATGGCAGCACTAGCCAAAAGCTGACCGAAAGGAGTTTGAGGGCTAATGTCGCCATAGCCTACGGTAGTTAAAGTTACAATTGCCCAATAAATGCTTTTGGGAATGCTTGTAAATCCATTGGCTTCACCTTCTACAAGATACATTAGAGTGCCAATAATTACGACCAGGATAAGTACAAAAAAAATGAACACCCCAATTTTAGCACGGCTGGCCCATAAAGCCAGCATCAACGAACGTCCGGCTCCGGTGTATCGTGTTAATTTCAGAATACGAAAAACACGCAACAACCTGATAATACGAATAATGGCTAATTGATGAACCCCAATTAAAAACAGCCCAAAAAAACTGGGCAAAACAGCCAAAACATCCACAATTCCTAAAAAACTAAAAATGTATCGTCTCGGCTTTTGAACAATCATAATCCGAACGATATATTCTAATGTAAATATTCCGGTAATAATCCATTCGAAAGTGTGCAAAAAGGTATAGTGTTCTTGCCGGATAGAGGGAACACTTTCGAGCATTACCAGGACAACACTTATAAGAATAACAAGCATCAGTAACACATCGAACGTTTTACCTGCCGGTGTGTCTGCCTCAAATATGACTTCGTATAGTCGTTGCTTTAGTTTATTCATGGTTTTAGAAATTCAAAAACATCTACGTTGCCAGGCAGCCTTCTTTGTATTCGGCAAGAATGTTTTTCACATCGGAAGGCGCTACACGCCCATGTACTTTATCGCCCACCAGCACAACAGGCGCCAGTCCGCACGCACCCACACAACGCAAGGCATTAAGCGAAAATTTTCCATCAGCAGTAGTCTCTCCTACTTCAATTTTCAGGTTGCGTTTCAGCTCGTCGAGTACCTGCTCGGCACCCCGAACGTAACAGGCTGTGCCCATGCAAACCGAAATAGGATGTTCCCCCTTGGGCAACATGGTGAAATACGAGTAAAAGGTTACTACACCATAAACTTTGGCTGCCGACATATTCAGTTCTTTTGCAATGAGCTCCTGCACTTCGGCCGGTAGATACCCCAGCTTGTGTTGCACCTGGTGCAACACGTTAATTAATTCATGTTCGTTGTTATCGAAGCTTTTACAGACTTCTTTTATCGTGGTCGTCGCATATTCCGACAATTTTACTTTTGGCATAATTTTTAATTTTTAATTTATAATTTTTAACAACAGTCCGCTAATATCTTTATAAATAATTAATAGTGAGCATTTGCTTTTTCGATGTTATTGTTTATCTCGATAGGTCGCTACTATTTTTTAAATTATTGAAAATGAGCTGCTTGCATTTTAACAATTTAACTATCTAAATTATTGATATTTAATTTGTCACAAACAAAATCTGATGTCTCATATCTATAATCTAACGTACTATTCAATATTACAACGGCAATTAATCTTCTTGTTCAAAAACCGTACTTCGGTCGAAATAACTGGTATGCAACAAGTGATGCGCTTTTTCGCTCATTGGTTTACCAAGAAATTCTTCGTATAATTTTATGATATATGGGTTCTCGTGCGATTTTCGTATTTTCTTGGCACCATCTTCCTTGTAAATAGCCATCTGTCGTTTTTTCAGCACCGACGAATCGCTGTGGTGATAAGGCTGACCGCCACCACCAATGCATCCACCAGGACAACTCATAATTTCAATGGCATGATAATGCGACTTTCCATCGCGAATATCCTCCAACAGTTTGCGTGCATTTCCCAATCCATGGGCAATACCAATACGAATTGGCAATCCGTCGAAATCGATGGTCGCTTCGCGCACACCTTCCATTCCACGCAACTCTTCGAAGTCGAGCTTTGGAAGCGGCTTTTTGGTGTGCAGTTCGTATGCGGTACGTACGGCTGCTTCAATAACGCCGCCTGTTGTTCCGAAAATTACACCCGCACCGGTCGATTCGCCTAGCGGTTGGTCAAAATCTTCATCGGGTAACGATTTAAATTCAATGTTACTCAGTTTTATAAGTGCTGCCAGCTCGCGGGTGGTAATAGCATAATCAACATCGGGGTTGCCATCAACGGCAAATTCGTCGCGGCCGCATTCATATTTTTTGGCCACGCAGGGCATAATCGAAACCACCACAAGGTCTTTACGGTCAACTTTTTGTTTTTCGGCAAAATACGATTTCGCAATTGCCCCAAACATTTGCTGAGGCGACTTAGCCGACGAAGGAATATCTTTCATACAAGGAAATTGATGTTCAAAGAACTTCACCCATGCCGGGCAGCACGAAGTTAGTATCGGCAGTTTAACATCTTTATCGCCATTCAGGTGACGCGTTAAGCGGTCGAGCAACTCGGTGCCTTCTTCCATAATGGTAAGGTCGGCAGCAAAATCGGTATCGAACACAAAATCGAAGCCGAGCCTGCGCAGTGCGGCAGCCATTTTACCGGTTACCAGCGTACCGGGTTCGTAGCCAAACTCCTCGCCCAGTGCTGCACGAACGGCCGGAGCTGTTTGCACCACCACGGTTTTCGACGGGTCGCTCAATGCGCGGATTACAGCCGGCGTATGGTCAACCTCGGTTAAGGCACCGGTTGGACATACAGCCACGCATTGTCCGCAATACGTACACACCGAATGGTCGAGATTTTCTTCAAAAGCCGGAGCTACCACCGCGTTAAAACCCCGGTTAATAGCCGACAAAACACCAACCGTCTGTACTTCGTTGCACATCATTTCGCAACGTCGGCACATGATACACTTGTCCATATCGCGAATAATGGCTGGCGATGTATCTTCGCGGTAAACCGATTTTTCGCCTTCGTAATGAATTTCGCGGATACCCATATCGTGCGCCAAATCCTGCAATTCGCAATTTCCCGATTTAGCACAGGTCAGACACTCAAATGGATGGTCGGAGATAAGTAATTCGGTAATGGTACGACGCGCATTGACTACACGCATCGAGTGGGTATTTATCTTCATCCCGTCGGCAGCCTCGGTTACGCACGATGGTGCCAGGTTACGACGGCCTTCAACCTCAACCACACAAACGCGGCATCCTCCGGGCTTGTTTTCAATGCCCATATCGTGCAATTTCATGTGGCAAAGTGTGGGTATATGCACCCCTACTTTTTTTGCAGCATCGAGAATGGTCATTCCCTTCTCTACTTCTACTTCTTTATTATCGATGATTAGTTTTACAGTATCCATAATCAATTATTTATCAGCTGTTAAGCAATACGAATGGCTTTAAATTTACATTTATCGAAACACACCCCACATTTTATGCACAACGACTGGTCGATGTAATGCGGCGATTTCTTCTCGCCTGAAATAGCACCTACCGGACAGTTGCGGAAACACAAAGTACAGCCGGTACACAAATCGGGTATGATTTCGTACTTCAGCAAGTCTTTACACTGACCTGCAGGACAGGTTCCTTCGGTAACATGCGCCAGGTATTCGTCGTAAAAATTATTGAGGGTTGAAAGTACCGGGTTAGGCGATGTTTGTCCCAGCCCGCACAACGAGGTATCTTTAATCACATTGCTTAACATGCGCAAACGTTCGAGGTCTTCAACCTTACCTTCACCTTTGGTAATTTTATCCAAAATTTCGTGCAAGCGTTTATTCCCGATGCGGCATGGGGTACACTTTCCGCACGACTCGTCGAGGGTAAATTCGAGGTAAAACTTCGCGATGGAAACCATGCAATCGTCCTCGTCCATCACAATCATACCCCCCGAACCCATCATTGAACCGGCAGCGATTAAGTTATCGTAATCGATAGGCGTATCGAGGTCTTTCTCGGTTAAGCACCCCCCCGACGGACCACCGGTTTGCACCGATTTGAATTTTTTACCGTTGCGAATACCGCCACCGATATCGAAAATCACTTCGCGAAGGGTAATGCCCATGGGCACTTCGATTAGCCCTACGTTGTTTACTTTTCCGGCCAGGGCAAAAACCTTTGTACCTTTCGATTTTTCGGTACCTATTTTTGAGAACCATTCAGCTCCTTTGTTGATAATTACCGGAATATTAGCAAAAGTTTCAACGTTGTTTACGTTGGTTGGTTTGCCCATATAGCCCGACACCGACGGAAAAGGTGGTTTAAAGGTCGGCTCGCCCCGATTTCCTTCCATCGAGTGGATAAGCGCCGTTTCCTCGCCACATACAAAAGCACCTGCACCGTACCGTATTTCAATCTCGAAATTGAAACCGGTGCCAAGAATATCATCGCCCAGCAAGCCATATTCGCGGGCTTGTGCCAATGCCGTTTTCAGGCGGTTAATGGCCAGCGGGTATTCGGCACGGATATATACCAGGCCGGTATTGGCGCCAATGCAGTAACCACAAATGGCCATGGCCTCGATAACCGAGTGTGGGTCGCCTTCGAGAATGGAACGGTCCATAAATGCCCCGGGGTCGCCCTCGTCGGCATTACACACCACATATTTTTGTTCGTTTTCGACATTACGGGTTATTTCCCATTTTAAACCGGTAGGAAAACCACCGCCGCCACGACCGCGCAAACCCGAGTCTTTGATAATGGCAATGACCTGTTCGGGCGAAAGTTCGCCAATACACTTACCCAGAGCCTCGTAACCATCGCGTGCAATGTACTCGTCGATATTTTCGGGGTCGATAAAGCCACAGTTTCGCAGGGCAATGCGTATTTGTTTTTTATAGAAATCGATATTAGAGGTATTGGTAACCCGATAATCGTTTTTTGGGTTTTTATACAGCAGTCGTTTCACCGGACGGCCTTTCACCACATGCTCGTTAACAATATCAACAGCATCCGTAGGTTTCACTTCGGTATAAAACGTGTTATCGGGCACTACTTTTACCACAGGTCCTTTTTCGCAAAATCCGAAGCAGCCGGTAGTTATAACCTTTACATCGTTTTCGAGGTTTAAGTTCTGTAATTCAGCATTCAAATTTTGAATGATTTTTTCAGATTGCGAAGCCCGGCAGCCCGTACCCCCGCAAACTAAAATATGCATTTTACTATTAGCCATTGCAACCTTTTTTTAGTTAGTTTTCGTCGTCGATTGTTTTAAAGGTAACCGGTATTATTCCATCAACCATTTCGCCCTTAACGATATGTTCTTCAATAATTTCACGGGCTTTATCCATGGTAACAAAGCCATAAATAACCGGCTCCTGTCCGGGAATAATCACCTCGATAGTAGGCTCTGCATAACAGTAGCCCATGCACCCGGTTTGGGTAACAACGGCATCAATGCCTTTAAAATCGAGTTCTTCAATAATGAACTCCATAACTTCTTTTGCTCCCGATGCAATTCCACAGGTAGCCATTGCCACTTTAATCTGCACAATTTGGCCGGCATGCTCGCCCTGTTCGCGAAGTTTCATCTTCTGCTGAACATCGGCTTTGATTTTTTTCAAATCGGCCAGTGATTTTACTTTCTTGTTCATAGTATTCTAGTTCATTAACCCGGCACAATAGCCGGCATATTTTTGGTTTTTTATTTTTATAATCCTCCTGTCACTGTCATTAAAAGAAAATCGAGACTTTTACCATAATCTAATTTTTCATATTCCAATCCTAATTTTTTAAGATTCGAATAATAGTCGTTTATTTTGGTGAAATAATTTTTTTCCAGCTGTACAGCAGATGCTTTTTCCCCAATCTTCGCCAGCAGAAACCACTTCTCTATTAGCCGCGCTGCACGGCCATTCCCATCTTGAAATGGATGAATTTTTACAAAAACCAAGTGAATTAATGCTGCATAATAGAAAATTTCAACGTCAGTAAGATTCGCATCTAACAGTTGTTCAATATCATGAAATAGTTTTTTTAGTTCTTCTTTTACAATGCCCGGTTCAGCGGCAACATATTCAATTTTGTCATCGCTGTTAATCACAAACATAGGATTGGTTCGTATTAAACCTTGTTGACTTACAGGTAACAGGTTGGAACTTAAAATTGCATGGGCTTTTTGAACATTAGAAAGATTCAATTTGTAACTATCAATAAAATCATAAGCTGCGTATAAATCATCTGCTCTTCGTGTATAATCCGGTTTAAACTTCACATTCAGAAATCGATGTTTAAAGTAGCTGTCAAAATCAATATCTTCACCTTCAATTTTTGATGAATATACAGACGAAACCGATTTATAGAATTGAAAATAATCAACAGGTATCTCATATTTCTGTTTATTATCCAATTTCGCGACAGGAGATTCTTCCACTTTTTCGGAGTAAGCTTTTAAAAGTTTTGATGTTACTATCTTCAATTCCATCTTAACTGCAAATTTAACTCAATTTAGCTTCAATAAACTCTAAGTTATCGTTGATAATTTCTTTCAGCATTTTTAAAACCTGTTTGTTATTAATGGGCAATCCTTCCAGCTCTCTTTTTGCTTCTTCGGTATCAAACTCAAAGTCGCTTAACGGTGTATGGTGATTATAAATAAACCGGATTTCGGGATTTGCACCAATGAGCAATGTCATAGTACCGGCAATATCGCCCATTATTGGCCGGTCGATGTTATCAAAACCAAAAACCGCCCGTACTTTTGTGCCTTTGCCTTTCTCCGATTCGATATGAAACGAGCCACCACTTTGTTCGGCATTTTGCTTAAACAACGACAAGCCCAAGCCCACTTTACGGGTGGTCCGGGTGGTGTAAAAGGGGTCGTCAACCTGCTTTAGTTGTTCTGAATCCATACCACAACCATTGTCAACAATCTCAACAATATACTCATCTTTAGATACTTGCTCATCAACCTCGACCTGAATTTTTGTTGCACCGGCCGTAATTGAATTCTGAACAATGTCTAATACATGCAACGATATTTCCTTCATCTTTTCCATTTACAAAATCGAAACATTGCGCCCCTTATGCCTTGCAAGAGCCTTTTTTATTTCATCGAACGAGGGCTTTTCCATTGTAAATAATGTAAAACCATCGCCAATATTTTCGGGGCGATGCGCATCGGAGCTACGTATAAAAGTGGCGTGCTCCGGCAATCTCCCCGAGTTTTTCCAATCGTTGTAAGCAGCCCTGGCCGACAGCTCAAATGCATCGGGGGTAAAACCCTGTGGCATAATTCCCAATTGCCCGAGCAAACCATTGTGCATACGGTCGATGTGTGCCGGAATAAGCAAACCTTTTAACCGGCGTACTTCATGTTCAACTGTCGACAGCCCCACATCGAGCGCATTAATCAACAGGGGCATCACTTCTTCTACAATCATTTCATCTTCATCCACCACCACCTGCTCACCAAATAGTTCGGGCTTATTCTTCACATAAACCAGGTGCTTGTCGAGATACGATTGAAAGTCAGCCAACTGTTCAGTGCTTTCAAAAAACGTTAAACAATGCACCTCTTCCGATGTATTCACCTCGGCACCGCACAACACGAACAAACCTTTTTCGGCAGCCAGTTTTTTTACCAGCGGTGCCTGTTTCGTGCTGTTGTGGTCGGCAATACCAATAATGTCAAGACCGGCAGCCATTGCGGCTTCTACAATATTCGCCGGGCTCATCTCCAGGCTTCCGCATGGCGACAAGAGCGTATGAATATGTAAATCGGCCTTATAGGTGTTCATTGCTTTATACTTCGTTTGCAACTATTTGTTTAGTAGTGGTTAGTTGGAGTATTGGATAAATGGATTGATGGAATAATGAAGTTTTGGATTGATGGAAGATTATCTATTCCAATTTTCCAGTTTTCCAATCATCCAACTCGCCAACTCGCCAACCCGACAAAAACCTACTTCGCTAGCAGTTGATAAATCTTCCCGCTAAGCTCAAAGGTTTTTTCAGCACTACCCAGCACGGGTACATTTTCTTCTTTGGCTTTGTTTAGCACCTCTTCCGACGGCTTAACTCCTTTCACAAAAATAATGGCTGCCAAGTCTTTCAACGATGCAATGGCCACCACGTTCAGATGGTTCTGAATGGTTATCCACACATTGCCCTCCGAGGCATTTCCCATCACATCGCTCAACAAATCGGACACATACCCACCGGTTATTTCATTTTCCATACCGATATTGCCGGTAAAAACAGTTAGTTGAAGTTTCTCAACCAATTCAATTACTTTCATTTTTAGCTCCTATTTTAGTACAATCGGGGTCAAAACGATTTTCGCCCCACTTCTTTTCCATACGTTCTAATGCCTTATCGGGCTCTACTTTGCCATCTTTTTGCCACAATTGCTGAATAAATATACAGTCGCTCATTTTAGCTTCCCCGTTGGCCATATCTTCGGCAAGAGCCTGGCAGGTTGGAGCCCCGCATGCTCCACAGTCGATTCCCGGTAGGTGGCACATAATGTTACGAGCCCGCTGCATGCGTGTCATGGCCTTTTCCATATCGGCACCAAAACGCAATAAAGGGCGGGGGTTTATTTCAGCGGTTGTCATTTTTTCCTTCAGTGTCGCATATTTTCCCGGTTCTTCGGTCATGGTTTTCTTCTCATCGCTGGGGTAACGTTTAGCCCGCCGTTTAAGACGTTCAACCGTAAGAAAACGGTTTTGAGCCAGCAACACACCGGCGGCACAACTACGGTCGCAGGCACGAAGCTCCAGGTAATCAATATTTTTAATCTCATCGTTTTCAAGCCGTTCTAAAATCTTAATAGCGTTATGAATGCCATCAACAGCCATGGTTCGAGAGTTTTGCCACCATGTTTCTCCATGAGTAAGGCTCCACTGAATACCTTCCTTGGTCAGTCCTTTCCACAGTTTCGTTTTATCAAACGGAGGCACATCGTCGGCCACAGCCATAATTTTATTATACATTACCGTGGGGCTGATAACTCCCGAAATCACCGATTTCTCTTCGCCAACGGGAGCTTTTACGGCAGCAATTTTTGCTACGCATGGTGTAATATAAAATAATCCAATATCGGATGGGGCAACCCCTTTTCGTGTCAGGCGGTCGATAACATAATGGGCAGCCAGGTCGTGTGGTGCTTTTACACGAGCAATATGCCCAGTAAGCGAAGGATACAGAATTTGTATAAGCCGCACAATAGCCGGACAAAACGACGAAATAACCGGCAAATCGCTTTTGTTTGCTTTAATTTCATCGCGAATCAGTTCTTTCAGAACACCAATTGGCTGTTCCACCTCAAAAGCATGGGTAAAACCAAGCTCCAAAAACGAAGCGTATATTTTATCTTCGGTTACACGCTCGGGAAACTGCCCCACGAAAACCGACGGGAACAACGCTACCCGGTATTTGTAGGCATGAATCAGCTCCAGGTCGTCGTGGTCAATCCCAATGGCCTTTTGTGGGCACGCACGCACACACTCCCCACAATCGACACAACGCTCTTCGCGTATGTGCACCTTCCCGTCAACAATTCGTATGGCCTCGGTGGGGCACACTTTCACACAATGCGTACACCGTATGCATTTTTGGTCGTCAACAATCAGCGCGTGATGAAATGTTTCGTTGTCGTGCATCATACAATATTTTTAATCATTTTCAAAGTTGTACCCGAGCCCACTAAGGTATCAATATCCAGCTCATCAACATTTTTCTTAATATTGGGCAATCCCATTCCGGCTCCAAAGCCCATCTGTCTCACTTCGTCCGATGCCGTCGAGTACCCTTCCTGCATGGCTTTTTCCACATCGGGAATCCCCGGCCCTTTATCGTGGGCATAAACCAAAACCTGCCCGGGGGTTATTTGCACTTCAATTTCACCGCTATCGGCATGAGCCACAATATTCACTTCGGCCTCGTACAAAGCCACAACAATATTTTTAATCAACCGTGACTCAATATTAAATTGCTTCAAATGTTTTTTCACCTGGCTCGACGCGTATCCGGCTTTGCTAAAATTCCCCCCTTCGATGGTATAATTCAGCTTAATCATTAGTACACAGCTTTAAGTCCGGCACCGTGCAAAATACCGGCCGTATTAAACATCGACAAGGCCGTTTCCATAATCACCATACGGCTCTCTTCGGCCAGCTGTATCATTTCGGAGCTTGCCTTTTTTCCACGCACCAGCAATATCGATTGGATATCGGCCATTTCGGCTGTACGTATTGCCTGCAGGTTCGACATACCGGTAATCAACAACATATTATCCGTGTCGAGAGTCAGCACATCGCTCAACAAATCGGAACAGAAACCTCTATCTACATGCCTGCTTTCAACCCTTCCAGCCACCACCGTAGCGTTTGTTAACCGTACAACCTCGGTCAAATTCATGTGTTTAAATTTTTAATTATAGAAAATTGCTCACCTGTGCGCAAAATTAGATTTTATATTGCTGCCTTTCAACACTCAACCTTTATTTTTCGGCAGTCTAAATAGCGAATAAAACCGTTTTTTTGGGTGGCTGCCCGCCGCGCTCATACAACACAAGTTCCATCAAACAGCAAGCGCCCAAAAACAACAGCTATAGCACACCATTCAAGGCGGCGGGCACCGGGCTTTCCGCTGTATCTTTTGTTCCGTAAACTCCACAAAAGGATGCCGCTCCAATCCCTGCCACGAGGGTCAGTGGTCGTGAAAATTGCACAAAGTCCACATATTAACTCATATAAACATCCACACCAAAGCCTTTTTTTCACTACCTTGTATTCGAGATAAAAACTTCTGACCATGAGAAAATTATCGAATTTTGTAATTGTAGTTGCGCTTATACTATTTTTTACCTGTATATGTATCAGCTCAGAAAAATGCACCATTCATGATAATCCCATTTATATACAAGACGAATTGCATATACCCGGCATCTACATCTCAAAATATATCCGAAAAAGCATTTCAACAAATAAAACCAACAAGCAATTGAAAAATACCGAATTTTCAAGAAACGCGCTTGAAGCAACTAACGATTCAACAAAACAAACAGATTTACTAAACATCTACGGCATTCACATTCCATCTCACATAAAAAATCAAATAGCCAAAAAATGAAAAGCCACGGAAATTAATTGTTCCCCATGGCCTTCTATTGCATCTTATTGCTGTCAAGTTTAATCTATTTCTTCACTTCCGCACATGCAGCAAAAATACCTTCAAACATTTCTTTTACGACTTCGTATCGAGCTTTCATACGATTAAATTGTTTGTTTTTATGGTATCGCATGCCTGCCCCGATTTATCGGGGGAACTCGCATGAATTCAATCATCCTCTTGGATGCGATCGTTTTACATGCTCGTTTCATAATATCTAAAAGTGCAATGTGCAATTCAGCATCCCAGTTTTTTGGGTGGCACGGTCGAGTTGGGCTCCAATTCCACAACAAGCATACAAGCCCGTTAACTTTACCGAATAAACCATGCTACTCACCTACTTTTCAATGCTATATTTGCACATACGTTTCAAATTTGTGGCAAAAACAACATTTTTTGCAACCCTTTAAAATTCATTTTGTCATTAAAACCGGAACAATACAACATTGGGAGCACAAACAGACATACACAAAAAACTGATTGAAGCGAGTAAAAAAGGCGATAACAGGTCACGGCGGCAACTATACGAATTGTATGCCCGTGCAATGTTCAACATCTGCTATCGAATGACCAATAATCGCGAAGATGCCGAAGACATTTTACAGGAAGCGTTTATCCAGGCCTTTTCGAAACTCGACACCTTCAGGTACGAATCGACTTTTGGTGCATGGCTGAAACGAATTGTAATTAACAACTGTATCAATGCCATTCAAAAACGTAAGGTTGACCTTACCTTAACCGACAACCTGCATTTTTACAGCGAACGTTCTGACGAAAGTTTTGACGAGAAAGAATTGCCACTTACGAGCCGCGACATCCAAAAAGCCATGGAGCAACTACCCGATGGTGGCCGAATTGTTTTCTCCCTTTATTTGCTCGAAGGCTACGACCATGTTGAAATCTCACAGATACTGGGCATTACCGAATCGACATCTAAATCGCAGTACATGAGGGCAAAACGAAAAATTTACGAAATTTTAAAGGATAAGTATTATGAAGAAGCTTGAAAATTTTATACACGAACACCGCGACGAATTCGATGCAAAACTGCCTTCGCCTGAATTATGGGAACGCATCGAATCGGGCATAGAGCAACCCGCTAAAAAGAAGCTTTCTTTTTTGAAAATTGCATCGTCGGTAGCCGCTGTGCTGGTCGTAGCTATCCTGCTAACCTTTATGTTTACTTCCGATAGAAAAACACTAAAACAATACGCCAAAATATCCGACCCCGAAATCGTTCAACTACTCGAAACCGAAGCATACTACGCTCGCGAAGTATCGGCTCAAATGGACCAGATAAACCGTTGTTACGAAATATACCCCTCGCTAAAAAACGACATCGAAATGGATTTAAACGAACTCGACATGATGTATAATGCACTAAAAGAAGATTTGAACGACAATTTCTACAACCGTGAAGTCATCGAAGCAATGATTCAAAACAATCGTACTAAACTAAAAATGGTAAACCGCGTGTTGACACAAATTCAATGTTAAGCAAACACCGCAACACAAAAAGCAACTTTGTACCATTTAACACAACAATTATGAACACAGTCATAAAATATTTATTCGCAGCCGTTATCATCCAGCTTTTGACAGCAACCCTGCCGGTAAAGGCTCAAGTTAGTGAGTCGGAACATATCTCGCGTGGGTTTCTTGTAAACAACAGCACCATTGTGGATATCGGCAACAAATACGGTGATGTTGTTCTAAAAACATGGGATCGCGACACCCTCTGGGTTCAGATTGACTACCAGGTTAGTGGTAAAAACTACGACCAGCTGAAGCTAAAAATGAAGGAAATTAACTTCGAACTCACCCAATCGGGGCATTACATTGTAATCGACACTAAAATCGGAGCTCCGGAAAGCAAATTAGTACACGAATTCAGAAAACTAAAAGAAAGCATAGGCTTTAACGATACCGAAGTAGAAATCAATATGAAAATTACCCTACCCGATAAACTCGATATTCGTATCAACAATAAATTTGGTAACATTTATATCGACGATTACAACGGCGATGTAAGCATCGACATGGCAAACGGTCGTCTGAAAACCCACAACCTCAACGGCTACACCAATATAAAAATGGACTTTACCGATGCCATCATCAACCATATCGAGCATGGCAATCTTGATGTCAACTACAGCGATTTAAACCTCACATCTACGCAAAAACTGCGTATAAACAGCAAAACATCAAACGTAACCATTACCGAGGCTTCCAACCTTTTTGTAAACTCATCGCGCGACGATTACCACATCCGAATGATTCGTAGCTTTGAAACAACCTCCAACTGGACCGATATAACCATCAACGAATTTACCAACGAATCGGATGTGCGTATGAATTACGGCGAACTGTCAATTGATAAAATAAAAAATGGTTTCGACTACCTGGTTGTCGATGCAAATTCGACTAAAATCAACCTGGTATTCGACCGCGATGCCGATATAAATTTCGACATAACCACCAATAAAGACATCAGCATGCCTATAGATGCCACCATCGACTCAACTCAACGTATTGATTCCAATGATAAAATCATGCGTTACATCGGTCGAACCGGCAACATTGATGTTGAAGATCCGCGCTTAATACTGAAAACAAAATCGTCTGATATCAGCATTCTAAAAAGATAAAAATCGAATTAAAACCTCTGAAAACACATTGCTTTTACAACCTTAAAAAAAAATCCATGAAACACCTTTTACTGTACTGCATCTTTGCAACTGCCCTCCCAACCCTGCTTCAAGCTCAATCGTACAACCAGGCTATTGGAGTACGAACCGGCAGCAGCAGAAGCATTTTCTACGAGATGTCGGCACCTGATTTATCGACCTACCGCTTTGCACTTAACTGGCGCGACGGAGGTCGTAATCTATCGGCCATGAAAATTTTCAAAAAATACAAAATGGATAATCTACCCGATCACCTCACCTTTTATTACGGGTTTGGAGCCCATGCCGGCTATGTTAGCTGGGCTGAAAAACGCAACTTTGACGAAGAAAGGCATTATGCATCTCCAATTGCAGGCTTAAATGCCATTATAGGGCTATCGTACGATTTTACCGAAATACCCGTTTCGCTCACCATCGATGCCAGTCCCCATTTCGACTATGGAGGGCCTTTTATTGTAAACATATCGCCCGCCGAATTTTGCATTGGCGCAATATTATATTTCTAAAAAATCTTATAAAAACACAAATACCATGAAACACTTACTTTTAATGCTATTTATTGTTGTTTTAGCCGCTCAAAGCATGGCACAGCAAATTATTAAAATCGACGATTTTGATGAAACCGCAAACAGCAACGACGAAATTCAAACCTTATTTAAACGGCACAAACGCGATGGTTTTTACGGCGCAGTATCAATGGGATATTCGCCCATTAACAACAGCCATGGCATTGTTCTTTCGGCGCGTGGTTGCTGGATACTCGACCAGTGGTTTACCATTGGATTGGGAGGAACGGCTCTATCAAACAGTATGAATTACGACGATGTTTTACTCAACAACTACACCTACGACAAAACCTATTTAGCCGGCGGATATGGTGGTTTTATTATCGAACCCATACTGGCTCCACGAAAACCCATACACCTTTCGTTTCCAATCCTGATTGGAGGTGGTGCAGCTGCTTTAATCGAAGAAAATTCGCAAATGATGCCCTATTCAAAAGTCGAAGATGTATTTTTTGTAGCCGAACCGGGCATTGAACTGGAAATAAATTTTACAAAATGGCTACGTGTAGCAGTTTTTGCCACTTACCGATACACTACCGACATCGAAATAAGCGACGTGAGGGGCGATGCACTCCGAAGTTATTCAACCGGATTAACTTTTAAAGCTGGCTTATTTTAAAATCACGGAACAGCACTTGTGCTGATAGGTTAAAAGCAAAATTTTCGACACAACAACAAACAAAAAGCAACACAGCGGGTTTTATAAATAAACCACATATTTACTATGAAAAAACTGGTACAATACATCGAAAAAATACTAATTTACGGTATTCTGCTATTAATGTCGTTTATCCTGCTGCTTGCTTTTGCCGATGTTTTTTTCGAAATCATCAGCCGCATGTTTCAAAAACCCTACTTCATTGTCGATGCTAATTCGCTGATGGATTTATTCAGCATTTTCTTAGTGCTCCTTATCGGCATTGAGCTGCTCGAAACCGTTAAACTATACTTAAAAGAAGATGTTGTTCACGTTGAACTGGTAATATTAGTTGCTATTATTGCCCTGTCGCGCAAAGTAATAATCTGGGATTTCAACAAATTTGAAGTAAACGAAATGCTAAGTCTTGCAGCCATGGTGGTTGCCCTTGGCGTAACTTACGTACTGGTAAAAAAATCGAATTTAAAAGTTCGCCTGCCACGCAAGAACATTCCAGAAAATTAGCAGTTAGATTGAGATCTCTAATGGGTTATGTTACGCTTAACATTGATTGCAAATATCAGAAATACAATATCGTAATTTTAAACTATTTTAATATATTTTAAACCTTGTTAAAATCAATTATTCCTAACTTTGTGCCAACAAACAAAAAAGTTTTTTATTATGCGAAGAATCAAAATCTTATTATCCGTAATCATTCTTAGTACAGCAACTGCTTTTGCGCAACAGAGCAACAATGTTAATCAAAACGAATTAAAGAATTTTGCTTCGGCCTACCTTAAGGTTCAAGAATTATCACAGGAAAGTCAAAATGATATGGTTGATGTAGTACAAGACGAAGGCATGGAAGTACAACGCTACAATGCCATCATGCAATCAATGCAGGATTCATCGAAGGAAATAACCATTAGGGATGAGGAAATCAACGCTGTTGAAACTATTAATAAACAGCTACAAAAAATTGAAGAGGCCACCAATGAAAAAATGCAAAAAAGCATAAAAGACAATGATCTAAGCGTAAATCGATACCAGGAAATAATGGCATCTGTTCAAAACGATCCCGAACTACAGGAAAAACTTCAGGAATACTTGCAACAGTAAGAAACATCTAATAATTAAGCGAAAAATCGGGGACAACAAATAATTGATCCCCGGCTTTTTTTTTATACTATCTTCATTTCTTTCCCCACATCAACAAAAGCTTGCACAGCCTTGTGTATATCGTCGGTTGTATGTGCTGCCGAAAGCTGAACCCGAATACGGGCTTTACCACGCGGCACAACCGGAAAAACAAAGCCAATTACGTAAATTCCTTTTTGAAGCAGCCTATCGGCAAATTCAACCGCCAAAGGCTCATCGTAAATCATTACCGGCACAATGGCCGTATCGCCCTTCACCAGCTCAAATCCCGCAGCTTCCATTTCGCTTCGAAACAAACGGGCATTGGCCATCGTTTTGTCGCGCAAATGCGACGACCGACTAAGCATTTCAAAAACTTTGAGGCTGGCACCCACCGTTGCGGGCGACAAGGTATTCGAAAACAAATACGGACGCGAACGTTGACGCAGCATCTCAATAATTTCGCGTCGTCCCGAGGTAAAACCACCGTTACCACCCCCCAATGCCTTTCCTAAAGTTGAAGTAATAATATCGACACGCCCTGTTACGCCACAATGTTCGGGTGTTCCCTTTCCATGTTCGCCAATATACCCTGTTGCATGACTATCGTCAACCATCACCAGGGCATCGTATTTCTCAGCCAGGTCGCAAATTTCAGAAAGGCGGGCCATATCGCCATCCATCGAAAAAACACCATCGCTTACAATTAAGCGGTACTTTGCATCGGACGAGTTGTTCAGGCAGCTTTCCAAATCATTCATATCCGAATGCTTATACCGATAACGCTGTGCTTTGCACAAACGCACACCATCTATAATGGAAGCATGGTTTAGCTCATCCGAAATAACGGCACAACCGGCATCCAGCAAAGGCTCGAAAACTCCACCATTGGCATCAAACGCAGCACAGTACAATATGGTATCTTCGGTATCTAAAAAATCAGAAATGGCTTTCTCAAGCTGTTTGTGTATCGATTGAGTACCACAAATAAAACGTACGCTCGACAATCCAAAGCCCCATTTTTTCATCGTTTCCGAAGCAGCCTCAACCACATCGGTATGGTTGGCCAGACCCAGGTAGTTATTGGCACAAAAATTCAACACCTCGCCCCTACCCTCAACGCTAATTTTTGCATCCTGCCACGAAGTAATGATGCGTTCTTCTTTAAACAAACCTTCCGATTTAAGTTGCTTCAACTGATTTTGTAAATCGTTTTTCATGGATTTGTACATAGCCTTCAATTTTTATCAATCTCAAATTTATAAAAAGAAGCCAATGCAACTTGTGACATTTAGCAGTGTCGTTTACGAAACAGCTTAAACAAACGACAAAAAACACGATAGAATAACTGATGTTGCGATATAGAAATCAACGCCCCGACAAAAAGCTTTTTTGCCCTGGAGCCAGTATTTTTTTTATTTCACCCGACGAAAGCTCAACCGTAAGCGCTATTTTCAGGTTTTCAATCTGTACAGCAACTTTGTTTTTCCCTTTTAGATAAATAAGCTTCCCTTTAATCCCACTTAAGGGACCACCAATCACCTCTACCTCATCGCCTTTTTCGAAATAATTAAAACTCACTTCAATCTCTTTATCATAATCGCGCAAAAGCCTTTTTATCAACTCAATATCTTCGTCGCGTATTATAGCAGCCGTACCATCGAAACGCACATACGATACTACCCCGATGGTTTGTAAAACCCGATCGTATTCTTTAGGCGAAATATGTACAAAAAGATAACCACTGATTAGGGGAAAATCAACCCATTTTTTACGATCGCTCCATTGACGTAGTTTTTTTTGTATTGGCAAATAAACTTCAATCCCCTGGTAGTCGAGTTCTATCTTAACCTTTTTCTCAGTTCGAGATTTAACATATACGGCATGCCAACGTTTCTGATTCATAGTTTAGTGGCTTACAAAAAATCGTTTAACGGTGAAATTTTGCTCAAATATATTGAAAACATGCCATAGAAATTATCTCAAGAGTAAAGAAAGCCAAAAATTTTCACCCACGTAAACATCCAACAATCTCAATTCATTTTTTGTACTTTTGCTTTTCAACTATCGACTATTGATTCGGAAAATTATACATATCGACATGGATGCATTTTTTGCCTCGGTTGAACAACGCGACAACCCACAATTAAAAGGCAAACCTGTAGCTGTAGGTGGAAACAGTAACAGAGGGGTTATAGCAGCAGCCAGTTACGAGGCACGCAAATTCGGCATCCATTCGGCCATGCCAACCGCTAAAGCTCGTCAACTTTGCCCAAACCTGCTCATGATGCCTCCCAACCGCGAAGCCTATGTAGAAGCTTCAAAAATTATTCGCCATATATTCCTGAAATATACCGATATGGTTGAGCCCCTGTCCATCGACGAGGCTTTTTTGGATGTAAGTTTCAACATGTCGGAAAACCGGTCGGCTACCCTGCTGGCACAAAAAATCAAGGATGAAATCTTCGAATCGACCCATCTTACGGCCTCGGCAGGCATTTCGTACAACAAATTCCTGGCTAAAATAGCCTCCGACATCAACAAACCCAATGGTATTTTCACCATTCCGCCCGAAAAAGCCATTGCTTTTCTCGAAGAACTCGAAATCGATAAATTTTATGGCATTGGAAAAGTTTCGGCACAAAAGTTTCATAACCTGGGAATTCACAAAGGCATCGACTTAAAAAAGCAAAGAAAAGAAAACCTTACAGCCTGGTTTGGTAAAACCGGCGCATACTACTACAACATTGTAAGGGGTATCGATAACCGGCAGGTTAGCCCTCACCGCGAAAGAAAATCGATAAGCAACGAACAAACTTTCGGCACCGACCTTATTCAAACCCGCGAGATTGAAAAAAAATTACAAGCACTTGGCATGAAACTATGGAATGAGGTTACAAGCAAACAAATTGAAGCAAAAACCATCACCCTGAAAATTAAATTCAATAATTTTGAAATCACAACACGAAGCCATACTTTAGACACGTTTATAAATGACCGAGCCATATTTTTAAACGAAGCACTGAAATTAATTCGCAACGAGTATCCACTCCGATTACCGGTGCGGCTTTTAGGCATTTCACTATCGAATTTCAAACAAGAAATTTGCGAACCAAAACAAATGAACATAACTTTTTAACCATGGACGAGAAATTATTTGAACTGGTAGCCGAGAAAACAGCACTGAGTTTAGAAAAGGTAAAAAACACCATTCTTTTATTGCAAGGCGGCGCCACTATCCCTTTTATATCGCGATACAGGAAAGAACTTACCGGCAGTCTGAACGAAATACAAATTGCACAAATACAAAAAGAACTGAACTATTTTGTTGAACTCGACAAACGCAAAACAACTATTTTAAATACCATTGAAGAACAGCAAAAGCTTACGCCTGAACTAAAAAAACAAATTACCGAAACTTACGACGCCAACGAACTCGAAGATATTTACCTCCCCTACAAACCCAAAAAACGAACCCGTGCAACCATTGCTCACGAAAAAGGACTCGAACCGTTGGCCAAAATCATAATGGCTCAGCACGAAGCAAATATTGAAAAACGAGCAGCGGCGTTTGTAAAAAACGAAGTCGAAACGGCTAATGATGCTCTATCTGGAGCTCGCGACATAATTGCCGAATGGATTAACGAAAACAGCAGAGCCCGCGATATTACCCGGCAACTTTTTAACAGAGAAGCATTTATCCAATCAAAACTGGTAAAAAGCAAAGAAGCCGACGCTCAAAAATACCGCGACTATTTCGATTGGTCGGAACCTTTAAAGCGATGCCCTTCGCACCGGTTTTTAGCCATTAAACGAGCCGAAAAAGAAGGACTGCTGAAGGTTTCAATTTCGGTAGATGAAGAACGTGCCATCGAAAAACTGAAGAAACTTTTTATCAGGGGCTATTCGTCGTGTACGCATCAGCTTGAACTGGCAATTACCGACAGTTACAAACGCCTCCTTTCGCCTTCAATCGAAACAGAAGTTGCCCGGCAATGGAAACAAAAATCGGACGAAGAGGCCATACAAGTTTTTGGCAACAATTTGCGCCAGTTGCTGTTAGCACCACCTTTAGGGCAAAAACGCGTATTGGCTGTCGATCCGGGTTTTCGTAGCGGCTGCAAGATAGTTTGCCTCGACGAACAGGGTAACCTTTTGCACAACGAAACCATTTACCCACACCCGCCCCAACGCGAAGTTAAAAATGCAGCTAAAAAAATGGCTTCACTGGTAAGCATGTATAAAATTGAAGCTATTGCAGTAGGAAACGGCACGGCAGGACGCGAAACAGAGAAATTCTTTAAATATTTACGTTTCGACCGCGATGTTTCCATTTTTTCGGTAAACGAAGACGGAGCATCAGTTTATTCGGCATCGGAAATAGCCCGCGAAGAATTCCCCAAATACGATGTAACTGTGCGGGGTTCGGTATCGATAGGCCGCCGGCTTATGGATCCGCTGGCCGAGTTGGTTAAAATTGAACCCAAATCGATTGGGGTTGGACAATACCAGCACGATGTTGATCAAAAGCTACTTCAAGCCGATCTCGACCGTGTTGTTGAATCGTGCGTAAACACCGTAGGCGTAAACGTTAATACCGCCAGCAAACACTTGCTCACTTACATATCGGGCTTAGGCCCACAGCTCGCTCAAAACATTGTTGATTATCGTCGCGAAAATGGAAATTTCAAATCGCGCAACGAATTGATGAATGTGAAACGAATGGGCGAAAAGGCCTATGAACAGGCAGCCGGTTTTTTGCGCATTCCCGATGCCGAAAATCCGCTCGACAACACAGCCGTTCATCCCGAGAGCTACAATATCGTTGGTAAAATGGCATCGAAAATAAACACCGATATACCCACACTGATCAAATCGGAAGAACTGAGAAAACAAATAAATCTTAACGATTTTATAAGCGAAAGCACCGGCTTGCCCACATTAAAAGACATCATTAACGAGCTATCGAAACCCGGTCGCGATCCGCGCGAAAAGATCAAGATACTCGAATTCGACGATACCATAAAAACCATCGAAGACCTAAAACCGGGAGCCATTGTGCCGGGAATTATCACCAACATTACTAAGTTTGGAGCCTTTGTTGATATTGGCATTAAAGAAAACGGACTCATTCACGTTTCGCAAATGACCGACAAATACATCGACGATCCGGCAAAAATTGTCAAGTTAAATCAACATGTAACTGTGAAAATTATGGATGTTGACCTGGTACGGAAAAGAATTCAACTTTCGATGAAAGAAGCTCATTAATTGAGCCCAAATTCTTCGTCGTAAAGATCTTCCTGACTCTCGAATTCTGCTTCGATAAAATCATCCGCTTCTTCGAGTATTTGTTCTATAAGATCCTCATCATCGGGTTTTTCGTCTATCCAGTGAATATACTGGTTGGTATAAAAATCATCGATATCGCTTTCGACAATAAAACGAGGAGCCTGGTTGTGAACCACAAAAATTTTATCCGGAAATTCCTGTGAGTTATCAGCAATTAAAAATTTTGGTAACATATAGCGTGTTTTTGTTTGGCTAAAATAACACATTTGATTGAATAATTCCACCCCACAATAACTTTAGACAATAACTTTTAAAATATATGAATTACTCCATTCAAAACAATTTATATAACAACAAGTTGGAAATGCACATATTTATATTTAACTTCGCCTTGTGTAAGTTTTTAACATACATACAAGTAAATAGTATAAAATTGAAATAGCCATGAGTAAAATTTCAAAAGAATTAGTAGGAGCATCGGCAGTTCCAATTATTCTGTCGATTCTTGACAAAAAAGAAAGTTACGGATACGAAATTATGCAGCGCGTAAAAGAATTATCCGATGATCGTATTGAGTGGAAAGAAGGCAGTTTATATCCTGTGCTTCACAAACTGGAAAAAAATGGTTTGATAAAATCGTTGTGGAAAATGGCCGACAACGGGCGTCATCGTAAATATTATGCCATTAACAAAAAAGGGCGCAAGGCTTTACGCGAAGAAATTGAAAACTGGTCGTTGGTCGAAAATATGCTTAAAAGCCTTTGGAAAGATCTTACACCAATCGATTAAACACATGTGGTTTTAACCGTATAAAAAAGGCTTTGCTATTCAATAATCGACCAGCAAAGCCTTTTTCTTATTTCTTAAGCAAATCGTTAAAAACCTGTTCAAATTTTTCGATTTTTGGCTGAATTACAAAGCGGCAATACGATTGTTCCGAGTTATTTTGATAATAATCGATGTGATACGCTTCGGCCTGGTAAAAATTTTCAAGCGGCAACACCTGGGTAACAATAGGTTTTTCATAAACATGCTCCGCTTCGAGTTTGGCCATCACTTCATCAATAATAGCTTTTTGCTTGTCGGTTTTGTAAAAAATCGCCGAACGATACTGCGTTCCCACATCGGCACCCTGCCGGTTAAGCGTAGTTGGATCGTGTGTTGAGAAAAAAACCTTTAGCAAGCCGGCAAGGCTTACTTGTTGTGGGTTATAAGTGATCTCGACCACCTCGGCATGTCCTGTATTTCCGGTACAAACTTCGCGATACGAAGGATTTATAACATTTCCGCCCGAATAGCCGGGCACAACCGTTTTAACGCCCTCAATACGATCAAAAACAGCTTCGACACACCAAAAACAACCTCCCCCAAATACAATAACATCGTTCGATTTCATATCGGTATAATTTAATATCAAAAATAACAGCAGAATTAGTCTTTTCATAAACTCGTGTGTTACTTATCGTTAAAAACAATGGCCCGGTAACGAAAAAGTTCGGCATCTTTCCAACCATACCAACCTATTCCAGCTTTATCGCGACTACAATGCCCCAAAAACTCTTCGATAGTCCAATTTGTTTTTAACGCAACTTGTGGCAAAAAAGTTCCCGAAAGAATGCCTTTTTTTACATAAATACCATGAACGCCTAATTCGATTTCATCTATCGATTTTATTCTCTCGAGCGGAGTCAAAACGGATATTTCGATGGTAAGGTCATCCACTTCGGAGGCTCTTACCGGCTCAAATCTGCTGTCGTTTATAGCAGACGAAATAGCTACATCTTCGACTGTGGCAAACAATGCTTTGCTTGTAATAAATGTACCAATACACCCCCGAAGCTGCGTCTCGTTGTATAACGAAACAAAAGCCCCCAAAGGAGCTTTCAATTTATCCGGGATTTCAGTTTCCGACCTACTTTTCATGCCTTCATTAAACAAACCTTTAATGGCATTACGTGCAATTTGTAGTAAAAGTTGCTTTTCGTTTTCGTTGAGTATGAAATCACACATCAGATATTATTCTTTTTATTTTAAGGGCATTAACAATCAACTCAGCCATCTCTTCATCTTCGAACTTATTTTGGCTTATCACCAGGTCAAACTCGTCGCCCTGTGAAACATTCCCCCGAATCATACGTCTAAAATTGCGACGGTTGGCTTCAGAATGGTTGATATACGATAACGCACTCTCGCGCGACAAATCCTGTTCTTTCATTACAGCCTGAACACGCCACTCAACAGGAGCGTCGATACGAATATGCAGGGAATGATCGATGTTTGCACAAATAGTGTTTGAGCCTCGGCCAATTATTATTTTATAGCCGTCAACTGCAAATGAATATATAACATTAACAACGGTATTTAAAAGCTTGCGTTCCAAATGATAGTCTCGCGACACAAAAGCTCTTACAACATCTTCGAGCACTGAGCGTTCTTTCATATCGAAAACCGTTTGAACGGTTTCCTTATCGACATTCATGTGCCGGGCCGACTCGTTTAATATTTCTTTGCTGATTACTTCCCATTTCTGAGCACCCAATTTTGTATTTAACTGATTAAGCAACAAATGAGATAGATTTTTAACCGAGCAACCGGCAGCCCGTGAAATTGTAATTACCGGCCCCGTTTTTCTATTTGGGTTAAATGTCTCTTCTTTAAGCCGCTTCGACATGTATTCGTAAAAAACATCTTTCATCTCGCTTCGATTTAGGTTGATTGCTTAATTTACGAAAGTTTTACGAGTATTTCATTGTAATGGCTTGAACTTTTTGAAACAGGCATTGTTTTAATTCTACTTTACTAAAATAGAATACGTTTAATTATTAGTATATCTTCCTGATTATTAGTATATTTAAGTCATTATTAATCATC
>JAFGGY010000188.1 GCA_016930365.1 Prolixibacteraceae bacterium | reverse complement strand
GATGATTAATAATGACTTAAATATACTAATAATCAGGAAGATATACTAATAATTAAACGTATTCTATTTTAGTAAAGTAGAATTAAATGAACGATGAAAAAAATCATATTAAAAATAGTTAAAAAACCGTGCTTGAGTTTTAGGAGTTATCTGCGATTTTTATTAATATTGTGGAGTTATGTTCAAACACTAAAAACCATGGCATATACCGATTTATCATATTTGAAAGAAATTACTGGCGGAGAGAGCAGTATCGTAAGAGAAATGGTTGAAATGTTTTTCGCCCAAATTGACGAATTCAAACAGAATCTGAACCAATTTCTGAAGGAAGAAAAATGGACAGAATTAGGAAAAGAAGCTCATAAAGCTAAATCTTCTGTTTTAATTGTAGGCATGGAAGAGCTTGGGAAAAATCTCAAAAAACTTCAATTACTTACCGAAGAAGAAAAAGAGGTTGACACTTATCCCGATTACGTAAAGATGTTTGAAGAACAATGCGACGCGGCAGTTAAGGAGCTCGAAGAAGAACTAAACAATTTATAACGCCCTGTTTAAAAGAGGCATAATATTCAAAACACCCTGTTGTTTACATAAATAGCAGGGTGTTTTTTTTGTTGATTTCTCCTTCGTTAAACGAATAAAATATCAATATTAACCCCTATATTGATATTTTTTTACCCTCAAATACAATGGTGCTGTATTACTTTTGTTCTGTTCAATAATTTAAACCGATCAGAAATTAGTAATGAAAATATTTAAACGAGAGAGATTCATTAACACTTATATTATTTTAAGAGGTTTTGAAGCTGGCACTATCAGCATTATTTTTGGACTTATCCTTATTTCAATGCTTATCTCAGGTTTTTAGCCATCGGCGCATAGCTTATTACTTAATTCCTATATTTTAAGAAAATCGATCGTATTGTTTCGTCAATCATGAACGAATACATTAATTTCGCGCATTATTAAGCTCAATAATGTTATCGAAATACTACATATATTACAAACGACTTTTCAAACTTGCTCTTCCCCTTGTATTTACACAAGCAGGGCAAATGATTGTACACCTGGTCGATAATGCTATGATTGGGCAATACGGGACAGAAGAACTTGCTGCATCGTCGTTTGCCAACAGCGTTTTTATGCTTAGCATGATATTTGGAATTGGCATTTTTATAGGCATTACACCCATAATTGGTCAGGCACTTGGAAAAAACAACGACACCATTATCGCAGGCATCATTAAAAACGGAATCGTTTTGTCTCTGATTTTATCGGTTACACTATTCCTTTTTTCGTATAGTATATCATTTTTTCTGAAACACATGCAGCAACCTGTAGAGGTTTACCAACTATCCACCCCTTATTACCGGCTGTTGGCATATTCGCTTATACCCTTACTCATTTTTATGCTTTTTAAACAGGTAGGCGAAGGTTTGGGCAATACCATAGTTGCCATGATTGCCACTATTGCCACCAACATTATAAACATAGTCTTAAACTGGATTTTAATATTCGGCAAGTTGGGATTTCAGGAATATGGCCTCGATGGGGCAGGCTATGCCACTTTAATTAGCCGGATTTTTCTGCCAATACTTATTATTGCCGGATTTAAATTGAGCCCTAAAATCAATCATTACTTAAAATTATTGCCTGGGATTCGACCAAGTTGGAAAGGAATAAAGAACATCATTACCCTGGGATTACCCATATCGGGGCAGATGCTGGTTGAGATGTCGAGTTTCTCACTAAGTGCAATTATGATGGGCTGGATTTCGGGCATTGCCCTGGCAGCACACCAGGTTGCATTGGGACTGGCCAGCTTTACCTTCATGATTGCCAACGGTATAGCTATGGCAACCACCATTCGTGTAAGCCATCAGTTGGGGCAAAAAGATTTCAAAAGCATGGAAAAGGTTTCACTTTCGGCAGTGCATCTGGTTTTAGGATATATGTTTTTGTGCGGTGTCGGATTTATGATCTTCCGCTTTCAGCTTCCTCGCCTTTTCAGCCCCGATCCACTGGTAATAAAACAAGCCGCATCCTTACTTATCTTAGCTGCACTTTTCCAGATTTTCGATGGTTTACAGGTTGTTTCGCTGGGAATTCTACGTGGGTTTTCGGATGTAAAAGTACCTATGGCAATGGCTACTGTTGCTTATCTGCTCATTGGTCTTCCGGCCAGTTACATATTCGCTTTTCCGTTAAACTTAGGTCCCGATGGCATTTGGATGGGATTTTTGGCTGGTTTGGCTTCAGCAGGCATAATGTTCGCCTTTCGAATACGAAAAATGATTGCTTCGGTAAATCAAAAATAACAATATTAACTTCCAGCTTGTACAAACTTCGTTTCGTTAAGCTGCTTTTCGCCGTCCCATCGATATGCGGTTAGTTTCTGGCTTCGAACCACACAACTATCTATACAACAAATGTTTCCCTGGAATATTTCGGCTCGATGCTGAAGACAGTAATGCCCCATAAATACCGGTGGATTATCTTCGTCGTAAGGCGTTACATCAGGTAATAGCTCGGATGGAATGGTATAAGCCGGCAAATCGAATCGGTTACCAAAAGCAATATCGCTAAAAGTATGCCCGGCGGGGTTATCCCACCATTTGATTCTGAAATTACGCCTTACAATTCCTTTATTATCTTTAAGCAATAAATCTTTAGGCAGTTGCATCTCTTTTCCCTTAAGCAACCCGTCAACCGCACGGGTGAAGCCATTGCCTTCGAGGTAGTATTTGAGCAGTGACTTGCGCAACTTGATTTCGCCCCTCATGTTATCATTCACAACGGCTATAAAATCATCGTTCCATCCGCCATGAACCACTCGTAAGTTACCCATATCGAGATACAATGGTAAATGGCGAAACCACCTCAGCGTATCGGCAAACTCTTCGGGATACTTTTTATATTCATCGAGCGTTTTCATTAAAGGCAACTTGTATTTAGCTAAATGCTTCCGAAATGTTTTACCCGACTTATCGATTGTTGCGTATAAAATTGCATTCAGTTCGTGGTTTCCCATAACGGCATAGGCCGAACCCGAATCGACCATGTTTCGAACCAACTGAACTGTTTTCCTGATTTCGGGTCCCCGGTTTATGAAATCGCCAGTGAATATAACTTTGCGCGAAGAATGTCGAAAATTCTTTCCATCCTTAACATAAGCCATTTTTTTCAATAAATTCACCAGTAAATCGTGGTGTCCGTGTATATCGCCAATAATATCGTACATGCTTCTACATTATTGGTACAAAGTAAAAAAAGGACTGCAATTAATACAGCCCTTTTCTCAAAAAAAATGTTTTTTTATCAAATCATATACAATAAATTGACAATTTTTTTCAAGTTACTGAAAATAAGCCACTTGTATTATGATGGTGTTTTCTCACATAAGTTGCTGGTATTCTGCATCCTACAAACATGATTTATTGTCTCATGTCATTAATCTAACAATCTATTGATATAGCTTTAAAAAACTTTATGCCCTCCCTTACCAATCTCGGCCACATAGAAGCCGGGTTTTATACCGGTACGGGTTTCGTAATTTTTCCCAACATTTTCGATAAACGAATCAACGGCATCATCTTTCACAAGCGATACGGTAGAACCACCAAACCCCCCACCAGTCATACGTGAGCCAATTACTCCATCAATTTTGCGTGCTTCTTCTACCATGGTATCCAGCTCGTTCCCGGTTACTTCGTAATCGTCGCGCAACGAGTCGTGCGAGGCATTCATCAACTCACCAAAATACTCAAGATTGCCTGACTTAAGCGCATCAACGGCCTTTACAGTGCGTTCAATTTCAGAAACAACGTGATGTGCACGACGGCGTACGGTTTCATTTTCAATTTTATTCTCAAGCGCACGAAACTCATCGTACGAAATATCGGCCAACTGATTTATAAATTTATAAGGCTTTAATTCCTCTACGGCTGCATGGCATTCGGCTACTCGTTCGTTATATTTTCCTGAACTTAGCGAATGTGGACTATTGGTATTACCTATTACAATTTTTACCCCATCGAGCTTTATGGGAACCAACTCATAATCAAGCGTATCGCAGTTTAAAAAGATAGCATGGTCAATATCGCCCATACCCGACGCAAACTGATCCATGATGCCACAATTCACTCCGGCAAATTCATGCTCAGCTTTTTGTCCCATTTTCACCAACTCAACCTGGGAAAGTTGAAAATTAAAAACATCGTTAATAGCCACAGCAGTTGAAATTTCGAGCGATGCCGACGACGATAACCCAGCTCCATTGGGAACATTTCCATAAAACAACAAATCGGCTCCCGATGAAAGTTCGTAACCTTGCTTCACAAACTGGGCAATGGTGCCCAAGGGATAATTCACCCAGTTTCCTTTTTTTAACGGTGTGGTTAACTCGTCGAGCGAAAGTTCTTCGCGATTTTTCACATTTAACGAGGCAAAGCGAAACATCGGATTGTTAGTTTTGCGTACCAGGCAATAGGTTCCAAAACTCAGTGCACAGGGAAAAACATATCCCCCGTTATAATCGGTATGTTCTCCAATTAAATTCACTCGTCCAGGTGAAAAATAACCAGCTATTTCACCCTCTCCGTATATTTTCACAAACTCCAGCTTCAGATTTTCAACATTCATAACACTCCATTTTTAATAGTAAAACCAGCACCAACCGGTTGGTACTGGTTGGTGCGAAATTAAAAAATTAATTTTCACAACCAATGCATTCTTCAGACATATTTCCTATAATTCAAGCAGACCCCCTGTTTATAAATCGCCACGGATTGCGAACAGAAGTATTTAACTTTTGATTTATTGCTTCCGAGAGCGTTTTACCCATCATCATAAAATCGGTACTAATGGTTGAAATGCCGCTGGCTACCACTTCTTTCAACATGGTATCGTTAAACGAAACTACGCCAATGGTTTCACCCAGCAACCATTTTTTTTGAGAAGCCACTTTTATAAGTCGCACCAAATCGCGGTCGGAGGGCAACAAATAACAAGCTCCGCTTATAGCCATTTCGGGCTCTAAAGCATCGATAATATCGAGAGTGCGACGATGTTTTGCACAAAAGCGTTCAAGGCCTTTAACCCTTTCTACCGGTTCTTTTCCTCCAGGATGCGCCATAATAAAATGACGATACTTTGTAAAAAGAACGGCGTTTTTCTCCATTGCCTCAAAAACATCTTGTTCAAAATCCTGATAAATGGAAAACAACTGCGACAATTCAGGTTTCAGGCGGTCAAGTACTATAACCCTCGAAGCAGGAAGCAAAGCCAAAGTGCCGGATATTTTTTCGAAAGTTGCCGGCATAATTACGTAATGTGAATAATTTCCTACAGCTTTTTCAATCAATTCGATAAAAAGTTGCCGATTAAAATGATGAAAATAAATATCCACATCGATTTTGGGAGCCAGGCTTTCGATAAACGACTGGTACATGTCTTCCTTAAAAGCATTCATCTCGTCGAAAAGCACAAAAACCCTTTTCTTCACTTCAACCTGTGTGTTCAACACAAAATAACCTTTTCCGGGATGCGACATCAGCACACCGCGGGTTTTCAGCTCGTTAAGTGCCATCATAGCCGTATCGCGCGACATATTGCCTGACTCACAAAGTTTATTCAGCGAGGGAATTTTATCGCCTTTTTGCAATTGCCCGGCATCAATTTTAAGCAAAATTGCATCGACCAATTGCCGGTATTTCGGCACAGAAGAAGCTGAATCTATGTTAATTTTTAAGGGTTTATGCATCATTTTCATTTTCGCTCAAAAATACAAATTATAAAATTGTATGAATCTGGTATTTTAGATAAATTCGCAGCAACAGAAATAGCACACAAAGGTTGGAAAGATGAAGATAGCTGTAAACACACAACATTTGTTGAAAGACAAACTGGAAGGAATTGGCTGGTTTGCCCACGAAACACTAAAACGCATAACCATCCAGCATCCCGAGCACGAGTTTCTGTTTATTTTCGATCGCCCATGGGATTCATCGTTTATTTATTCCGACAACATTACACCGATAAAAACTCTTATTCCCTCGCGTCACCCGGTTTTATGGAAATGGCACTACGACATCGACACGCATAACATTCTAAAAAAACATCAGCCCGATGTATATTTTTCGCCCGACGGATGGGTGCCCACCCAGGCAAATTGCCCGGTAGTTGATGTTATTCACGATATTAACTTTATACATCGGCCCGAAGATTTTCCGTTTCTGGTGCGAAAATATTACCGCCATTATTTCCCGAAATTTGCTCAAAACGCTACCCGTATCGTAACCGTTTCGGAATACAGCAAAAACGACATTGCCATTAACCTAAACGTTTCACCCAAAAAAATTGACATAGCATACAACGGCTGCAACCCCTTTTACCGCCCGGTAAGCATCGATATTCAACTCGAAATACGCGCAAAATTCACCCAGGGAGATCCTTTCTTTATTTACATTGGCTCTCGCAATCCTCGCAAAAACATCGATGGATTGCTCAAAGCGTTCGACCACTTTAAAAAGAACGACCACAGGCAATTCAAACTTCTGTTTGTGGGTGAACCCATGTGGAAAAAATCGTACCTGAACAATACCATTTTGGGAATGGCACACAGCGATCAACTGGTTTTTACCGGTCGTCTTTCGACCGAAGCACTGCAGATGGTACTGGGAAGCGCCGAAGCACTGGTGCTGCCATCGTTTTCCGAAGGTTTTGGTATCCCAATAATCGAAGCCATGTACTGCGATGTGCCGGTTATATGCTCGAACACAACCTCGATGCCCGAAGTCGCAGGCGATGCCGCATTATTCACCGACCCCCACAATCCGGAAACCATTTCCAATGCCATGAGCACCATTGCCACCGATAAAAATACCAAAATGCAACTGGTAGAAAAAGGCAGAATACAACGCGAGAAATTCTCGTGGGATCAAACTGCCGAAAATGTATGGAATTCAATACTAAAAGCCACATCAAAATAGCCAATTAGTGAAAAATACACTTAAAGCATACTACAAAGCTGGTATTGTTGAAGCCGGTTGCGACGAAGCGGGGCGCGGCTGCCTTGCCGGTCCGGTTCATGCAGCTGCTGTAATTCTGCCCAAAGGGTTTCACAATTCGATGCTGAACGATTCGAAACAACTAAGCGAATCGCAACGATACAAACTTCGCATAATAATTGAGAAAGAGGCTGTTGAATGGGCTGTAGGCATTGTTAACAATGTCGAAATCGACGAAATTAATATCCTGAGAGCATCGCATCTGGCTATGCACCGGGCTATCGACAAGCTAAAGATACGCCCTGAACATTTAATCATCGATGGCAATCGTTTTACCAATTACCCCGGCATTACCCACGAGTGCATAATAAAAGGCGATGGTAAATATTTTTCGATTGCGGCTGCCTCGGTTTTGGCAAAGACCTATCGCGACGATTACATGCGAAAAATTGCCGAAGAATATCCGGGATACGACTGGGAAAAGAACAAGGGATATCCTACAAAGAAACACCGACAGGCTATACGCGAGTTGGGCAAAACGCCCTACCACCGATTAAGCTTCACCCTGATTCCGCCTCAACTTAAGTTGGATTTTGAAGCACTATAAAGATTGAACAACGGCAGAAAACCCGTTTTCGTTGTTGGTGAAGTCAACACTTTGAAATTTCAGTTTTAAAGCATCCACCCCGTTTTTCAACAAAAAAGGATGCCCAACAAACTCAAACATATCCAAATCGTTAAAATCATTACCAATGCCCACTGTTTCGGAATATCGAAGCTCAAGCTTATCGCATAACCACTTAAGCCCATGGCCTTTCGATACCGCTTCAGGAAAAATCTCGATCCAGGTAAACTTGTCGTTTACAGGCGAGGTAGCCCGAATAACCCGTACCCCGTCGCAATCGGCATGAATATCATTCTTCAGTTGTTCGAATAAGGAATCGTTATTGGGCACAATAGCCATAAACTGGCCACTTTTGCACACATGGCTACAATCGGGCAAAACCGAAAAATCGCCTTTATGGCGTTCCAGGTAGTTGCTAAATTCGACACAATTACCAGCTCCTTTATGATACAAAAAAAGATTATTATGTGGAATTGGCTGGTAAACAAAGAAATTGAAGTTTTCTTCGTACAAATGCCGGCAAACATTAGCAGCAACATGAGGTGCGAACTGTTCGCTGTGTAAAAGCTTCTTTTCGTTCCAGTTAAAAATTCCGGCACCCGACGAAAAAACCACATAATCGATAGGAGTTCCGGCCATCAACACTTCTTCTACTTTATGCATGCTTCGGCCTGTTGCTGCAACCCGGATAATCCCCTCGCGCCCCAGCATTTCGAGCGTAGCCATATCGACCTCCGAAATGGTTTTATCGTCGCGCAGTAAGGTACCGTCGAGGTCAACCGCTATAAGTTTTAGTTGTTTATTTCTGAATTTTAACTGGTAGGCCATACTGTATCGATTCGTTTGTTGAATGGAGCTAAAATATGAAATATTGTTGCAAACACAGACGAAAACAAAAGATAAAACACACATTCCGCTTCATTATTTTTATTTTTGCAACAGACCAAAAACAAAACAAGATGGCAAAAGAATACACCAATGAATTCCAGGTAGATTTCGGCGCCGATGGGCAGAAACTCCTGCCCGTTGTAACACAGGATGCTCAGAGCAAAGAAGTACTAATACTGGCCTTTGTTAACCAGCAAGCCTTTGAAGAAACACTGCAAAGCGGTTATGCCACATTTTGGAGTCGCAGCCGAAACGAACTTTGGAAAAAAGGCGAAACCAGCGGCGACATGCTACGCATACAGGAAATACGGGTTAATTGCGAACAAAACTCTTTTTTGTACCTGGTAACACCCGAAGGCGATGGTGCCTGCCACGCCAAACGGGAAAACGGGAAAGCACACACATCGTGCTACTACCGCAAAGTTGAAGACAATGGACTCCTAAGATTTATTGAAAAATAGGCCGTTTACCGCTTACAAATTGACTTATACGGGCAAAAACCACACATGGTAGCCTCTTTTATCTGCACAAATGGAACCAACGGATCCATCAATTCGATAAAAACAGATTTAAGACCGGCACGAAAATCATCAACATGAGCCTGGAAAATCAAATTATCGGTCTTATTCCATGTGAAAAAAGGATTAAAATCGCTGGCAAAAACAGCACGAGCACCATACACAGCGGGCATCAGCGGCAAATCAGTTTTCATATTTTCCTGAACCGCATCAGCATATAGCATAGTCTGAAAAGCAGCCTTGTTATTTTTCCCTTCTCTCAAAAATAACTTTTCAATAGAACTCAACTGGCCTTCGGATGCACCGGTTTTATAATCTACAACCCGAATTTTATCGCCTACCCGGTCGAGGCGATCAACCGTACCACCATATTTCACTTCAAATTGCTTCCCCTGCGTTTCAATCGTCATCGAACGATGATAATTTTTTTCGAGTGAAAGTAAATCGAAAGGCGCAATACTTTTATCGTAACGAAGCACCCGCAGTACAAACTTCTTTATTATGTCGAATACCAACAAATTACGACCATTCAGGTTAAACTTTCCTTTTTTGAAATATTCGGTTTCGAGTGCCAGCTTCAAGCTTTGATTCAACTTCCGCTCGTCAACCATTAAGCGTGCGATATCATCTTCGGAGAAGGTTTTTCCCACAAAAGGCTTATAAAGTTCTTCGAGTGCCAGGTGTGCAATACGTCCAAAAACAAGGTTATCGATATCTTCGAGCACTTCGTCGGGTTCTTTTACGTCTTCGATGTATCTGAAAAAGAACCTCAACGAACAATACAGATATTGATTAAGAGCACTGGGCGAAATTACCTTATTGCGCAAATGTGTTTCAATTTTTTTCAGCAGGGCATCGGTTTTTTCAATGCGTATTTCATTCTCTAACGAAGGCATAAAATTGAAAACGCCCTGTTTTTCGTTCACCTTCAAATGCTTCGCTTCGTATTTAAGCTGGGTAGCAAACCGGCTCACCTCGCCTCTCGAAAGCCCCTCTGTACGGGAATCGTAAACCAGGCTTACCTTTTTAGCACGTTGAATAAGTCGGTAAAAATAATAGGCATACATAGCATTTTTATGTTCGGTAAGCGGCATATCGAAGCCTTTGCGCAAGGTGTAGGGTATAAAAGAATGTTGATTGGGGTTGCCAGGCAGTTTATCGTCGTTAAACGAAAGCAATATCAGATGGTCGAAATCGAGGCTTCGGGTTTCGAGAAAACCCATAATCTGCAAGCCCGACAAAGGTTCGCCCTCGAAAGGTATCGAGAGACGCTCAAGCTGCCTCAACAATAATTGGTAGAAAAGTTTTTTCGACATATCCACCTCATCGTCAAGCACATCGCCAAACAAACTGTCGTGCAGGCGACTAACAACCAGATGAAGCTGGTACAGCGATTCTTTCACAATCTGCTCGTCATCGGGCAAGGCATCGAACACCGTTCGGATAATGCCCAGCAAATAATCGCGACAGCATTCGGGCTTTTCAGGCAAATCAACTACCTCTTTCAAGAAAGGTTGTTCCGAAAAATCGGAGGCATCGAGATAAACCAGGTTTTCTTCGATAATTCGTTTGTTCAAATCATCGACAAAATCGCCTGCCGGAACTTTCATAAGCGGGTTATTCAGCAAGCTCATCAAATTGCGATGATAAAAAAGCCGCCGCCCGTTTTTATCCATTCGGCTATGACGGTCGGTATCGACCAGGGCTTTAACCATGGCATAAACCGGCGAACTTTTCACAGGCAAACCCATCGTTACATTAAAAGCCCCTACGTTAGCAGGCACTACATTAATAAAAGGCATAAGCAAGGTTTCGTCGCAAAGCACCACCGCTGTTTCATCAAATCGCTCGCCAACTACCGAATTAAGTTTATCGATCCATTGAGCGGCATACGAAGCCTGACCGGTAAAGCCCGGCACAGCAAGAACATCGATGGTATCGAGATGCTTAAAATTATCGGTTTGCAAGTTAAAATCGGCCGGCACAGGAAAACGAAGCAGGTTTTGATGCATAAACATAGCGGCCTCATGCCCGTCGAAATTCATATAATAGTCATCGTAATCCCAAAAGAACAAAGCCTCGCTGTTGTTTTTAAAAAAGTCGAATATCAGGTTTTCGCAACGATTCAGAGCGTTAAACCCCACAAATGCAACCCCCATAGAATACTGACCGGCAGACAATTCGGGTAAAGAATTGGCCACTTTTCTGTACAACATACCTTCGTATGCCAGCTCCAGTTTTTCGAGTCGTTCTCCAAAAGCAAGGTATATATCGTAAAGCTTTCTCCACAATTCCATAAACCGGGCTTTACTATCGGAGTTAGCCGACTGAAGAATATTTCCCCAAAATGCCGACAAATATCTAAATTGCTCTTCGGTAAGGAAATCGAAACCATTATCAATTTCTTTTAACGATTCGATGTTACTAAAAAGCTGTTTGGCATCGACCAAATATTTGTCAATATCGTTGAAATCGGCCAACATCATTTCGCCCCAATAATAAAAATCGTCTAACGATTCGTTGCTTCCAGTTACCTGTTTAAAAACGCGGTGCAGCTCAATAATCAACCATCCCTGATCAGCAATCTTCAACGCCCCCAAATCCGAAATCAACTCGGCAATGGTAATTATATGTGGCGAAAACACAGGCGATTGCGCGATATCAGCCAGGTATTTTTGAAAAAACAGACCCGCTCTCCGGTTTGGAAAAACCATGGTTAGCGTTCCCATTTCATTTTGAAACTTTTTATGAATATATACCGATACTTCTTTTAAAAACTTATCCATGTGTTGTTTATAAAATCGTTTTGAGAAAAAAAACAATGTATATCATTCAACTTATAAAAAGTCAAATAAACTTTTATAATCGTTCCACTCCCTTTAATCTAAGTTGCAAATTATATTTATGCCAATTTAGGTTCATTTGCGCAGAAACCATCATCAAAAATAGAATGATTCGACTTATAAAAACATAAAAACCGAGGTAAAAACGATAAAACGGAGACGATTTTCACACAAAACACGATGAAAAAGGAGAAAAAAATGAGGATTTAGCAGTGGTAAAAATCACGAAACAAGAAAAAAGAGAGATTATTTTTTAACTTCTTTTCACAAAAAAAATACATTCTATTATGGCTGCATACAATTACAGCACAACAAAATAGACCACCCCAATCCCTTCGCAAACGTTTTCGACGCACCTTAAGCGTATAAATTTTAATTCTATCTTTTTCTTGATTGAAAAAATAAAACTATATTAGCCTTGCATTTAGAAAGATGATTATAGCATGTTTTCTAAACATTATAATCTTCCTTTTCTCTTTAAACCATCATCTATTTT
>JAFGGY010000187.1 GCA_016930365.1 Prolixibacteraceae bacterium | reverse complement strand
TTAGCAAAAAGAACAAACGGTTTAAAGCTGCTCTTGATGTCAAATATAGAGAAATGTTGCTTGGCTTTTAAATGCGGTTGCCCTGGTATAAAATACTTATGGCGTTTATTGTTTAAACCTTTTGCTTTAAGTGAATTTTAAAATTATAAGCGCAAAGCTAAGCACAAAACATGCCCAAATAGCAAGTACTGTAAAAGCAGTAGTAATTAACGATAGTTGTTTTCGAACTGTCGATAGTCCCGTGTACACAAGGCTTGTCATCATTGTGGTTATTAAATGAAACAATAATCAAAACCAATTTTCTCTGCCTAAAAATAGAAAAAATGAACAATTTTACAAATGTTGAATGTTGTAAAATGCTGAAAAAAAAGTATTTGTACAACATGTTTTAAGTGAATTAATGTATTGAAAGTCCTTAAATACCAAAGTTTGTGGATAGATGATGGATAAATACGTATTATTTCGGTCGAAAGTCTTTACTTTTGTTTCGACTTAAAAATTATTAGTGTTCGATTAATTTTTAAGATTGTATTTTACTGTACAACAGTGATAAAAAGTATAAAAAATGATTAAGCCTTTTTCTGACGAATATTTTATGCAAAAAGCACTCGACGAAGCTAAAAAAGCTTTCGAAAGTGGCGAAGTTCCGGTAGGCTGTGTGGTTGTGTCGAATAATACAATTATTGCGCGGGCGCATAATTTAACCGAGAAACTTTCGGATGTTACGGCTCATGCCGAAATGCAGGCCATTACTGCTGCTGCCGGTTTTCTGGGTGGTAAATACTTAAACGATTGTACGATGTATGTAACGCTCGAGCCTTGTGTGATGTGTGCCGGTGCGTTGGGGTGGTCGCAAATTGGCAAGGTGGTTTATGCTGCATCCGATCCCAAACGTGGTTTTTCGGTTTATGCACCCGGAGCTATGCACCCTAAAACCGAAATAGTAAAAGGGGTTTTGACCGATAAAGCTGGATTGTTAATGAAATCATTTTTTGAGGCATGTCGATAGTTAATTTAATATTTTTTCGAATATGGTTTGTTATTTGATTGTTTGTCAGTATATTTAGGGGTATTTTAGTATTAACCCCTTAAATATTTTTAAAAATGAAGTCTAAAACTTATCAGGTCAGCATCCGTGTTTATATCGACGAGATGATGGCATTTTATGAAGATGATCCCCGGCTGGGAACTTTTGAAAATCCCTATAAAGCCGACATGTTTTACGAGGTGCTCTCGCCCTATGCTCTTTTTTATGGGCCTTTGCGGAATATCCTTATTTTTGAGGAAAATTCAAAATATGTGTGGATAGTTGAATCCTCTGATGGAAAGCCACTCCGTTTTGCTTCGGACAACGAGGTGCCGGAAATGGATATGGAAATGATTACTGATACCCCAACAGAAAAGAAATGGAAGAAAGTTTTTAAGGATGCTCCCCAAATGCAAAGCAACGGAAAAATTAAATTAAAAAGCAAATCCAAATCGAGTAATGCGTTTAGTCTGGAAACAACTGGTGATGTGAAAAATGGCGGTCGTGTTAAGTATACTTTTCTTTTTGAGTTTGAAGATGTAAAAGGAAATCTGAAGTATGGAATAGTTGATCCAGTTGGAGACACTTATCCACCACCACCACCACCAATTACACCGCCTTTTGTACCATAATGTTTCAGCATTTATGTAATTTGAAAATGAAATTTTGGTTGATAAATATTTTTTTGAGCTTTTCTATCGGGGGATATGCCATATCCCCCGGTTTTATTGATTCAATTACCTTTGAACTTGGGAAGGGGAATCTTTCAGAAGAAGAGTTGGTTCAGGTGTTGCTTGAATTAAGTTTTGAGAATCAAAACGAACCGACAAGAGCAATTGATTATGGTAAAAGTGTAATAAAAATAACCCAAAAAAACGGGATGCAGAAACAGCTTGCGTATGCCCACGGTTATGTTGGATTGGCCGAGTTGCGTTTGGGGAATCACTTACAAAGTATTGAGCACTTTATCGAGTCGGCGTACCTATTTCGCGAGCTTGAAATGTACACGGAAGAAGGCTATGCACTGGGCTCTATTGGTACTGCGTTTCAGCATCAGGGCGATTTATCGAATTCAATAAAATATTACCAGCAATGTTTGCATTTATTTGAGCAGGCTAATGATACTTTTTTTGTTGCCAATTCGCTTCTTAATATTGGCGAAGCATACAGGGTGTTTGATGTTGCCGATAGTGCCGAGTTTTATTATGGTAAATCAATGGGGCACTTTAGCCAGCTTGCTGAAAATCCTCAAATAGTAAGGCGAAAGGCCTTATTGAACGGAAACCTTGGATTGCTGCATGCCGAAAAAGGGATGTTGATACAGGCAGAAAAAGAACTTGAGGCGGCTTTATTATTTTTTGAACAAGATAGTACTATGCTTGCTACCTTTATGAGTAATCTTGGCTGGGTGTATTATTTACAGGGCGATGCATCGAAAGGTATAGAATACATGTCGAAAGCTTGTGGTATTGCTTTAGCTGAAGGGTTAAAGGATCAAACGCTGGAAATTAGCTTAAAGCTCTCGGAGGCTTACGAAAAAATAAATGATTATCAAAATTCATTGCAGTATTATAAGCGTTACAAATTATACAACGATAGCATAAAAGATATTTCATCGATACGTGAGATGGAAAAAATGCAAAGTCGTTTCGAACTGGCTAAAAAAGATGAGCAAATAGTGGTTCTGAATAAGCTAAACAAGCTTCAGCGTATGCTGGCATATTTTTTAACAGCTGGTGTAATGATTTTTTTGATTCTTACCTTTCAGCTCCGTAAAAGCAATAAGCGCGTAAAAGAAACGAACAACCGTTTGAATTATCAAAAAGAACTTCTCGAAAAAAGTGAGAAGGAAAAGTCTTTGCTTTTAAAGGAACTTAATCACAGGGTGAAAAACAACTTGCAAATGGTGTCGAGTTTGTTGAATTTACAAGCTCGCCAGTTGAATGGGTATCCTGCGGCAGAGGCTTTAATAGCATGTAGATACCGGGTGGAAGCGTTAACGCTTATTCATCAGAAATTGTATCGCGAAGATGTTGATACAAAAATCGATTTGAAAGAATATTTAAACGACTTGACGCAAAACCTGGTTTCAAATTATGGTCGTAATTTTCAACTTCATTTCGATCTCGAATCTGTTTTGATGAAAATTGACAAGGCAATACCAGTTGGGTTGATTGTTAATGAGTTAATAACGAATGCGCTGAAATATGCCGATGGAGTGCAGATTTTTCCCGAATTAAACGTGTCGTTAAAAAAGAATGAACACGTGGCAACTTTGATTATTCAGGATAATGGTAAGGGTTTGGCCGATGATTTTGATTTTGCTAAAACATCATCGTTCGGGATAAAATTAGTAAATTCGTTGGTTAAACAGTTAAATGGTTATATCGAATGGGATAACAAAGGTGGTACTACATGGATTGTATCTTTCGATATTAGCCAATAAAAGTACGTGAGATATGGCTAAAACGAATATTCTTGTTGTTGAAGATGAATTTTTAATTGCCGAAGACATAGCCATGCGTTTATCCGATTTTGGCTATCAGGTTGTTGCTCATGCCAGCTCGGCTTCCGAAGCTTTAGCCGTATTGGAATCGCAAATTGTCGATTTGGTTTTAATTGATATTAATATTGCTGGTCCAACCAATGGAATTGAACTGGCCTCAATAATTAGCATTCGGTTTACAATTCCCTTTATTTTTCTCACATCGCTGGCTAATAAAACGATTGTCGATCAGGCGTTAACAACAAACCCTTCGGCTTTTCTGCTAAAGCCGTTTAACGACCGTCAGGTTCAGGTTGCTATTGAGCTGGCCTTGCGGAATTTTGAACTTAAAAAACCAGCTGCCGGATTGCAGGAGCCAAATAATACAGGGGACTACAAAAGTACGAACTTGATTTCCATTAAAGACAGTTTATTCTTGAAAAGAGATTCGTTTTTTGAACGAATAAGATTTAGTGAAATTCATTATCTCGAAGCCGATAGTAATTATACAACTCTGGTAACTGATTCAGGAAGTCATATGTATTCTTTTGTATTGAAGTATTTCGAAAAACGACTGCCTGTGTCGACGTTTGTACGGGTGCATCGTTCTTTTATTGTAAATATAAATATGGTAACCGGATTCGAGGGAAACCATCTTTTTGTAGGGAAAGTGCGCATCCCGGTGAGCAAAACCAGGAAAGATAGTTTGCTAGGTATTTTCGATGTGTCCTGATTTTGTGGTTGTTCGACATTCAAGTCTAACGTCTTTATTGTAATCGTTAAAACCACCTCCTTAGGTGGTGGTTATGTTCCGTTAGGCTAAGCCTTAAAATTGTTATTTTTGAGACATGAG
>JAFGGY010000186.1 GCA_016930365.1 Prolixibacteraceae bacterium | reverse complement strand
CTCATGTCTCAAAAATAACAATTTTAAGGCTTAGCCTAACGGAACATAACCACCACCTAAGGAGGTGGTTTTAACGATTACAATAAATATTGTTTCAAAACGATTCTATTTGACGGTTAAATGTTCTGCTTTCTTTAATCTCATTTATTATCTCGTCAGAATCTCTTGAGTCAACCCATGCACCAAATGATTTTGCAAGGCGGTCGTCTTTGCTTGACATATCCTTGCTTATTGATTTGGAAAGTTTCTCTATTAGTTTCAATTTCAGGCTTGGATTTAATGTGCTTAATAGCCCCCAATAACTATTCAATATTTGTGTTTCTATTTTCATGTGCTTTTCTTTTTTACGAAGTTACTTAAAAAAATTTATTTCATGTAATTGACATGCTTCCTAAGTTAATTTCGATTGTTCTACTGTTCTCCCGGATTTATGTATCCCGGTGGACGATTTACATACGCTTCTCTTTCGTCTCCTTAAACCTAAACACAAAAGGAATAACCAACAAACCCCAGGCTATGGAAATTAAAAATGTAGTTTCAAGACCAATGCCGTCGGCAAGCCAGCCAATGGCCAAAACATTAAGCGAGTTAATAAAGAAATTCATGCCCATATATACACCATTTATAAAAGCACCGTTCTGGGTCTCTTTATCGTGTACAGCGGCCAGCATAACCGGCCCGGGGGCAAAAATAAAAATGCCGAGAAGGATGAGGAGTGGAATGGTAACCATGCCGCTTGAAATGACAAACAGAAACATCAGTATGGGTGTTCCGATGGCCGTAATAACAAACAGGTTTTTGCGCCCAAGCCTGTCGGATAAAATACCGCTAAGTAAAGTTCCGGCGGCTCCCGCCAGCTGAAGTATTGACAGCGAGATACCGGCAAACCACAGCGTATTACCGGCTTCTTTTATATACGTAGGCAGATACAGGGTTAGTGCCGATTTCATTCCTCCCCTGAAAAGCACAATGCCGGTAGTTGTAACAAGCACCGGTAAAAAACGTTTTAAGGTTGTTTTGTAGGTTTCGCCCGGCTTGTCGTTGCCTTCCGATTTGAAATCCTGACGGATTTTTATGTCTTTAAATTTGTAATACAAAATGCCCGAAGTTACTACTCCCAGCGGAATAAGGCGGTACATACCTTCGAACCCCCAAAGTGATATAGCACCCAATACAAGCACCGGACCGATGGTTCGTGCCAGTTCGCCTCCCACCATGTAAAAACTCATACCCCTGCCAATTTTATTGCCGGCCACATGTTTAATCATAACCGGTGCCGGCACATGAAAAAGTGTAGAGCTGATGCCCGACACAAATAACAATATGGCTGCAAAAATATACGATGGCGCAACCCCGAGCAAGCTCATCGAAATGGCTGTAAGGGCAGGGGTTATAATGATAAAATAACGTACGCTCATTTTATCGGCTACCATACCTACAAAGGGGTTAAACAACGAAGGAATACGTTGAATAACATTCAACAAACCGGCAAGTGAATAGGTAATGCCGTACTTTTCCATCAAAAGTGGAAGTATGGGGGCTAAAAACGAAGTGTAGATATCGTGTACATGGTGCGCAATCGAAATTGATGCAACTTTAGTATTGCTAAATTTCTGTTTTGCTTCAGGCATCTACTTATGTCTTTTTTTTAGCTCGTTGGCTAAATCCTCAATGCGGTATCCTTTGTGAGTAAGCAATACAATTAAATGATAAATCAGGTCGGCTCCTTCGTATAAAAAGTTTTCATCGTCGTTGGCCATGGCACCAATAATGGTTTCAACGGCCTCTTCGCCTACTTTTTGGGTTATTTTTCGTGTGCCCTCGTTAAAAAGCGAAGTAGTGTACGAGCCCTCGGGCATTTCGGCCTTACGCTTGTCGATAAAGTCCTGTAGATGAGTTAAAAACAGGATGTCTTGTTGGTTTTGTGTTAATGTTGTCATATTTATTTATTTGTTGGATAATGGCTGTTAGCTGATGGCTAATGGCCGTTAGCCTTTGGCTGATGGCTTCCGGCTAATGGCTGCTTTCTGCGATTATTTTGTTTGTTGCTTTTAATAAAAGTTGTTTTTTTGTACTGTCTGGCTATAAGCCAATAGCTATAAGCTTATAGCAAATTATTTATTCAAGATATTCATAAACGCAAATAATTGCCTTTCTTGTAATTCAATATTATTTAGTATTTTAGATGTTTGTTCTTCATTTACAAAATTTAGAACATTTAAGATAATGACCTGTGTTTCTAACTCGAAACAACTTCCAAGAGCTATTTCCAAAAAACGAAAATAATCTTTTTCACTTTTTCTTGAGCTACCTTCGGCAATATTTGATGGAATTGAGACAGCAGAACGATTAATCTGGCTTACCAAATTGTATTTTTCTTCGTTCGGCAAAAGTTTGGTTAGTTCATACGCACATTTAACAATGTCAATTCCTCGTTGCCATACTTCCAGTTTTTTAAAGTTTTTCATGGTTAGTGTTCTTTGATAAGTATTTCATTTAGCCAAAAGCTATTGGCTTCCGGCTAATGGCTGTTCCGTGCGGTTATTTTGTTTGTTGCTTTGAATAAAAGATGTTCATTTGTATTTAGTTGTTTTTTTTGTAATGTCCGGCTATTAGCCATTAGCCATTAGCCATCAGCCATCAGCCTATAACCTCACAGTAATTCCACTTTCATTCAAATATTGTTTCAAATCAGGTATGGCAATTTCTTTATAATGAAAAATACTGGCTGCCAGCCCGGCATCGGCTTTTCCTTTAGTAAATACATCTACAAAGTGTTCCATGTTACCGGCACCGCCCGATGCGATAATGGGTATTTTAAGCATTTCGGCCATGTGAGCCAGCTCTGCGTTGGCAAAGCCATTTTTAGTGCCGTCGTGGTCCATGCTGGTAAACAATATTTCGCCTGCACCGCGGTCTTCGGCTTCTTTTGCCCAGCTAAACAATTCTTTGTCGGTAGGAATGCGGCCACCATTAACAGTAACTTTCCAGTGCCCGTCGTAATTTTTTGCATCGATGGCCACAACCACGAACTGTGTGCCAAAATTGAGCGCCATGTCGTTAATTAGTTGTGGGTTACGCACGGCTGATGAGTTAATGGAGACTTTGTCGGCTCCGGCACTGAGCAAAGCTTCGGCATCTTTCAATTCACTAATGCCACCACCCACGGTAAACGGGATGTTAATTTCGCGGGCAATGCGTTTCACCAGTTCTACAAAGGTTTTTCGTCCTTCGTGCGTGGCGGTAATGTCGAGAAACACCAGTTCGTCGGCTCCCTGTTCGGCATACATAGCACCCAGTTCAACCGGGTCACCCACCGCTTGTATTCCAACAAAGTTGATGCCTTTAACAGTTTGCCCGTCTTTTATATCAAGGCACGGTATAATTCGTTTTGCAAGCATAGTAAAGCCCCTTCCAACCTCCCCAAAGGGGAGGAGTTTATAGACCCTTCGCTCTATATTTTCCCCTACGGGGAGATTTAGAGGGGGTCTTTATTTGTAATAGTTTTTAATTTCTTCTAATTTAATTCTTCCTTCATAAATGGCTTTGCCGGTAATTACGCCCGGAACGCCCATTTCGTCTAATTCGAAGATGTCTTTCATGCTGGCGATTCCACCGCTGGCAATAAGTTCAAGCTTATGAAATTTGGACATAATTTCTTTGTACAAATCGATGCTTGGACCGGTAAGCATTCCATCGCGGGCAATGTCAGTAGATATAACTTTTGATATTCCTTTTTCGGTGTATGATTTTATGAAGGGGATAATCTCTTCGTTGGAATCCTCCTGCCAGCCGCTTACAGCAATTTTGCCATTTTTGGCATCGGCGCCTAATATAATTTTTTCGGCACCATATTTACCAATCCAGCTTTCAAAAGTCGAACGATTTTTCACAGCAATGCTGCCGCCGGTAATCATGCTCGCTCCACTTTCGAAAGCAATGCGCAAGTCTTCGTCGCTTTTTAGCCCTCCACCAAAGTCAATCACCAGCTTGGTTTTTGATGCAATGGTTTCGAGCACTTTATGGTTGACAATGTGTTGTGCTTTGGCGCCGTCAAGGTCAACCAGGTGCAGGCGTTTAATTCCAGCGTCTTCGAACATTTTAGCTACTTCGAGCGGGTTTTCGTTGTACACGGTTTTCTGGTTGTAGTCGCCCTGCGAAAGGCGTACACACTTGGCATCGATTAAGTCGATAGCGGGAATGATTGTTATCATGAGATATTGAATTAGCGATTGATGATTAACGATTAACGATTGATGATTGATGATTAACGATTAACGATTGATGATTGATGATTAACGATTTGATGGAGGATTCGTGAGCTTATTTTGTTTGCGCTTACTGGTTTCTATACTTTTTACAAAGATTGAAATTAATTCATTGCTCTCGGAGATTAGATTGGCAATGTTATTTTTATTTAAATGAATATCAGCTCCGTTTATGATTCTAAGATTGATATGAGTTTCACGAAGTTCTTTTAAGCATATTCCTAATTTATGAACAAAGTCACGTCCGGATTCAGCACTTTGAGCCTCGCCATAATTTAATGCAGGTGATGAACCTGAGCGTACAATTTGGTCTGCTAATCTTTTGCCAGCAATTGATTGATTCATGCCTTCTGAAAGTTTTATGATACTGATAGCAAATTGGATTAATCGTTCTTCTAAGTCTTTAGGTGTCATTATAAATTTATAATCGTTAATACTCAATCGTTGATCTTAAATCATAAGGAAATTTTCCAATATCCGTTCGCCTACCTTTTGGCTTTTTTCGGGGTGAAACTGCGTGGCGTAAAAGTTGTCCCTGTGCAATGCTGCGCTAAAAGGGTTGATGTAATTGCATGTGGCGGCGGTATGTTCACCCACTTCAACATAATATGAATGCACAAAATATACGTACTGCCCTTCGATATCGGCCGACATGATGGCGCTGTTGACATCGTGAATACTGTTCCAGCCCATATGCGGGACTTTTGTAATGTATTCCTGACCCGGCTTGGGTTTAAATAGTTTTACCTTCTCATCAAAAATGCCAAGGCAATCTACATCCCCCTCTTCCGAATGCGAGCACATTAGTTGCTGGCCTAAGCATATCCCCAAAACAGGTTGTTTCAGGCTACGAATCAGCTCATCGAGTTTGTGTTTTTTCAGGTAAGCCATGGTGGTACTTGCTTCGCCCACTCCGGGAAATATCACTTTGTCGGCAGCACGAATTTTTTCGGGGTCGGCAGTAATTTCGGCTTTAACGCCTAATCGTATCAAGGCATTTTGCACCGATTCGATGTTGCCTGCATTGTATTTGATTATTACGATGTTCATACGGCCTCCCCCTTCCCTCCCGAAGAATCGGGACAGGCTCTCCCAATGAGGGGGTTAGTTTCTACTTGATTTGTTGCTTTGTTCTTCATTTCAAATGATTTCATTATTCTATGCCCCAAATTATTTGTGCTGCCCACTTCCTCCTCCTTGGGAGGAGGTTAGGAGGGGTTTTAACTAAACACAACCGTGCGGTTGTTGTAAACCAATATTTTGCGGTCGATGTGTTTGTTCACCGCTTTTGACAATACAATTTTTTCGAGGTCGCGCCCTTTGGCTATTAAATCTTTCACCGTGTCTTTATGACTAATGCGGGCAACATCCTGCTTAATAATAGGGCCTGCATCCAATTCGGGAGTAACGTAATGGCTGGTAGCACCAATAATTTTTACACCTCGCTTGTGTGCTGCGTGGTATGGTTTTGCTCCAACAAATGCCGGCAAAAACGAATGGTGTATGTTGATGATTTTATGCGGATAGTGAGCAATAAAATCGTCGCTTATAATTTGCATGTAACGTGCCAGCACAATAAAATCGATATTGTGTTCTTTCAACAAAGCAAGCTCTTTTGCTTCCTGTTCGGCTTTGTTTTCTTTGTCGATATTAAAAACATGGTAATCAATTCCAAAGCCATCGGCAACGGGTTTCATGTCGGGGTGGTTGCTGATTATGAGCGGTATTTCAACATCCCACTCGCCGGCTGTGTACCGAGCCAAAAGGTCGAACAGGCAGTGCGACATTTTTGATACGAAAATAGCCATACGGGGTTTTTCATCCGAAAAATGAATATTGTAGGTCATTTCATATTTATGTGCCAAAAGTGTATCGAAGTAATCGGATATTTTTTCTTTTGGTATCGTAAAATTGTCCAATTGCCACTCAACACGCATATAGAAAAGCTTTTCTTCACGGTCAACGTGTTGGTCGAGGTAAAGAATGTTCCCGTTATTTTTGTTGATGAATTCGGTAACCAATGCCAGCAAGCCTTGCTTGTCGGGACAGTGCAGCAACAAAATTGCTGTGTTTTTAGGTTCTGTTTTCGGTTGTATTCGTTTCATAATATCTTTGGTTAACCACAAATTTTAACCACAGAGAAAACTGAGTAGTACACAGAGTTCACTGAGATTTAATAATATTTATTGATTACTCGCTTTAAGCCTTTAGTTAATTGTGTTACATTGAAATTTATCAGTAGCCCAAGCTTACAATCAGCTATTTTAAGGTAGGTTAAAACTTGAGCTAAATGAATATCGGTTAATTCTTCAACTGATTTTAATTCAACAATAATTCTGTCTTCAACCATCAAATCCACACGATAGCCACAATTTAGTTTTACTTCTTCATAAATCAGCGGAAGAGGCTTTTCTTTTTCTACTTTCAGTCCAGCCTTTTGTAATTCATAAAAAAGACACTCTTGATAAGCTGATTCCAACAACCCCGGGCCAAGTTCTTTATGAACTTTTATAGCACAACCAATAATTGTTTCGGTTATTTTATTTTCAAGTATCATATATTTGGTTTTTCACCACAGAGAACACAGAGTTTATTATTTTCAGATTATTCTGGGTTAATCTCTATTTGCTATTAGGTTAATTGTTTTTTATAAATAATTCAGAATTATAGTCTCTGTTTCCTCTGCGCGAATCTCTGTTATCTCTGCGGTTTATTTTTTCATAATACCCCTTTGGTTGAAGGCAGCTCAAAGTTAAACACATCTTTTTTAATGGCCATTTTAATGGCTTTTGCCAGGGCTTTAAATATGCCTTCTATTTTATGGTGTTCGTTTTGGCCTTCGGCTTTTATATTGAGGTTGCACTTAGCAGCATCGCTAAACGATTTAAAAAAGTGTAGGAACATTTCGGTGGGCATATCGCCAACGCGTTCGCGCTTAAATTCGGCGTCCCATACCAACCATGGGCGGCCACCAAAGTCGAGTGCTACTTGTATGAGGCTTTCGTCCATGGGCAGGCAGAAACCGTAACGTTCAATGCCGCGCTTATTTCCCAGTGCTTTCAAAAATGCTTCGCCCAAAGCCAATGCAGTATCTTCAATGGTATGGTGTTCATCTACTTCGAGGTCACCTTTGACGATTATTTTCAGGTCGATGCCCGAGTGGCGCCCGATTTGTTCCAACATGTGGTCGAAAAACCCCAGACCGGTTGATATTTCAGTTTTGCCTTTACCGTCAAGGTCGAGCCATATGTCGATATCGGTTTCTTTGGTAGTGCGCTTTATGGTGCTTGTACGGTCTGTTTTGGCTACTTCGGCATATACTTCGTCCCAGTTGGTTGTTTTGAGAGCACAAACTTCAGAAAGGCCTTTTTCTGCAAGAAGCTCGTCGGGTTCGTTGCTGAGCCAAATGGCTTTGCACCCCAGGTTTTTGGCCAGCTCAACATCAGTAATTCGGTCGCCTATTACGTAACTGTTGACCAGGTCGTAACTTCCGTCCATGTATTTACCCATCATGCCGGTATGCGGCTTGCGGGTAGGAGCATTGTCGGCCGGGAAACTACGGTCGATGAGGATATCGTCGAATACCACGCCTTCGCCCTCGAAAGTTTTCAGTATTTTATTGTGCGCCGGCCAAAAGGTTTCTTCAGGAAACGAAATTGTTCCCAGCCCGTCCTGATTGGTCACCATCACCAATTCATAATCGAGGTTTTTGGCAATAAAATGCATATTGCGGAACACGCCCGGGTAAAACTCAAGTTTTTCGAGGCTGTCGAGTTGGTAATCAACTGGTGGTTCAATGACCAGGGTTCCGTCTCTATCTATAAAAAGTGCTTTCTTCATAGTATCATTTTTTTAAACAAGAAATAATAAATAAGGAACATGGAATCAGGAATTACGCTTCTTCGCAGTTTCGATGCTTTTTAGAAAAATTGCGATTAATTCATTATTTTCCTTTAAGATATCATTTATTCGTTCAGGCTTCAATAGTGGTTTTCGAATAATGATTTTTAAACAAATACGGGTTTCTCTTAATTCCTTTAGAATAACCTTTAGTTTATGAATGAAGTCATTTTTTGATTCTGCCGATTGAGCTTCGCCATTATTCAACGCAGGTGAAGTTCCGCAACGAATTAATTGACCACCAATGTGGTTTCCTAATTTCGTATTAGGCAAAGATTCTACAATCTCACTAATTCTGATGGCAAAATCAATTAAACGGTCTTCCAAATCATATTTCCGATTATTCATAATTATTACTTTCCATTAGTTTCTCATTCCTTATTTTTTATTATTTATTCCTTGTTTATTTTAGACTTTCGAATTTCTTAATCAACTCTCTGTTTTCTTCCGGGCTTCCCACCGTTATTCGCAGGCTGTTTTCGCAAAGGGCTACTTTTGAGCGGTCGCGCACAATCACGCCTTCGTTCATCAGGTATTCGAATTTCTTGCGGGCATCGTTCATTTTTACCAATAAAAAGTTGGCATCGCTGGGATACACTTTTTGTACAAAGGTCAACTTTTTAAGCTCTTCAGCCAATTTTGCTCGTTCGGAAATGATGGTTTTTACCCAGGTTTCTTTCTCTTCAACATTTTGCAACGATTGCATTACCCGTTGCTGTGTGAGTTGGTTGATGTTATATGGAAATTTGATTTTATTCAGCACTGCGATAATCTCGGGCGAAGCAAAGGCCATACCCAGACGTATGCCTGCCAGTCCCCAAGCTTTCGAGAAGGTTTGCAAAATCACCAGGTTGGGGTGTTTCTCCAATTCGGGCAAAAAGCTTTCGCCGGGTGCAAAGTCGATGTAAGCCTCATCGACCACTACCAAACCATTAAAATTGCCAAGTATGTTGATTATTTCGGTTTTGCTGAGCAGGTT
>JAFGGY010000185.1 GCA_016930365.1 Prolixibacteraceae bacterium | reverse complement strand
CATGATTACCATTATTGGTATCCCCTTTGGCTTACAAACATTTAAACTTGCCGAATTAGCACTTTGGCCATTTGGTCGCAGCACCCGAAAAAAAGAAAAACGTTCGGGCATCATCAGCACCATTATGAATATCATCTGGTTTTTTGTTGGAGGCATCTGGATTGCTTTAACACATGTCGGATTGGGAATTATTTTTTTCATTACCATTATTGGAATTCCCTTTGGTAAACAACACTTTAAGCTGGCCAAAATTGCACTTGTTCCTTTTGGACGAGAAATATTTGAAAAATATTAATCATTTGCAGCAACCTTTTCAATTTTTATTTATCTCTTACGATGTAGAAAATATCGGTTCAGAAGGACCATTTAAGTAAACAATGATAAAATTTAATTAGTGTCCGGTTAATTTTTAAAGATCGCTTTTCACAACGTAAATAAGGGTAGCAATCTTCAGCTTTTTACCAGACAAAAAAATAAACAAATTCCAACATTAACCCTTTTTATTCAAAACACATGAGAAAAATTTTTGTTATTCTTTTATTGTGCCTCACTACCACATGGGTTTTTTCACAAAACGTAACCGTTAGTGGTTATGTTATGGATAAAAAAACTGGCGAAAGACTTCTTAATGCCAACGTTTACGATGCCAATGCTTTAAAAGGCACATCGGCTAATAACTACGGGTTTTACAGTCTGTCGATCCCCATGGGCAAAGCCAAAATTATAGCTTCGTTTATCGGCTATTCGCCGGTACAACTCGAACTAAACATTACCATCGACACCACTATTAATTTCGAGCTTGAAATGCAATCGGGCGAAATTGACGAAATAACCATAATTGGAAATGCCATTAACAAAGTTGAAGACACGCAAATGAGCATGGTTGATCTGTCGGTACAAAAAATTAAAAAAATACCGGTAATTTTGGGCGAAGCCGATGTTTTGAAGGTTATTCAACTTTTACCGGGTGTACAATCAGGCACCGAAGGCACCAGCGGTATATACGTTCGCGGTGGAGGCCCCGACCAAAACCTTTTTCTGCTCGACGGAGTACCGGTTTACAACGCGAGCCACCTTTTAGGCTTCTTTTCTGTTTTCAACCCTGAAGCAATAAAATCGATACAACTATACAAGGGCGGTTTTCCAGCACACTTTGGCGGCCGATTATCGTCGGTGGTTGATATCAACATGAAAGATGGCAACATGAAAGAATTTAAAGGCGAATTTTCTATTGGAGCCATATCGTCGAAACTTATGCTCGAAGGCCCTATCATTAAAGATAAAACATCGTTTATGGTATCGGCCAGGCGCACGTATCTCGATATTGTTTCAAAACCGATTTTCATGTACATGAATAGACAATATCCCGACGAGAAAGTAAGTGCCGGTGCATTTTTTCACGATTACAATCTGAAAGTGAATCACATTTTCAATGAAAAAAGCCGCTTGTATTTGAGCGGATACTTTGGCAAAGATCGTGGTTTTGGTAAAATGCAATATGAATACTCGTACAGTAACGATGGATACGAATTGGAGGACTACGAATTTGAAGATGAATTTGGACTTGAATGGGGCAACATCATTGGTTCAGCACGCTGGAATTACCTGTTAAGCAAACGCCTGTTTAGCAACACTACCCTAACCTACAGCCGCTATCAATTCGAAATTGGTGCCGAGTATATTGAAAAAAACCGCACTCAAAAAACCAAAACTGAAGATGCGTTTAAGTACTATTCGGGTATCGAAGACATAACAGCCAAGGTTGATTTTGACTACTTTCCGAACAACAACCATGCGGTTAAATTTGGTGCCAGCTATATTAATCATCACTTTACGCCAGGAGCCACTAAAATAAAATTCGAAAGTGTTGACATTGACGACGATGTAATTGACCTCGACTCTATTTTTGGCAACAGTGAAATATATGCCCACGAATTTTCGGCTTATATCGAAGACGACATTGAATTTACGCCACGTTTTAAAGCCAACGCCGGATTGCATTTGTCCTATTTTATGGTCGATGGCAAAGGCTACATTAACCCGCAGCCTCGATTATCGCTTCGGTTAAAGGCTACCGAAAACTGGGCGCTTAAAGCTTCGTACTCGCGCATGGTGCAGCACGTACACCTGCTTACAACCGCCGGCATTGGTTTGCCAACCGACTTGTGGGTGCCGGTTACCACTAAACTTGCGCCACCTGTTTCAGACCAGGTAGCTGCAGGTACGGCCATCAACTTTTCAAAAGGCGTTAACTTTACGGTTGAAGGCTTTTACAAATCGATGCGAAACCTGATTGAATACAAAGAAGGATCATCGTTTATGGGCTCGGCCAGCAACTGGGAAGACAAGGTTGAACAAGGCGAAGGCTGGGCCTATGGTGTTGAAGTAATGCTCGAAAAAACCCTCGGAAAAACAACCGGTTGGATTGGCTATACTTGGTCGAAAACCGAACGACATTTTAAAAGTTTAAATTTCGACAGAGATTTTCCAGCCAAGTACGACCGCCGACACGATATTAGCATCGCGTTCACGCACGAATTCAGCGAACGCTTCGACATAGGAGCCACCTGGGTGTATGGTACCGGTAATGCCGTTACCCTGGCTGTAATGGAATATCCTAAAGCAACCATACCTGGTTCCGGTTCACGTTCGTCGTGGTATAATGAGAATTTGAAAGATTATGGCGGACGAAATAACTACCGCATGCCGGCATACCACCGTATGGACGTAGGTATGAATTTCCATAAACAGAAAAAACGAGGAGTCAGAACCTGGAGCATATCGGCCTACAACGCATATAACTGCCAAAATCCGTTTATGCTAATGTGGCGTACCGATTATAATGATACATACAACCCTGAAACCGGGCGTTATACACAATATACAAAAACGAAACTGAACCAGTTGAGTCTGTTCCCGATTATTCCATCCATCTCTTACTCGTTTAAATTCTAAGACAATGAAAATAAAGATGAAAAATTTAAATACCAAATCCTTGGCAAAATACGTCATATTAACCATTGCACTTTCTGTTGTGTTAAATGCCTGCATGAAAGAGGTGGAATTTGACGAAAAAATCATTGAGTCGAAATTAGTAGTGAACGGATTTGTGTGTGCCGACAGTTTAATAAAAGTGCAACTTGCCGTTAGCCACCCCATTACGGGTGTACAAAAAAGAACAGAATGGATCGACAACGCTACAATTAAACTTTATATTGATGGCGAATTTAGCGAAGAGCTTCAAAATGTAAAAATTGAATACAACGAAGAAGAATTCTACGACAATTACTCCAATTCGTCGGCTGACATGCCCGAATCGGAATATCAATCGATTACAACCATTGCACAAGCCGGTAAAATATACAAAATAGAGATTGAATGCGACGGCTTCGAAATGGCCTGGGCCGAAACCACCATACCCGAAAAAGTTATTATTGACACCGTACGAACCGAAATCAAAGAAGTTATTGAGTATGGTTATACCGAAAACCGCAAATTTTACTACACTAAATTTTCCGATCCTCAAACTGAAAAAAACTATTATCGCATAGCACTAAGTAATTCAAGAGGATATCGTGAAACGATATGGAACGACACAACCTACCAATATGAAATTGTTGATTCGATAAAACGTGTGTATGTGTCGTATAATTTCGATCCTTACATCCAAAGCGATGATCCTTTGTTGAATGGCAACGAAGATGCCGACGACTACCTGTTTATGGGACCCGACAATGAATATAAACTATTCAATGACGATTTGATTAACGGGCAAGATTACGAATTATCTTTTAACGAATATTATTATAACTATGGGGATGAAAACACCATGGAAATTGAAGGAGAATTTGAGCATAGCAACATAAGACTGATGACCCTTAGTCGCGAAGCCTATCTTTACATAAAATCGAGTTATGAACATATGTATTATGACGAAGATTTTTTATCCGAACCTGTTCAGGTTTATACAAACATCAACAACGGAATTGGAATTTTTGCCGGTTATTCCTTCGATGAATACTCCATTGGCAAAGGCGAATACCCCATCGATTCATTCGAATACATCTACTCGAACTATTATTAAAATACTACAATTTATTTCAAAAACATAGTACCGGCAATACCAATTGTCGGTACTTTTTTTTATCTTACATCATGTCGTAAAACTCAGAATAATAAGCACGATGGAAAAAAATGCATTAATTACAGGCGCAGCCAAACGTATTGGTAAAAACATTGCCAATCATTTAGCAACCAAGGGGTGGAATATTGCCATCCACTATAACCATTCGAAAAAAGAAGCCGAAGAACTTCAACATAAATTAAAAACCAAATACCCCCTACAAAAATTTGTATGTGTACAGGCTAATCTCGAAGTTTCGACCGAAGTTGACACCTTGCTTGCACGTGCGAACGACTTAATGGGAAGTATATCGTTGCTGGCAAACAATGCTTCGGTATTCGATGCTTCTATTATCGATAAAACCAGCCACCAGTTGTTTACACGCAACATGCAAATCAATTTTGCTGCCCCGTTTTTTCTCATTCAGCATTTTGCCCTTCAAACCGAATACGGATGCGTAATAAACACGGTTGACACGCGTATTACCACCAATCAGAACAGCCATGCCGCCTATACGATTTCAAAAAAGGCATTGTGGGAGCTAACTAAAATGGCTGCGCTCGAATACAGCCCCAAAATCAGAGTTAACGCCATAGCCCCCGGGGTTACCATTCCACCTCCGGGCGGCTCCGAAGATGAATTATGGGAAATGGCCAGTCGCATACCCATGCAAAAACCATCGGGCATTGCGCCCATTCTTAAAAGCATCGATTTTATTATCGAAAATACCCACTTAACCGGTCAGTTGCTGTTTTGCGACGGAGGCGAAAACATTGGAAAACGATAATCATTATGGCAAAAATACGCGTTAAAAACCTGCTTATCAGAACCTTCATTGGTTTTAACCCCGAAGAATTAAAAGACAAGCAGGATGTGCTTATTAATTACGAAATTGAAGTTGATGTGCCGGCTAAAGCACTCGAAACCGACAACCCCGACGGCATTTACGATTATAAAAAGATAACCAAACAAATAATAGCTACGGTGCAGGAAGGCCGTTTCAACCTGCTCGAAGTATTATGCAAAACACTGCTCGACATCATTATGAAAGACCCACGGGTAAAATGGGCCCGGGTTGAAGTTGATAAACCCCACGCACTTCGTTTTGCACAGTCGGTATCGTTCGAAATGGAAGCCAGCCGATGAATTGCTGCATTGTTGAAATGGGTTCAAACATCGAACCGGATAAAAACATTGAACAGGCACTTAGCCTGTTGCGGCTGCAAAACCGAATTATTGCTGTTTCGACGGTACTTACAACCAGCCCACTTGGTATTACGCATCAGCCCGATTTCCGGAACGGAGCTGTAAAAATAGAAACATCCCTCAGTCAATCACAATTTAAGCTATACCTTAAAAAAATAGAAGACGAGCTGAAACGCGACCGAAACCGGCCTAAATTCGGACCTCGAACCATCGATCTCGACATCATTGTATGGAATGGCAAAGTGATTGACAACGATTATTACGAGCGCGACTTTGTGAAACAAACGGTAGACGAAATAAAATAAAAAAGCGGAAGAACATAAGGCAAAGCCCTCATTCTTCCGCACTTATATTTTACATTCAGTAAAAGCTACGCGTAAATTTGCTTGGTGGCAGCCAGCAATGTATTTTTCAGCAACGACACGCGTGTCATTGGGCCTACACCACCCGGTACCGGTGTAATGTACGAACATTTTTCGGCCACTTCGTCGAACAACACATCGCCTTTAAGCCTGAACCCGCTTTTGGTTTCGTTTGACGGAACACGGGTTGTGCCCACATCGATAACAACCGCACCCTGTTTCACCATATCGCCTTTAACAAATCCAGGCACACCAATGGCTGCAATAATTATATCGGCATTAAGGCAAACTTCTTTCAGGTTTTTAGTTCGGCTATGAGCAACCGTAACAGTTGTATTCATTGCTTTTTGCGACATGAGAATACTCATTGGACGACCAACAATATTACTACGACCAATAACCACACAGTTTTTACCCGAAGTTTCAATATTGTAACGTTTTAGCAACTCGACAATACCATCGGGGGTAGCCGACACAAAAGTTGGAAGGCCGATAACCATTCGGCCTACGTTAACCGGATGAAAACCGTCAACATCTTTCTTCGGGTTGATGGCTTCAATTACCTTTTGCTCCGAGATATGACCAGGCAAAGGCAACTGCACAATAAAACCATCGACGTCGTCGTCGTTGTTCAGTTCGTGTACCTTAGCCAGCAATTCGGCTTCGGTAACATCGTCTTCGAAACGATGCAACGACGATTTAAACCCCACCGATTCGCAATCTTTAATTTTGAAAGCCACGTAGGTTTCACTACCACCATCGTGCCCTACCAAAACAGCAGCTAAGTGAGGTGTTTTACCACCTTTCGATTTAATTTCTTTTACTTTTTCGGCAATTTCAGCCTTAATTTCAGCTGCAATTTTTTTCCCGTCGATAAGATTCATATTTTATTGTTTAGGTTTTTAACGTCTGAAACCGCGTGGCATTGCGCCAACCCGTTTGCCCTGGGTTACCATTTTCATCATTTTACGAGTCTCGGTAAATTGTTTCAGCAGACGATTAACCTCCTGCACAGTAGTACCCGACCCCTGGGCTATACGTTTGCGTCGTGCACCGTTTAAAATTGAAGGATCTTCGCGTTCAACCGGTGTCATCGAATAAATAATTGCTTCAATCGATTTGAAGGCATCATCATCAATGTCCACATCTTTAAGTGCTTTTCCCATTCCGGGTATCATACCGGCCAAATCTTTCAGGTTACCCATTTTTTTCACCTGGTTAATTTGTTTCAGAAAATCGTTAAAGTTAAATTGGTCTTTCGCCAGTTTCTTTTGAACTCGTTTTGCTTCTTCTACATCAAATTGTTCCTGTGCTTTTTCAACCAGCGAAACAATATCACCCATTCCCAAAATACGGTCGGCCATACGCGAAGGATGAAAAACATCGAGAGCTTCCATTTTTTCGCCGGTACCAACAAACTTAATAGGCTTGTTAACTACAGAACGAATCGACAAGGCTGCACCTCCACGTGTATCACCATCGAGTTTGGTTAGCACTACCCCGTCAAAATCGAGCCTGTCGTTAAATTCTTTGGCTGTATTCACTGCATCCTGACCGGTCATTGAGTCAACCACGAATAATATTTCGTCGGGGTTGATGGCTTTTTTCACGGCCGAAATCTCGTTCATCATTTCCTCGTCAACCGCTAAACGTCCAGCGGTATCGACAATTACAAGGTCGTGTCCGTATTGTTTGGCATGCTTAATGGCCGATTTTGCAATGTCAACCGGGTTTTTGTTTCCCTCTTCGGTATAAACCGGCACCGACAGTTGTTCGCCCAGCACCTTTAACTGCTCGATTGCAGCCGGACGATATACGTCGCCGGCTACCAGCAACGGTTTTTTGCCCCGTTTTTCTTTCAAAAATTTCGAAAGCTTACCACTGAATGTCGTTTTACCCGAACCTTGCAAACCGGCAATCAAAATTACGGCCGGTGTACTTTTCATGTTGATATCGACAGCCGACGAACCCATCAGTTCGGCCAACTCATCGTGCACAATCTTCACCATCATTTGTCCGGGCTTAACGGCTTTAAGCACATCTTGTCCCAGCGCTTTTTCTTTTACAGTATCGGTAAAAGTTTTGGCAATTTTAAAGTTTACGTCGGCATCGAGCAAGGCACGACGAACCTCTTTTAGCGATTCGGCTATATTGATTTCTGAAATCTTTCCGTGTCCCTTCAGCAGCTGGAAGGAGCGTTCAAGTTTATCACTTAGATTTTCAAACATGCTATTTTATTTTTTTTATTGAAGTGCTGCAAAAATAAAAAAAATAACGGTTAATGTAAGGCTAACGAGCAAATAACACCAGGCTTGTTCAACATGGTTTGCAATTATGGCTTTTTGCGGCTATATTGACATTTTTTCAGAATGAATCGACATGCACAATTCAATAAACAACCGGAATTTTGAATCGGAGTTTAGCTTTACGGCTTCGCGAAGCAGCGGCCCCGGCGGACAAAATGTAAACAAGGTGAACACCAAGGTTGAGCTTCGTTTCGACATTGCCCGTTCGACGTTGTTAAGCAACCAGGAGAAACACAAAATCATTACGCGGCTAAAAACCCGCATCACCAACAACGATGAGTTGATTATTACCGCCCAGGACGAACGTTCGCAATTAAAAAACAAAGAAAAAGCCATCGACAAGTTTTATCAACTGTTATCGATGGCCTTGCAAAACCCTAAAAAACGTAAACCAACCAAACCCAGTAAAAGCTCGGTTGAAAAAAGGTTAAATCAGAAAAAGCAACACGCTCAAAAAAAGATGTTGCGAAAAAAACTGTAAACTACCACAGATGATGTACGTAGCCTTTTATCTTCTGATTATAAATATCATGAACTGCTTTTATCTGTTCGTTGGTTAAATGCGCCGTGCCCGATGCCTGAACATTTGACTTTAGTTGCTCCAGGGTTGATGCACCAGGTATGACTGTACTTACCTCATCATACGACAATATCCAGCGTAATGCGGCCTGTGCAAGATTTTCGTTTTTGAATACTTTTTTCAATTCATCTACGGCATCCAAACCGGTATTGTAATCGATGCCGGCAAACGTTTCGCCTTTGTCAAAAGCCTCGCCATTGCGGTTAAAAGTTCGATGGTCGTTGGGCAGAAAAGTAGTATCGTGTGAAAATTTACCGGTTAACAAACCACTGGCAAGCGGCACACGTACAATAACACCAATATCTTTTTTCTTTGCTTCGCTGAAAAACAATTCGCTTGGGCGCTGCCTGAACATATTGAAAATAATTTGAACCGTATCAACGTTGTCGTATTCAATAGCTTTCAAAGCTTCTTCAACTTTTTCGACACTTACGCCCAGTTTCCGTATTTTACCTTCTTTTATAAGCTTATCAAATTCGGCAAAAATTTCGGGACGGTAATACACTTCGGTAGGTGGACAATGCAGCTGTATCAGGTCGATAGTTTCGAGCCCCATATTCCTGAGACTTGCTTCGACGAAAGCGCGCAAAGCTTCGGGAGTGTACATCTGGTTGGTGTGCGGATTAAGCCGGCGACCACATTTTGTGGCAACATATACTTGTTCCGAACGGTTTCGAATCAGTCGGCCTACCGCCTGTTCGCTTTCGCCGGGATTTTCGCCATAAACATCAGCAGTATCGATAAAATTTATTCCATTATCAACAGCAGCATTCAAAATATTATCGGCATTTTGATGGTCGAAGGTGCTCCCCCATTTTCCACCTACCTGCCATGTGCCCAGACTAACTTCTGAAATCTCAAATCCGGTTCTACCTAACTTTCGATACTTCATATAAATATATTTTAAAGGGTTCTTATAATTTAAAGAATTGAATAAGTTCGTTAAGGCTTTCGGCCTGTGCGGCCATTTCTTCGGCATTTGCGGCCATTTCTTCTGATGCCGAGGCATTTTGTTGTGTTACCGAATTCATTTGCTGGATGGCATTATTTACCTGAACTACACTACTACCCTGTTCAATATTCGAGGTAACAAAATCCTGCACATAATTATTCGACATTTCGATTTCGGGCATAAGTAAATTCATCGATTCGGTTGCTTCCGAAGCATCCTTCTGGCTCTGATCCGACAGGCGACTCACTGTGGCTGCAAGTTCTTTACTGGCATCGGCAAGCCTACGCACTTCGGCTGCCACAACCGAAAAACCTTGACCGTATTCGCCAGCACGGGCAGCTTCAACTGCGGCATTAAGCGATAAAATATTGATTTGAAATGCAATATCGTTAACGCCAGCAATATAGCGTGATATCTCGTTATACGTATTTATGGCATGCCTAAGGCCTTCAATCATTCCGGTTACACCATTTTTAACCGAAAAAGATACGTTCCCGGTTTCTTTGGCTTTTTCGATGTTTTGGTCGATTACAGCCGAAATCTCCTCAAAGGTAGACGATACTTCTTCGAGGTTCGACGCCTGTTCGGAAGCTCCCTGCGACAGTTCTTCCGAAATAGAACTTAAATGCGTGCTGTTATTGGTTAAATTACCGGCACTGATCTGTATTTCGCCAATAATACTTTTAAGTTTGCTCACCAACTCTAATAATGAATTATTCAACAATCCAATTTCATTTTTTTCGCTGGTTTGCTGCAATTCAAGCTTCAGGTTTCCTTTCGAGAGGTCGTCGACCTGCTTTATCGATTTACTGAGTGGAATAGCTACTTTTTTCCGAATCAGAAGAAAAATATAAGTACCAATTACAAAATTTATGGGTACTGCAAGAGCAGCCCAAACTTGTCCGTGTTGACCAACCAACGACATATCCATACTCACCAACATAATTAAAATCAACATGTAGTGCGACATGGTAAACATAATCGAAGACCTAAATATAAGTTTTAAAACTACCCTACCGACAATATAAGCAAGAATTACGATAATTAACATTGAAATAATACGTTCCATAAACAAATTTATTTAAACTATTTCTCCCTAAAAATGTATGGCATTGAATACTAGCAAAAGGGCTGCGAATATAAAAAAAGCCCATAGCCATTAAGCATAAATTTATAATTTTTTATCGAGATAAAGGAAATTGTTAATAAAAAATAAGGATTCGGCTTACACCATACTTGCCTGAGAATCATGGACAAACATAATAATAGTTTAAATAGGCTTTTTCGATAAGCTCCAATAAAGGAATTCGCAGGCACTTAATAGAATGCTCCTCACTTCAATCTTTCGTAAAATTTTATTACCCCAGTAGCTCTGCAACATATTCAAAAACTAACGCTTGTGAGTTAGATAAAAGACATTAGACGTTGTTTAAAAACAAACTAATTCTCAACAATATGAATAATCAAAGAGTGACAATTCAAACAGCTCATTGTGAGTGAATTATATATATTACACTTGGCATTGTACTAAAAAATCAAAAAATACGCCTGTCTTTTTAAAGACAGGCGTATCATGGTGACCCCAACGGGATTCGAACCCATATCGCTGGAACCGGAATCCAGTATTCTATCCGTTGAACTATGGGGCCTTTCGTTCTGAAACCCTTATTTTCGGGGCACAAATTTAAAAAACTTCACCTTACTTTTTATACCAATTGCATATTTTATAGAAATATTATTCGCTGGTATCCAAAATCGCACGTATTTTTGCAAAAAAAATAAATGAACTGTACTCAACTTATCCGTGCGATAAATAAAGCTTATAGTCAAAATCAACCATTCTTTTTTATGGTTGATTTCGATCTGCAGAACGGACGATTCTTCACCCCAAAAGAAGCCTATGTACAAGGCATTTTATTCAATTTTAACCAAACCAGGAACTACCCCGACATCCCCTTTTCAAAAAAAGAAATAACAATAAAAAGCAGGCCAATAAGTTTCGATTCATACAAAGAAAGCTACAATATAGTTTCGCAAAACATAGCACGGGGCAACTCGTACCTTGTAAATCTTACCGCATCAACCCCTATTGTATGTAATGCTTCTCTTACCGAAATATTTCATGGTTCGGCAGCCCCTTATCGCTTGCTATATCAAAACCATTTTGTAGTATTTTCGCCCGAAACATTTGTTCGTGTCGAAGAGCAATCCATTTACACCCATCCGATGAAGGGAACCATTGATGCTTCGATTCACAATGCCGAACAGTTGCTGTTATCGAACCCCAAAGAAATGGCCGAGCATGCCACTACTGTCGATTTACTCCGCAACGACCTAAGCCGGCATGCTGTAAGAGTGAAAGTGGATCGATTCCGATATGTTGAAACAATTAATTCGGGCAAAAAAAAGTTATTGCAGGTCAGCAGCCAAATTAGCGGCACATTACCAATTAACTATAAACATCGAATGGGAAATATACTGTTCGACATGTTGCCGGCTGGATCAATTAGCGGAGCACCCAAAAAAAGAACCATAGAAATAATTAAAGAAGCCGAAACACACCAACGAGGCTACTATACAGGAATAGCCGGCGTTTTTGATGGTAAAAAACTGGACACCTGCGTGCTTATACGTTTTATTGAAAACCAACAAGGTCGGCTGGTTTATAAAAGCGGAGGAGGTATAACTTCACTCAGCCACGAAAAAGAAGAATACAACGAACTAATAGACAAAATATATGTACCCAATTGTTGAATCGATATGTATTGTAAACAAACAGTTTCGACATATAGAGCTGCATAACCAGCGTTTTATCGAAGCCTGCCGAACACATTTTGGCAAGGATGCCGGTAAAACGCCCGAAAACATTATTCAAATACCCCAAAACATTGATAATAAAAGACATAAATGCAGACTCACCTACGATGGAAATCATTTCGATTACTCCATTGAACCTTATATTCAACGTAAAATTGAAAGCTTAAGAATTGTACACAGCAACAGCATCGAATATTCGATAAAAACCACCATGCGCAATCAGCTGGATAAGCTGTTTATGCAGCGCGAGGGGTGCGATGATATCATAATAATAAAAAACGGTTTTGTAAGCGATGCATGGGCTGCCAATCTCATTTTATTCGACGGTGAAAAATGGGTAACCCCATCTACCCCTCTTCTCAAGGGCATACAACGCCAATACCTGCTCAATAGCAACAAAATTTTTGAACACCTGATAAGCGAAAATGATCTGAAAAAATTTAAAAAAATAAAACTCATCAATGCTATGACAGACTTCGCGCATGCCCCTGTAATAGAAGTAGATACAGGATTATTTGAGTAACAAGCTTTATCCTAAATAAATCACTTATTGATAAAAACTAATGCAAATCATCTAAAAAAACCATAATTTTACCCTGTCAAACTATTCTTCTATACATTAAAATTATATGAAAAAAGAATTTATTGAAACTGAGCTATTCGACACCGAAACAAATTTGGAGCATTACAACAGCATTTGTAATAAAATTCTCGACTACATTATGTCGTTTAATAGCGACAATCCGTTGATTCAGCAAAACTACAATCTCAAAAGAGAACACACCAACCGGGTAGTAGGCTATTCGGAAGTTATTGCACGCAGCCTAAAACTTGAGAAAGAAGACGAGATGATTGTTCAGCTTATTGCCCTGCTACACGATATTGGTCGTTTTGAGCAAATGTCGCAATACGAAACATTTAACGACAGCGAATCGCGCGACCATGCCGAACTGGGTGTCGAAATTATTAAAGAAAAAAAATGGATTAGCCACCTACCCGATTACATCCAGGATTATATTATCAGTGCCATATCGAACCATAACAAGCTGGATATGTTGAAAAACGAGAACGAAAAAGTAAGCCTCTTCTCAAAAATTATTCGCGACGCCGATAAAATTGACATACTGGATCTTACCATCAAAGAATACTCGAAACCAGCTAAAAACCGCAACGAAAAACTTACGCTCGGATTAGCCGATAAACCCCATATTTCAAAATCGGTTGTAAAATCGGTTGTAAACGGTAAACCGGCCGATAAAAAGCAATTAAAAACTGTAAACGATTTCAAATTAATGCAAATCAGCTGGGTTTACGATGTAAACTACAAAAAATCCTTTTCCATCATTAACAAAATGCAGTTTCTGAAACAATTATTCGACAGCCTTCCAAAAACTGACGATGTGTTTGAAGCCTACCGAAAAGCCAAAATTCATATCGAAAACCAACTGATATAAAAAAAGTCAATGATTCTTTGCCAGTGCAAACAAGTATCCGAAAAAGAAATCGCAACCTTCTTGAAGAATCATCCCAATGCCGGTTTTGACGACATCAAAGCCGGCACAAAAGCTTCAACCGGCTGTGGTCGTTGTGCGTTTGCCCTTAAAACACTTATTAACAAGACTCAAAAAAAACAAGTTCTCCACTTACAGTTGCGACTTCCATTTGTTTAAAAATGACTGCAATACTTTTATTGCGCAAAAATCGACGATCTGTTTTTTCATCTTACCTGATTGATGAACGATTGAGTAAGAATGATGAAAAATTGATGAGGGAGATTCTTCGTTCATGCCAACCAACCACTAAGCGCTCTCAGAATTCAACAATTATTTCATACGATTAAATTGTTTGTTTTTATGGTATCGTATAGCCTGCCCCGATTTTTCGGGGGAACTCGCATGAATTTAATAATCCTCTTGGATGCGATCGTTTTACATGCTCGTTT
>JAFGGY010000184.1 GCA_016930365.1 Prolixibacteraceae bacterium | reverse complement strand
GCTACAGATTACGGGCATGCAACAAAGTGGGCTGCCAAATCTCTATTAGCAAGAGTTTTTTTATTCTATACCGGATATCATGGAAAGTCGGATCTTGTTGGGATTGTTTCTAAAGCTAAAGCCTTAGAGTATGTTGAAGATGTTGTTGCAAATAGTGGATATGCTTTGGTTGCTAAATTTAGCGATTTATGGCCTGCCGCTGCTACACACGCCGCTGCTAAAGCCGGAAAACCTATTTCGCAAGCTACTTATGCCGGCGAAAATAACGAAGAAGTTATCTTTAGCATTAAGTATTCGTACCTAAGCAATTATGATGAAAACACAGATGGTAACCACTGGTTGATTATGAACGGTTTGCGTGGTATGAGTTGGGCTGCAAGCGGATATGGTAATGGCTGGGGAGCGTGCCCGGTTCCTGCCGAAGTTTATTCCGGTTGGAACAAAAACGATGAAAGACGTGATGCTTCTATTATGGCTATTACTGAAGAAAAAATTAACTATACTAAAATAAACGATTGTAAAGAATACACCGGATATATGACAAAAAAATATACTCCTCAATGTGATTCTGCCGGAAATAGCACAACTGTGGCATTAGGTGCTGTAAATTTTATGATTGGTCAATATCAGGATTATTTTGTGATTCGATTCGCAGACGTGCTTCTAATGGCCGCTGAGTTGGGTAGTGCTAAAGCTCTTGAATACGTTAATCGTGTTCGCCAACGTGCTGGGCTTTCGGATGTAGCCTCGGTTGATAAAGATATTATTTATGCCGAACGTAAATATGAATTTGCTTTCGAAGGTATTCGTTATTTCGATTTGTTACGCTACGACTCTTCGTTGCAATATGCTGCTAATGCTATCAGCTACTCTGGCAAAGTAAAAACTGGTGGTAGCGAGGTCGACAAGGTGATTGACGGAAATAACGTTATTGCAACCCGTGGTTTGTGTCAAGTGCCATACAATCAAATAACTGCTACTGGTGGTGTGGTTTCGCAAAATGCCGGCTGGTAATTCATTTTTTAAAATTTAATTCTTTTTTATAACTAATAAAATTAATGAGTATTATGAAAAAATCTAAATTACTTTTGATGATTAGCTTTATGCTTTTCATGTTCGTGGCAGTTTTACCTGCTTGTGATGATGATGATGATGGTAAAGAAGATCCTGTTGTTGTTGAAACTAAACCTATAAAAGGTACTAATTTTGATGCTTCTGTTACTGCAAATACTATTACTTTCACTACCACATTGACTGGTAATGTATGGTTCACAAACAAAGCAACTACTACTACTTATCCTGTGGTTGATGGTAAAGTTACTGTTTTTATTGCTACTAAAGGCGACTATGTTTTTACTTGTAGTATTTTGGTATCCGGTGAAACTAAGGTATCGGATGAGTTTACCGTTAAAATCGAATCTGATGATTTAAGTTTCCTTGACGATGCTCCTTGGAAATACCTTTCTGGCGGTGTTGGCAAAACAAAAACATGGCGTTTGGATATGAACGCTGAAGGCAAATGTGTTTATTTCGAAGGTCCGTTATATTATAGTGGCGATAATTCAAGTCCTTATTGGGCATGGGAGGTTTTAGAATCTCAATTGCCTTATACCCTTGAGGGAGTAGCAAATCCTATGGCGAGTTTCTTCAACTGGAGTCCTGATTATGCCGGTAACACTTGGATTATGGCTGCTCAAGATTACGGTACTATCAAATTTAGTGGTAACGATTTCAAAGCTTCAACAGTTAAGTTTGGCGTTAACGAAGATGGTTCTTTTACTTTCGACCCTGCAACCATGATGCTTAAACTTAGTGGCGTTACTCTCCCAACTGATACTGCTCGATTCAACGAAGGTCAGGTAGTAGAATGGGGCGATATTCGTGTGTTCTCTATTTCCGATTCGGCTATGCAACTTGGTTTGAAACGTGTTTACGAAGGTAAAGACGACAATGGTGCAAAAAAAGAATCGAAATGGACTTTGGTTTATAATTTCGTTGTTGTGGGTTATAAATACAAACCAGCAGAAGAGTTTACTTACGAAAAACCGATTAAAACCGCATTTACTGCTACTGATTTAGTTGGTACTTGGAAATATGCTCCCGACGCTCAAAACTGGGTTAATTACAAAGCTAATGGTAATCAGGGAACTATTAACGAACCTGCGTTGCTTAACGGATGGACAACGCGCGAAGATATGTTAACTGTTTTAGCCAGTTGGAATAATAATGATGTTTCTGTATTTGATAATATAGATGCATTAGAATTTGTTTTCAATGCTGACGGTACTTGTAATTTAGCTGGTATTGCTAACACTTATACTGTTGAAAACGGTGTTATTAAATTTGGTACAGATTTAACAACCGAAATTTCTTTACTTTGGATGACTTTCGCTGGCAAAGAAGTTGATGTAATTAATGTTTCTTTAATCTCTTCTGCTGATGGTAATGTTGTTTACTCAAATGCTGGTATTTGGTTAGGTCAACAAAATGCTGATAAAAAAGAATACAATGCTGTTCACTTAGTTAAAAAATAATACATTTTTTATTCTATATGGTTTGCCGTGTTACAACGGCAAACCTTATTTTTCTTTTTTTTTAAAACTTAATTTACAGTCAATGTTATTGTCTTTACTCAAATATTGTTTGTTTATTTTTCTAACTTGTTTGTTTTTATTTGCTTGTAAAGAGGATGATGAAGTAATCATCGACCCGCAACCCGAAGACAACAAAGAGGTTGTTACCGATTTTTACGGCATTCCTACTCTAAAAGCAAATTATTCGTATGGTAATGTGGCTGTTGGCGGTGGTGGTTTTGTATCGGGAATAATAACTTCACCCTTCGAAAAATATTTGATTTATATTCGTACCGATACGGGCGGTGCTTATCGTTGGATTGAGTCTACTCAATCGTGGAAATCGTTATTAGATTTTGTTAGTTCGGATGAGACTTCGATACTTGGCATTCAGAGCATTGCAATAGATCCGGCCAATCCTTCGAAGGTATATATGGCTGCAGGTTTAGAGTATCTAAATGGGGGTTTATCGTATATTCTTATTTCGAATAATTATGGTGAGTCTTTCGATAAAATTAATGTAACTTCTAAATTCACCTTTCATGGTAATTGTATGGAACGACAAAACAGCAAGCGGCCGATTGTCGACCCAAACAGTTTTAACATTCTTTGTTTTTAAATTTAAGATTTGATGAAAAATAAAATTCAAAATATCTATTTTATTATCTGCTCTTTGCTGGTTGTTTTGTCGGCTTGTTCCGGCTCGACCAACAACGTGCGCGCGGTTTTGAATTTTAATGCCGATTGGAAATTTGAGTTGAGAGATTCTTCTGCTTTTAAATCTAATGATTTTAATGATTCTGGTTGGCGAACTCTTGATTTGCCTCACGATTGGAGTATTGAGGGTAAGTTTGATGAAAACAATCCTGCCGGATTCAACGGAGGTGCTTTGCCCGGTGGAGTAGGGTGGTACAGAAAAGCGTTTGTTCTTACCGATTCCGATTCGATAAAACGAATTTATGTTACTTTTGATGGTATCTATAAAAACAGCGAAGTTTATGTAAACGGTGTTTTTCTTGGTAAACGTCCAAATGGTTACATTTCGTTTCAATATGATTTAACTCAGCACCTTTTTTTCGGTGGTAAAGAAAACGTAATTTCCGTTCGTGTAGATAACTCAGATCAGCCAAACGAACGTTGGTACAGCGGTTCGGGCATTTATCGTAATGTGTGGCTGTTGAAAATCCATCCCATACACATCAACCTGTGGGGTACTCATATCACCACACCTATTGTATCCGATGAGTCGGCTGTAGTTCAAATTGCCATTACTGTGCGCAATACATTATCTCATGCCGAAAATATCGAAATTGAAACACATATTTTAAATCATAATAGCAAAACAATAGCAAAAGCAAGCTCGCAAATAGGGGTTAATACTAACGAAAATACCGAATTGACTCAAAAATTTGATGTCGCAAAGCCTGTTCTTTGGTGTATCGAAAATCCATATTTGTATCGAGCCATCACTTATGTTAAACTTAATAAGAAAATTATTGATGTCTACGAAACATCGTTTGGTATTCGAAATTTTAGTTTCGATGCCCGAAAAGGTTTTTCGTTGAATGGTAAATCTATAAAAATTAAAGGCGTTTGTAATCATCACGATTTGGGAGCTTTGGGTGCGGCCGTAAACAAACGTGCAATTGAGCGTCAGCTCCAAATTTTGAAGGCAATGGGTTGTAATGGTATTCGTACAACGCACAATCCGCCGGCTCCAGAGTTGCTTCACCTGTGCGATAGCATGGGTTTTATTGTGATGGCCGAAACTTTTGATGTGTGGCGAAAAAAGAAAGTCGAGCACGACTATTCGCAGTATTTCGAAGAGTGGCACGTGCGCGATTTGACCGACCATTTGCTTCGCGACCGCAACCATCCGTCAATTTTTTCGTGGAGCATCGGCAACGAAATTCTCGAACAGTGGGATTCGGTTGGCGCAGAAATTGCTATTGAATTGGCCGCAATTGTTAAAAAATATATGCCCGATGTTCCGGTTACTGCCGGGTGTAATAATCACGATTCTACAAATAGCTTTTTTTCGTCCGGTGCGCTCGATTTGATCGGCTTTAACTACGGACATAAAACTTTCGAAACATTTCCAGATAATTTTCCTAACAAAATATTTATCGGCAGCGAAACAACTTCTTCGTTGAACTCTCGCGGTTGTTACGATATGCCAAGCGACTCAATTCGCCGCTGGCCATATCGCTGGGATGTAAAATTTACGGACGGAAACTACGATAATACTTGTTCGGCTTACGATAATTGTGCCGCGCCGTGGGGTTCTACGCACGCCGAAACTTGGAAAATTGTAAAAAAAAATGCTTTCCTTGCCGGGATGTACATTTGGACGGGTTTCGATTATTTGGGCGAGCCTACGCCTTATCAATGGCCTTCGCGTAGTTCGTATTTTGGAATCGTTGATTTGGCCGGTTTCCCGAAAGATGTGTACTACATGTATCAAAGTGAATGGACTGATAAACCTGTTTTGCACATTTTCCCGCATTGGAATTGGACGGACGGAAAAATAGTTGACGTGTGGGCTTATACAAATTTCGATGAGGTGGAGTTGTTTTTAAATGGCGTTTCACAAGGTAAAAAATCAAAATCGGAGGACGACCTCCATTTGTCGTGGCGCGTTAAGTTCGAAAAAGGCGAATTAAAAGCCGTTGGCAAAAAATCAAACGGCGAGCTGAAAGAAGTTATCGTAAAAACGGCCGGTAAACCTGCTAAATTGCTTCTCGAACCCGACAGGCAACGGATTGCGGCTAATGGTGTCGATTTGTCGTTTGTTACCGTTTCGGTGCTCGATGCAGATGGTAATATTGTACCTGATGCCGATAATTTGATAAATTTCGTGGTTTCGGATTCACTTTCTATTGCCGGTGTCGACAATGGTTGCCAAACAAGCCACGAACCTTTTAAGGCTGATTATCGAAGAGCTTTCAACGGAAAATGCTTGTTGATTGTGCAATCGAAATATTTTAAGGGTAAAGTGCCTATAAAAGCTTTTGCTGAAGGTATAGAGCCGAAAACAATTTTTTTGTATACAGAGTAAATTTTTTCATAGACTACATTAGTGATTTGATTCGTGGAACAAGGATTCCGTTTTTCCTTGTTCCTTTTTTACTCTTTGATTTGGATGTTTTTATTATTTAGTGTGGTACCTTAAATTTGCAAGACCTGACAGGTTGTTTCTGTTAATCAATGATTTAGGTTTAATCTTCCTACTCTTAATCAAGTGAAACCTGTCTGGTCTAATTAGCTTAACACTAAATGTTTATAATAGCACTTGGTATCGTCTCAAAAAAAAATGGTAGAGCTTTGTCAAAGTTGTTTTTTATAATGGTAAAACCTCGAAATTTAAGAATATATCAAATTATTAAACTTTGACAAAGCTAACTTTGCCATGATATATCGAGTGGATACTGCACTTGTGGATTTAAGGTAGTAAAAAAATGAAAATGCTTTCGTTGCGGAGCGTTAGGGATTGCAGTGAAAATCCTTTTGCCAACTGTTGAGATACACGGCCGTGCATCTCTACGTGTAACCTATGTGGTTTATGCGAGGAGTGCGGTTTCCGGCAAAAGATTGTAACGGAAAGCCCGACCCGATAGGGTAACGCCCAAAAAAAATATAAGTATTAGGTTAAATTGCTTCAAAAAAAAATAGTTATTATGTTTGAAATAAAGTATCTGATAAGAATATTCGTTGTGTTGCTATTTTACGTAAGTCCGCTGAAGGCTCAAATTTTGACGGATTACGGCAAAGGCTACGAAAGTTGGTTGCCTGCCGCAACCCCCGATGATGCTATGTTGCTGGGCAACGGCGAGATGGGGGCGATGGTGTTTGGCCATCCGCACAACGAAACCATAATTGTCAATCATTCAGATATTTATTTGCCTACTGGTTTGCCCGTGAAACCTATCACACAAACGAAACGCCTCGATGAAATTAAAAAACTGATTCTTAATGGTAATGGTACGGACGCAGCTAAAATTCCTATCGAAATTTCTAAAGAAGAGGGCTACAAAGGCCAGGCTTGGAGTGACCCTTATGTGCCGGCTTTTGATATTCATATTAACTTAACGCCCGGAAACATCGAAAAATATAAACGTGCTTTAAACTTCGAAACCGGAGAGGCGGTGGTTTCGTGGATTCAAAATGGTAACAATTTCGAGCGGACGCAGTTTATTTCGCGTGCCGATGGCGTTTTTGTTATTCGCATTAAATCCTCCGCGCCATTCGATGTTCAATTTGATTTCGACAGGCGACCTGTTGCTTGGAACGAGTGGGATTACGTAAATAGCAACTATAAAAACACTAAATTTTTTGCACAAAGTAGCTTTTTGAATTTTCAAACCGAGTTTGTGCATCAGTGGCAAGGCAATATTGCAGGGTACGAGGGTGTGGGTAAGGTTATCGCAAAAGATGGCGTAGTTACTGAAACCGGAAATGCTGTTTTTGTAAAAAATACTCGCGAAGTGTTCCTTTTTGTTAAGGTTGAGGCGCACAAAATGGGTGAATCTTTTGGTACTGAAGCGCTGAAAAAAAAGTTGAACGCTTTATCTACCGATTATAATTTGCTTTTGGATGCACATAAAAAGATTCATTCCGAAATGTTTAATCGTGTTTCTTTAAATTTGAATGGAGACGAAAACGATAAAAAACTCGACTCGGAAGTCATGCGACAAGAAGCCAAAAAGCGTTCGAGTGCTGCTTTTGTCGAAAAACAGTTTTATGCCGCGCGTTACAATATTTTGAGTGCTACCGGAAAAAATGTTCCTCACTTGCAAGGTATTTGGGGTAGCTCTTTGACTCCGCCATGGTCGAGCGACTACACTCATGATGGAAACCTGCCTGTGGCTATTTCGTCATTTTTGTGTAGCAATATGCCTGAATTGATGAGCTCGTTTTTCGATTATCACGATGCTCGTATGAATTACTATCGCGATAATGCGACAAAACTGTATGGATGTAGGGGTATTATGTTACCATCGCACAGTAGCTCGCATGGTTGGAATGTACATTTCGACCCCATTTGGTGTCTTACCTTTTGGACTGGTGGCGCGGCTTGGACTGCTCATTTTTATTACGATTATTTCCTTTATACCAACGATATTGATTTTCTGGAAAAACGTGCTTATCCTTTTATGAAAGAGGCGGCTTTGTTTTACGAAGATTTTATGACTTTGGATAAAAACGGAAAATATGTTTTTAATCCTTCTTACTCGCCCGAAAACAATCCGGCTAATAATCCATCTCAAGCAACAGTTAATGCAACCATGGATGTGGTTTTGGCCAAAGAGTTGCTTCACAATTTGATTCATTCGGGTAAGATATTAAAGGAAAATAGTGCTCAAATAACTAAATGGCAAAACATGTTGGCCAAACTGCCTAACTACGAAGTAGATTCGACAGGTGCCTTGCGCGAATGGTTATGGCCGGGCTACACCGAAAATCATCATCATCGTCATCTGTCGCATTTGTACGGAATGTACGATATAATTGACCCCGACATTGCCGCCAACCCTGTGCTTTGGAACGGCGTGAAAAAAGCCTTGGACGAGCGCATGAAAGTGCGTCGTGCCGAAAACGGTGGCATAATGGTTTTTGGCATGGTACAACTGGCGTGGGTGGCCGCAAACTTGGGCGATGCCGAAATGGTGCAGGATATCGTACAGTGGCTCTCTGCGCAATATTGGTCAAATTCGATGGCTACTTTTCACGACCCAAATGGTTTGTTTAACATGGATTTGAGTGGTGGTTTTCAAACCGTTATTATTCGCTCTTTGCTTTATTCCGAACCCGGCCTTGTGTCCGTTCTTCCTGCAAAACCGCCAATGTGGGAGAGTGGTTCTATCGCCGGCATTAAAGCTCGTAATCAGCTCAATGTCAACGAGTTGATTTGGAATAGAAGCGAAATAACTATTAGTTTGAAATCTGAAATTAAGCAACGTATTACTCTCAAATTTCCAACCAACGTTACAAGTATTTCCGTTGCCGGGAAAAATGGTAAAGTGAGAGGTTTCGATAAAAATAAATCGACAGCGATTATAGAAATTCCGGCAAATACCGAAGTGAATTTAAATATGCTAACACAATAAAATAAATTTTTTTATGAGATTTCTTTCTTTAATCATTATTGCTTTGTTTTTTGCTGCATGTGGCGGTGAGTCGACTGTGAAAAACGAACAAAAAACTTCGGGTTCGGTTTCTTCGCCCGACAGTACAATTTCTTTGAAATTTTGGATCGATGGTGGCAAGCCTTTTTACTCGGTTGCCTACAAAAACGAGTCGGTGATTTCGACTTCGGCTCTCGGTTTGGTTTTGTCGGACAACGATACCTTATCGGCCTGCCTTACTTATACCAACGAGCAAAAAAGCTCTTTTAACGAAACATGGGAGCAACCTTGGGGTGCTCAACGTATGGTTGTTAATAATTACAATGAGTTGAATGTAACCTTGACCGATTCGGCAAAACGTACGTTTAGTATTGTTTTTCGCGTTTTTAATGATGGCGTTGGTTTCCGTTATGCTGTGCCAGAACAGGCCGGATTGTCGAAATTCATTATCATGGATGAGCTTTCGGAGTTTAATGTTGCGCACAACAACGATGCTTGGTGGATTCCCGCTTATCGCGATAATCGCTACGAATATTTGTACACTAAAACAAAAATCAGCGAAGTCGACACTGTTCATACGCCATTCACGATGGTTACGCCAACAGGTGTACACATAAGCATTCACGAGGCAAACCTAACCGATTATGCTTCGATGACTATTGCCGCTCTTGGCGATAACAAGCTAAAATGCGACCTCGTGCCTTGGAGCGATGGCACCAAAGTGAAAACTGCCGCCCCAATGAAATCGCCTTGGCGTACAATACAAATAGCACCCAACGCCGGTGGTTTGGTTACTTCGTATTTGATTTTAAATTTGAACGAACCGAACAAAATGCAAGATATATCGTGGGTTAAACCAACTAAATATCTTGGCCTTTGGTGGGGAATGCACATCAATAAATATACTTTTTGGGAAGGGCCAAACCACGGCGCAAGCACCAAAAACTCGAAAATGTATATCGACTATTGTAAGAAATTCGGTATCGACCATCTTTTGATTGAAGGTTGGAACAAAGGTTGGACTCCGGCTTGGTACGAAAATCTTCTTCACGAATTTAATTTTACTAAATGTACCGATGATTTTGATTTCAAAGTAGTGTCGGATTATGCTCGCGAAAACGGAATAAACCTAATTGGCTATCACGAAACCGGCTCGAATATTGATAACTATTTGGCGCAAATTGATTCGGGTATGCAAATGTATAAAGATGCCGGAATGCACTCAATAAAAATTGGTCAAGTAGGCTCGCGTTTGATGCTCAAAGAATGGCATCACGGTCAGTATGGTGTAAATTATTATCAAAATGTATTAAATAAAGCTGCTGATTATCAACTTTCTGTTAATTTTCACGAACCAATAAAACCTACCGGCTTGTGCCGTACTTATCCGCACTTGATGGCGGGCGAAGGCGCTCGTGGTCAGGAGTATAATGCTTGGAGCGAAGGAAACCCGCCATCGCACACCGTTATCATTCCTTTCACTCGTTTGTTGGCCGGACCTATGGATTTTACACCGGGTATTTTCAAAATAAAACCAACACGTGTTCACACAACTTTGGCAAAACAGTTGGCCTTGTACTTGACCATTTATTCGCCAATTCAAATGTTGGCCGACTTACCCGAATATTACGATGGACATCCGGCTTTCAAATTCCTTCAAGATGTGCCTGTTGATTGGGAAACAACTAAAGTTATTGATGCCGCAATTGGTGAATATATGACTATTGTTCGCAAAGACCGCCACTCGCAAGATTGGTATCTTGGTAGTATCACAAACGAGCAAGCTCGCGATTTTACCATTGACCTGTCATTTCTTGAAGCAGGAAAAAAATATCGTGCCGAAATTTATGCCGATGCTAAAGATGCTATGTTCGATAAAAACCCCGAAGTGTACGAAATTACGCAACAAGATGTTGACAGTACAACAAAACTTAATGTAAAACTTGCACCGGGTGGCGGACAAGCAATTCGATTTGTTGCGTTATAACAGGTTTTTTATTTCGGTTGAACAATAAATTATAAATATCTTTGAGAGATTTATTTTTTATTGTTCAACTAAAAAAAAATTTTTATGCAAAAGTATTTTTTTTACGCATTTTTTTTGTTCTTTTTCGCTTGCTATTCGTGTTCGAGCGATAAAGAAAGCTCTGTGGCAAGTCCGGATGGTGCACTGACAGTTAAGCTGTTTGCAAATACCGAAGGGCATTTACTTTACCAAGTATTAAAAAACAACGAAGTAGTAATCCAGCCTTCGCGTTTGGGTATTATCCGCGAAGATGCTGATTTTGCAGCCGGACTCGAAATTACCGGTTTTTCCGAAATTTCCGAGGTCGAAGATAGTTATACTTTGGCTGTTCGAAAAAAAGAAAAGTACTCATACAAAGCTAACCAATTGTCCGTTTCGGTAAAAAATGCCGGAGGCGAGCAAATGGATGTCATTTTTCAGGTATCGAATACGGGCGTAGCTTTCCGTTACTATTTCCCGACAGAAAACACCGAGGTGAAAAAAATCACCAATGAAATTACAGCTTTTGCTTTCAGTACCGACTCAAAAGCTTGGTTGCAACCTTGCGCTCATGCTAAATCTTCGTGGGGCAACGCAAACCCATCGTACGAAGAGTATTATCAGCAAAACATTCCCGTTGGTACAGCAACAACCGAAGCTGGTTGGGTTTTTCCGGCATTATTTAAAACCGGAAACAATTGGGTTTTGATTTCGGAGGTTGGTTTGGAACGCAATTACTGCGCATCGCGTTTACATGCGCAATCGCCAAATGGTGTGTACGAAATTGATTTCCCACAGGATAAAGAAGTCGTTTACACTGGCGAATTATTTCCCGAATCTACTTTGCCTTGGTACTCGCCTTGGCGTATTATTGTCGTTGGCTCACTGGCCGACATCGTGGAGTCATCTTTAGGTACGGATGTGGCTAAGCCTGCAATTGCAGGTGATTTTTCGTGGGTAAAAGCCGGACGAGCATCGTGGAGCTGGGTTTTACTGAAAGATGAAGCTACTGTTTTTCCGATACAACAACAATTCGTAGATTATGCTTCGGATATGGGCTGGGAATATTGCCTTGTGGATGGATATTGGGATACTCAAATCGGCTATGAAAAAATACAGGAGCTTATCGACTATGCAAACACAAAAAATGTAAAAATAATTTTGTGGTACAATTCGGCCGGCGATTATAACACAACACCCATCACACCCAAAAGTGCTTTGGTTACGCACGAAGATCGTATCAAAGAGTTTACCCGCATTAAAAATATGGGGGTTGCCGGTATAAAAGTCGATTTTTGGGGTGGCGACGGACAATCAGTAATGAATCATTACAATGATTTACTTACCGATGCCGCACAGGTTGGCCTGATGGTTAACTGCCACGGTTCTACATTGCCTCGCGGTATACATCGCACCTATCCGAACCTTGTGTCGATGGAAGCAATAAAAGGAATGGAATTTCTGACTTTCGACCAAAATAATACAAACGTACAACCGGAGCATTGCGCCATGATTCCTTTTACACGCAACGTTTTCGACCCAATGGATTTTACGCCGGTTTGCTTTGGCGAAATACCTAATCTTAAACGTGTTACATCAAATGGCTTTGAGTTGGCTCTTGCCGTATTGTTTCAATCGGGTGTTCAACACTATGCCGAAATACCGCAAGTGATGGATTCGGTTCCGGCTTACGTTAAGCAAACAATGAAAGATATTCCGGCTGTTTGGGACGAAACCAAGCTCATCGACGGTTTCCCCGCAGAATTTGTGGTTATGGCTCGTCGTGCTGGCAGCAAATGGTTTATTGGTGGAATAAATGCGTTAAAATCAAACAAAAAAATTACAATAGATCTAGCTTCTTTTAATAAAAACAAAGGAACTCTGATTACTGATGGCTCTACAAATCGTGAATTTGCCCAATCAGATATTAATTTAGGTGAGAATAAAACAATTGAAGTTGACATGAAACCCAACGGCGGTTTTGTGAT
>JAFGGY010000183.1 GCA_016930365.1 Prolixibacteraceae bacterium | reverse complement strand
CATCTTGTTTTTATTTGTTTTAGTTGTTTTGGCCAATGCCGCCATGGCTCAGCTTATAAATCCCGTAAAATGGTCGTTCGACCACAAGAAAATTGCAGATAACCGATACGAGTTGTATTTCGATGCGACTATCGAAAAAGACTGGCACTTGTATTCCGATAAGTTATCGGAGGGAGGCCCAATTGCTACTTCGGTACATTTTGAAAATGAATCGGAGTTTGTAGTTGTTGATGATTTTTCACCAACAAGCAGCCCTATTAAGGTTTTTGATCCAACTTTTAACATGGAACTGGAATACTTTGGCAACGAAGTTCGTTTTGTGATGGTGGTTGAGGTCGATACCGAACAAATAACTCATTTGTCGGGATATGTCGAGTACATGAGTTGTAACGATGAAACATGTACCCCACCGGCCGAAACAGATTTTGTTTTTAATCTGGACGAAACAGGAAAAGCAGAAAAAAAAACTGAAATAACATCGGTCGCTATCGATAATGATGCTCAATCGGGTGAGACGAGAAGTATATGGATTTTTCTGATTGTTGCTTTTGTAGCCGGATTGGCTGCTATTATTACTCCATGCGTGTTCCCGATGATCCCAATGACGGTGTCGTTTTTTATGCGCGGAAGTGGAGATCGTAAAGCCGGTATTAAAAATGCGCTGGCTTTTGGCAGTTCAATTGTGTTGATTTACACCCTGTTGGGGGCTCTTTTTTCAATTGGGGTGTTTGGGCCCAATGTTGGTACAATTTTAAGTACGCACTGGATTCCCAATTCCATTTTCTTTGTATTGTTCTTTGTGTTTGCCCTCTCGTTTTTTGGTCTTTTCGAAATCGTATTGCCAAGCAGCCTGGTAAATAAAACCGATTCGAAAGTTGATCAGGGTGGTTTGATTGGGGCTTTTTTTATGGCTCTAACTACCGTTATTGTTTCATTCTCGTGTACAGGCCCTTTTATTGGCTACCTGATTGTTGAAGCCGTACAAGGTGGCGGCATGCGCCCATTGCTCGGAATGTTCGCATTCGGACTGGCCTTTGCTACACCATTTACTTTGTTGGCCGTATTCCCTTCGGCATTGAAAAAATTACCCAAATCGGGCGGTTGGTTAAACTCGGTTAAGGTTGTTTTCGCATTTATCCTGCTGGCTTTTGGATTGAAATTTCTGAGCAATATCGACCAGGTTTATGGATTTAATATTCTTTCGCGAGAGATTTATTTGGTTATTTGGATTGTTTTGTTTGCGTTGTTGGGTGTTTATCTGCTCGGAAAAATCAGATTCTCGCACGATAGCGAGCTGAAACATTTGAGTGTGGGGCGTTTTATGCTTTCGCTTATTTCTTTTGTGTTTGCACTTTATTTGTTTACCGGCTTGCTAGGCTCACCACTGAAACCGGTATCAGCCCTGTTGCCGCCACCCTCAGCAAAAACTTTAATGCCGACTTTTGTTGGAACTCAGATTCAGGGCGGAGAGACTACACCTGAATGCGGCCCGGCAAAATATGCCGATAAATTGCACTTGCCATACAATTTGAATGGATATTTCGATTACGAACAGGGCTTGGCTTGTGCCAGCAAACAGGAAAAACCTGTTTTTGTTGTATTTAAAGGTCATGCATGTGCCAATTGTAAGAAAATGGAGAATACCGTCTGGGATCAGCCCGAAGTATTGCAAATGCTGAACAACGATTACGTAGTTGTGGCTCTATATACCGACGACAGAACCTCATTGCCTGAAAGTGAGTGGAAAACTTCGGAAATTGATGGCAAAACACTGAAAACTATGGGTAGAGTTAATCTCGACCTTTTGATGTCGAAATACGAAAAGAATTCTATTCCTTACCATGTGATAATAGAGCCCGGCGGTACCGAACATCAAATGGGAGTAACATACGATAACGACGAGTTTGTGGACTATTTGAAGAAAGGTTTGTAGTGCTTAATCGTTTTGTAAATTAGGTGTAAAAACAGATTTTCATTATATCTTTATGCGGTATTAATAAGCAATCAATATGAGTAGAGATAGCGAAAAGGAGCGATACAAAGACAAAACAAATGAGATAGTGAATCGTCCGGAGATTATACCCGGAATACATAATTACTGCGATCGGTGGTGCGAACGTTGCACATTTACTTCGAGGTGTACGGTTTTTCTGACCGAACAGGAAATGGGTTGGAACGATAATTTAGACCACGAAAACCAGGAATTTTGGGATAAAATGTCGCTTGTTTTTGAATCCACCATGGAGTTGCTTAGCGAATCGGCCAAAAGGCTGGGAATCGACCTCGATTCGCTGGATGATGAAGAGATTGTAGAGCATGAAGAAACAGAAATAGAACAATTTGCGCGTGAATATTCCGTCGACATTCATAATTGGCTTAAGAAAGAAAATCAGTTTTTTAATGATTTTACAGTTGTTGATGAAAACTCCCAAAAGGTTGTTTCAATTACCGAGGCACTTGAGGTTATCGAATGGTATTCGATGTTTATTAGTGCAAAAACTCATCGGGCTATGTATAGTTTCCAATTTGTAAAGGAGGATGAATATTCGCTGGGCGACAGCCAGGGATCGGCAAAAATAGCTGTAATAGCTATTGAGCGAAGCCTTACTGCGTTTACTGTTCTGTATAAGCAATTGCCCCGGTTCGAGGATGAATTGTTGGGTTTTATGGTTCATCTCGAAAAGCTCAAGAAAGGCATTCTCGCCATTGTTCCGGGTGCGATGGAATTTAAGCGCCCCGGTTTCGACGATTAGAATTTTGCACTATAACTAATGCACCCCTTTTACATTCATATCGAGGGTATAGATCGAACCCATGGCTGTGATGAAAAGTGTTTTATTTTTTTTGCCGCCAAAAGTAACATTGGCTGTCCAATTTTCTTCAACCGGTATGTATAGTATTTGCTCACCATTTTTATTGAATACTGTTACACCGTTGCCTGTAAGGTAAACATTACCTTGCTCGTCAATGGTCATACCATCCGAACCTTTGTTGCAAAAAAGCGTACGATTTGTTAATTCTCCGCTACGGCTTATTGTATATCGATATGTCTTATTGTCTCCAATATCAGCAACATACAGGGTTTTACCGTCCGGGGTTCCAATAATCCCGTTGGGCTGAACTAATTGGCTGTCGGCGACAATGATTTGGCTAAAATCAGATGTCAAATAATACAGGTTTTGTTTCTTTATTTCCTGGTCGGGATTCTCCCAATAGTCTCTTCGGTAATAGGGATCGGTGAAATATATTTTGCCCGATTTATCTGACCACATATCGTTTGGTCCATTGAGTTTTTTCCCATTAAAATTTTTCACTAAAACCTTAATCTCTTTTGTTTTGGTGTCGATTAACCATAGTTCATTTTTTTCATCGGCACAAGCCAGCAAATCCTTATCGTTAAGAAAGAATAAGCCATTCGAACGACCTGCATTTTCCATAAATACTGAAAAACCATCTTCAACATGCCATTTAATGATGCGATTTGTGGGTTGATCGGTAAAATATATATTGCCATTATTGTCTGTTGCAGGGCCTTCGGTAAACATATACTCATCCGATAGTTTTATTAGTTGAGCATTGTTTGCAACGATTGAACCTGCTTGTTTTTTGCACGATAGGGTTACTATCACGATTGCGATAAGTGGAAAGAGTTTTGATACTTGCATAGTTTTATTTTCTTTATTCTACATAGTAATTATATAAATAGCCATCGGGGCTACCTACCAGTAAATTGAAATTCGATCGGTCGGTGCTGATAAAACCAATACTGAATTCGGTGCATCCGTTTAATGGAAATCCTTCGTGTGTATTTCCCTGTATGTCAGTTAAATATATTTTATTGGCCGTGCTTGTGGTGATGCCGATTTTGGTGATTCCGCCCGGGAAATTATAGATATTGGGACGGTGCGTAATTTGGTGTTCAAATTCGTGTTTCATAATTCGCTTTCCACCGGCATCGTAAATTTGCAACAACGAACCTTCGGCCACAATATATTCGTATGCTTCGTTGGCATCAATGTTTGCCGAAACAAAATAGAAGTCGTTGTTTGTTTTGTGCAGGTTCAGTGCGTGGTTATTCCCGTTTTCGAGGTCGGTGTAGTGTAGCGTGCCATTAGTGTCGGCTGCAACCAGGCGCGGGCCGTGTTGGCGGGTACGCTCTTCGAGGTAAATGGTGTTACGCTCGTTGTGCTCATATACCGCATCGGTGGTTACGCGAATAATGCCCCGCCGGTGTAGAATATAGTCTTTCATTTTGTCGCTGGCTACAATGTAATCTTTCCCTTCGTTTCTAAAGTGCTGAATGGGTTGTGTTACGAGGTGGTCGGTTTGGAATTGCTCCCATCCATCTAATATTTTGCCTTCTTTGTTGTAAGCGTATATTTTACGATCGGCACATGCTACAAAGTAGCGATAATCTTTGTTGTTGTCGTAGTCGAAAACAGAAACACCGCAAGTGGCTTTTTCTCTGAAGTTAACCGGAAAACCTTTCACATAGTTGCCTTCTCGATCGACCATGTGAAGCTTGTTCTCGGTATTGAAAAGATACTGTAGTTTCCCGTTTCTGAAATAATCAATCTGATGTATTTCACCCAAAATGGGCGAGTTAAGTTTTATCTTCCACAATATGCGCCCCACATTATTTATTAAGTACAAATTGTTTTGGTTGTCGTGTATTACTACCTCTTTGTTTTTGGGGTCGTAATGGTTTGTTACAAATTTTGGTTTAAAATCGAAAGGAGCTTCTAAATGGCTTTGCCACACGGTTTGAGGTTTCGATTTCACCACTGGGTTGTAGGCAAGGGTTGCATTATTATACAGCATACTGCCGGTTGAACTCACTTGCCAGGTAAATGCTTTAAATTTTCGAAGCTCGTCGTTGGTGGCAATGTTATTGGTTAGTTCGTTGTTAAACAATAGCGATGCAAGTGGTAGCGATGCCGAGGTGTTGCAATAAAAAGAAAGGTTGCTGCGATTGTTCATGTTCGATTTAAACAAATTGTAATCGACCGATGCAGCCAGGGTTTCGCCCAAAACATTGGCATGAAGCAGGCGTGTAACCGTACGGTAAGAGTCGCCAAAAATGAGATAATTGTTGTACTGGGCAAACCAGTTTGTTTGGGCATTGTTAAATATGCTGCCGTATATTATTTCGGGTAAATTGGCATACGGAAAACGGTAAATGTTGAATTTTGTATCAGCATCAATAGCATATTCTTTTTGTAATTCTGCCAGGTTAATGTCTTTGTCTTTATAATAGGCCTTTTGCAGTTCCATAACTTTTTTAAAGGCGGTGCTTCCGCTTTTGGTTTCCACAATCCAAACAAGCCCCGATTCGGGGTTTTTCTGGTCGATACTTATTCCCGCCAATGCGGCTTCTTTATTAAGTAATTCGATAAAAAGTTCTTCGATTTTAAAGCCGGTTTGCTTCTCGATGGTAAGAAACTGGTTTTCGCGGTTAAAAATCAGGTTTCTTTTTTGCAAATGCCGGGTATAATCGGCAAAAAACAAGGGAGCATCCGAAAGGATAAGCGAGGTGTAGTAAGCCGTTGAGGCTGGTAAAATTTTATCGATACCCGAAGTTTCGGGTTGTTGATTGTACAAGGTGTTGGCAAAATGATGGTCGAGCGAAGGGGCGCTGCTGAATCCGCTCATTAACAACCGGTTTTTGTCGATTGTGAGATCGACCTCGGTCCATTGGGCATAGCTTTTCAGAAGTATGGTTTTTTGTTCGAGTCGTTTTGAAACAAATTTTTCGAGCATTAAGCCGGCTGTCGAATGGTTTATAAAAATATTGGCATCGGCTTGCCGTCCTGCGGTTTTTAGTAAGTCGAAAAAATTAGTGTCGAGTGTTGGCTCGTTGCTGTCGATAAGGCGTAAAGCTTCTTCCAGAATAACCGATTTTGGACTAATAAGGCAAGCATCGTTGCGCAGCGATATGTAGAAACTTGTGTCTCCTTTAAAATATTCAACAATATTCGTTTTGTTGTATTTTCGGGTTGTGATGGTTGCTTTAACTTCCGATTGCAGGCGGTCGATAATATTTGAAGCTAACTCCTTTTGTTGCTTATTCGAGATGGCAATAATCATCAGGGGAGTGATGTCGTTTTTGCCACTGTTGTTGAGTGAAACAATACATTCGTTTTTGAAAACAAGCTGTTCGAATTCGTTGTCGGCATTGAATAGATCTATGAAATGACGAATGGATTGGGCGCTTTGGCCTATTTGCTCAACAGATTGCAACGAGTTGGCCAATTCGTTTTTATTCAGTTCGAGAAAATTATTCAGATTGTTAATCTTCATAATTACCGGTGCTGTTGGCGATACCGCATTGTATATATCGGTATCGATTGGTTTTATAGTGGGTTTGAATAGTAAAAATGCGGCTGCAAGCGATATAAGTATTGCTGATAGTGTGATTAGGATGGTTCGTTTCGACATAGTCTGAGTTATTTATAAAAATATTCAACAATATTACTAATTCTACTTTACCAAATTAAGTTTTCTTATAATATCTGTCAATATCCGCTTGTCTTTTTTGAT
>JAFGGY010000182.1 GCA_016930365.1 Prolixibacteraceae bacterium | reverse complement strand
GTGCATTCGTGGCTAATACCAAAAATTAATACTTTTGATACAACCCCATATTTCTATGTGATTACAAAAAAACAAATCTCTCATGTTTTGAGTATAGCCTATTTCGCTGGTGTTAGTTTGTAAAGCACCACTCCATGCGCAGGCACTTTTATGTCGAGCTTATCGGCTCCGGTTTTTATGGTGCAAATATCGGCTTGTCGCCAAAGGTCGCGTACGTTGAATTTTCCGTTGATGCCAAGTTTGGCGAAATCGGTGTAATCAATGTCCACTATCTCGACACCAAAGTTACAAAAGCCCACAGCACGAGAGCCATCTTCGAGTTCTTTGACGTAGATGCGCAAATCGCCAATGGTTTGTAGGCAAGTGGCTTGCTTGCCGAGTGGGTCTTGATTGATTTCGATAACCTCATCGTTTGTGAGAAGGTTTAATGTGAAATCGTCAAGTTTTTCCATGTCGCAACCAATAAGAAGCGGAGCTGAGAAAAGACTCCAAAGGCTGATGTGCAAGTATTGTTCATCGGGTTTTAGCTTGCTTGGGTGGGTGTTTCCCCAACCTACATGACCAACGACAAGCATATCGGGGTCGTTCCAGTTACCTGGTTTGGCGTACGGCGCGGATTTGTCTTGATCTAAGGCTATATTTTTGACACTTACCCAAGTATCTGTAATGTCGTTTGTGGTACGCCAACAGTTACCTCCAACAGAACCGCCCCACGTCCAAACATCGGACATGCCGTATTGACAAACACTAAAAACAATGTCGCGTGGTTGTTGTTGCAGGTAATCTCCCATCACTTTGAATGGTTTTTGAGCTGTTGCAAGTTCCCCTCCGCCGTTGTACGACAAGGATGACACTTTGTAAGGGTCGTTTTCGGGCAAACCGTTTATTACGTTACCGTAGCTACACCAATCGTATTTGAGATAATCGAAACCCCATTTGGCATAACTTTCGGCATCTTGCTTTTCGTACCCGTAGCTACCAACACAGCCACCGCATGTCCAAGGACCGGGGCTTGAATATAAACCAATTTTAAGTCCGAGGTTGTGTACATAATCGGCAAGAGGTTTCATATCCACAAATCGCGAATTTGGAATTATGTATCCTGCATCGTCGCGTAGTTTACCACGTAATGATTGGTCTTTTGAGTCGCGATGGTTTTCCCAAAAATCGTCAATGTTGATGTACGTCCAACCGTGATTGATAAGTCCGCTTTTCACCATTGCATCGGCAGCACGTTTAACTCTATCCGCCGATACTTCGTGAGCAAAGCAGTTCCAACTGTTCCAGCCCATTGGTGGGGTGAGAGCAATGCGATCGCCACACTCAATGCGTAATTGTTTTTCGGCTTTGCCTTTTGCATTTTTAGCTGTGAGTGTAACTTTAAATGTTCCGGGTTTGGCTAAAACACCTGTAATTAAACCTGTGTTGGCATCAATTTTCAAACCTTTTGGCAAACCGCTTGCGGCGAAAGTCATTGGGCGGTCGCCTGTTGCAGCCACAAGGTATTGAAAAGGCGAACGTGGGCGCACACCAAAAACCTTTGCGCTGTTGATTCGTGGCTTGTCGGATGGTTTTGGTGTTAGAATGTAAGGTTCGCTTGCAATTGGGTTGTAAGTTTTAAAAGTAGTTACGCCAGAGGTTTCGAACTTAGCATCGACCCAGTTGGCGTGGTCGTAGTAATTGCCATTGCCACCATCGGCAACCACAAGCTCGAGTTTCTGTATGCCGTTGAGTTGCACAGAGCAAGGACGAGCGGCATCGCCAAGTTTCATTATTCCACTCGACCATATTTTTTTACCATCACCGTAAATTTCAAATTCAACGGCAGGTTGTTGACCTTTTACTTCATCATCGAGCCCAACTTTAGCTGTAAACGAGGCGGCTTTGCCTTCGAGCAATATCATTAACGAACTAACGGCATGAGTACCAAAGCCACGTTCGAAGTTTTCACCGGCAATTGTAAACGTTTTACCTTCGTTCGATTTGTTTTTCATCGGCACACCGTAACCTTGAGTTGCCGCGCTCAAATCAAGCTCATCGAGCCATACTGTTTGCGCCGTTGCTTGATTTATTATGCCAATGATTGCAAACCAGACGGCAACCATCAATTTCATCATATTTGTAATTTTCATTGATATAAATTTATTTTTATTTAGTTTCAATTTTATTTTAAGGTTAATGACCTTTTTTTGTTTTTGTATTAAGCTATATTTAAGCGTTTTGCATAATAGAAACGCGACATTATATTATTACTATTACTTATGATTTATTTACAGATTATTTAGAATTGAATTTCCACCAGTCGAAATTGAATAAGTCTTTTTCGCCTTTGAAAACAAAAAATAAATCGTGTTTGCCGATTACTTTACTCACAGGAGCCGAGAAAGTTTTCCAAATATCACCTTCGCGAGAAGAATTTACGCTGACGGTACTTATTATTTGTCCATCAATTTTGTCGATACGGATTTCAATTTTGCCGCCATAAAGCGAAGCCACATTAACATCGACTGATTTTGACCCATTCACAAAATCGACTCCTTGTAGTTTTATGTAATCTCCGTTGTTGATAGACGTTACATACAATCTATCGGCAATTTTTGCACCCTTATCCCATGGTATGTTGCGTTCCCATTCGGTTGCAAATTCGGTTTTAACACCTTCGCTGTGAGCCATTGTTTCGGCTTCGGTTTTTGAATATGGATTTAAAGAACCTATTTGTTGTACACCTTTTATTGTCCACCAAGGGAGTTTCTGAATTGAACCATCGCTGTTGTAAGTCATTTTTTCGACACAAATCGATCGCCTTTCGTTGTGTTTGGATACAGTTCGTTTCATGATTTCGTAATTGAAACCAAAAACATAAGAGCTTCCTTTGTAGTCAATTACGCCCGGGTGGTTGCCGGACGACCGCTCATCGGGGTCCATTATTGTACCCATACATTTCCAAGGACCTGTTGGGCTTTCGCTCATGGCATAACCAATACCTTCGGGGCAGCAACGCGAAGCATAAGCCAAATAGTAATGATTGTTCTTTTTCCAAATCCACGGACCTTCTGTAAAGGCGGCTTCCGGAGGTGTTCCGGTAAAGTCAATAGATGCAGTATGTATTTCACCATCAAGTGAAATCATATCTTCGTTTAATTTTGCGTAATAACAAGGACCGTTTCCACCCCAATACAAGTAAGCTTGTTTGTCGTCATCGATAAAAATCGTAGGGTCGTAATCGCCATGGCTCTCTCTGAAAACCAATGGTTTGCCAAGAGCATCAACAAATGGTCCATACGGACTATCGGCAACAGCCACACCAATAGCCATTTTGCCTTTATGAATGGTAGGACAGTACAAATAAAACTTACCGTTTCGGGCAATGCACTGAGCAGCCCATGCACTATGTCCATCAGCCCAGACAAATGTTTTATTGGGTTCTTTTACTCCGGCAATTATGCCGCGATCAGTCCAATTGACCATGTCGGTTGATGTGTAGAGCAACCAATTTTCCATTTTAAAACCAAAAGCATCGTCTTCATCGTGCCCGGTGTAAAGATAAACAGTGTCGTTATATACCAATGGCGCAGGGTCGGCGGTATGTTTTGTTTGAATAATAGGGTTTTGAGCCGTAACAAGCTTCACGACAAAAAGAATAATAATTGTAAATGCTAATCTAATTCGATTTTTCATTTTATTTTATTGTTGATTATTAATATCTCAACATAGTTATTAGTCAGATTAATTGTTGTTTAGAATAGTTGGTGCGCCAAAATAACTTGGATGGTTGTTATCGGGGTTTACCACTATTTTTTCTATCACAATTTCAGGATCAACCATATATATTTTCAAAGTTTGGATTCCGGATTTTTTCACATCTAATTTTATATCGAGCCAACGTTGGTTGTCGAACACTTCGGATCGGCGATGTTCGCCACGACCGATTAGAGCAATTTTTCTGTCAACTTTCGGAAGAGGTTTTAGTGATTTAGCCCGTGAAAGATTATCCGGTGTATATTCTCTAAATTCGTCATGAAAACCTTTACGGGCATCAATAACCATTGGTTCGTTGTCATTCAAAGCCACGGCTAATCGCAAGCCACGCTCCGGATTGATATCTTGAGTAGGTAGAATGCCAATACATATTGTGATACTGTCATCTTGATTTACCAGAATATCATACTCCAAATACGGAGCGTCTTTGCCCATTACGCTGGCTGACGTAACCGGATATACTCCCATGCAAGCATCAGCCCTTCCAAGGTCGGGAATAGCTATCCATTTAGCTTCACTACCTTCGATATTAGCATTAAATTTATTGGTCGGAATTGAAAACTCGCCGGTTAAGCCACCAAAAAACGGACGTTTGGCGTTTGGCACAGACGCATTTAAGGCTTCAACCTTCACGTTTACCACATTGCTACCTTGACGAATTTCAATAATGCCTTCGGATTTACCCATTGGAATTGATTTCCAGTCGATTTGCACCTGTAAACGAGTTTCGCGGTCAACTTTTCCATTTGTACTGCTCAATATTATCCACGGTTTATCAGTTTTAACTTCGAATTGAAATGATTCAATACCTTTATTGAAAATATCAATATAGTACGATTGTTTGCGAATGGCATCAAAAGTTGGTAACACCGCCTGTGTTTCTGCGCCCGGCCATGCTTGCTCGCTACCTTCGATGGCTACTCCCATGCTAGGGTTTGGCAATGGTTGTACTTGGCTCATTGGCGGAAGCTTATTTTCACTTGGCATGTTCCATTGCACATAACCGATATGCACATCAGACATCATGTTCTTCCACTTACCATTTGCCATTACATCATTATAGTAGTTGCTCAACTGTTTGTCGATTTCAAACAAATCGTTGGCACGTTTGGCATAATCGTTTGCACTAACACGACCTTGCTGGGCGTATAAATTATTTCGCGCAGCGGCAATGTAAATTTCTGCCACCCCAGCCGATGCTTTTGCAGGATAATAAACAAGTTGATAAAATGCGTCTTGCGCTTCGGTTGGAATTTTTGGGCGTAATGTTTCTACTTGCTGAGTCAAAGCATGCCACGCACTAAGCACGCTATCGGTTTCGTGATGGTTTACGATACTGAATATTGTTGTGCTTTGCACTTCTGGTTTCCGCCAAAGGTTATATTTTGAGTATTTGGATACAATGTCGGCGATTTCCTCGGCATGTTCGGCACCAAAAATTCGTGTAGCCCAATCAATAGTATAGTTTTTAAGATTGTCGGGGTTATAAAAATCAGGATTCCATGCGTAACGAAGAATAAAGTCGATTGGTAATTCCTTTGGTTTTAAGTCGCCAACGTTTACCACCCAAAGATCGTTGAGCCCTGTGCGATAAGCCAGGTTGAACTGTTCGTACAATTTAGGAACCGTTGTTGTATTTATCCATCGGTCGTTCCACGGACCACCATTCATATCAATGTGATAATACAACCCCATACCACCAATTCGATTTTTTTCTTTTTCGGGTCCGGTTCGGCGAATGTAGCCCCAGTTGTTGTCGCAAAACAATAATAAAACATCATCGGGTACATTTAATCCGGCATCGTAATATCTTTGTACTTCGGTAAAAATAGCCCACATTTGCGGCACCTCCGAAGGATTTTTGTTGTATACCTTTTGAATTATTTCGCGTTGTCCTTTCACAACCTGACGAAGTGTTTCAATGTTTTTTTCATCACCTTCATCGCTAAGAGCCACGTCGCCATCGCCACGCATACCAATTGTGATAAGGTTGTCGTATTTTTTATTTCGTTCGAGTCCATCGGTAAAAAATTTGTCCAAGTTTGTTTTATTTGTTGAATAATTCCAAGCTCCGACTTCATTTTTCCGGCTAGTGTATTCGGTATGAGAACGCATCATGGGTTCGTGATGAGAGGTACCCATGATAATACCATACTCATTAGCCACAACAGGATTCAAAGGATCGTCTTCGTTGAATGATTTTCCCCACATTGCCGGCCAAAGGTAGTTTCCTTTGAGTCTTAATATCAGTTCGAACATGTGTGCGTACATTTTTGAATTGATACCTCCGAATTTATTGCGAGCCCAACCACCAAACGAAGGTTCTTCATCGTTAATAAAAATACCACGATACTTTACTTTGGGTGATTTTTGTAGATAGCGACCAGCTTTAACATATAAAGCTTTATTTTTCTTTACGGGTACATCAGCCCACCAATACCATGGCGAAACTCCGATATTCTCCGAAACGTCATAAATACCGTAAATAGTTCCACGTCGATCGCTACCTACAATAACAAGATTACCATCAACCGTCTGAATTAGGTAAGATTCCCATTGTCCTTTTATTTCCGATACATCAATTTTTTTGTCGGCAATAAGTTTGTCGATAATTCGGCTTGAGCCGATAGTTCCAATCAAAATTGAACCTTTGGGTGTTTTTACATCCTCAAAAACCTGAGCTTTAATGCCGGAAACTTTGCCAATGTCATCTGCCAAGTCTTTTGCTGCTCTGGCAACACCTTTTTCATCGTTGGGGTCGATGAAAATTTGCGCAGCTTTCTCTTTCGCAACTATCCGAAAAGCGTTTTTTGAATTTATAGTATCAATGTAATTTCTTTGTTTAAAATCTTGTCCTTTTGTAGTATAACCACTTGCCAAAATAAAAACAAAAGCTACAAATACACAACTTATTAATTTGGATATAAACATATAATTTTTAATTAATTATATTGTGATTTTTTATATGTAAGGTCAATGACCTTTTCATTGTTTTATGTGTAATCTTTGCCAAAATTTAAAACTTTGGCAAAGATTTCATGGAAGTTTCACCTTTTTGATATAAGATAAGTGAAACCATAAATTTTATTCAATTCTGAAAACAATCGATGTGGCATAAGGCATCTTGCCCGGACAAGTAACCACAAGTCCATCAGTTTCTTGTTTCCATTTTAAGTTACCATTGTATCCGAGTAGGGTTACATTTTTTATTGGTTTGTCAAGATTTTTATTATCCAAACCAAGAGCTTTAATCTTTAATTTGCTGCCTGCTTTGGGAACAATCATGCAAAATGCGAATAAAGAACCATTTTTACCAACAGTGAATCGAAAATCCTGAACATCAAATTTAAAATCGGCATGTTTTTGTCTCAGACCACCGCCGGGAAGCATTTTCAATTTACCATCTATTATTTCACCTTCGCCGGGAATTTTCCAAGCATGGCTTCCATAAACAGCTTCTCCGTTTCGGCGCATCCACACACCAACTTCCTTCAACATTTTTTCACTAGCTTGATTGAGCGACCCATCAGGTAAAAGCGAAATGCAAAGAGCCGCATTTCCATCACGAGCAATAGCTTCAATTACGTATCGTATCATCATACCTGAGTCATAAGTAAAATCGGGTGAGTAAAACCAGTCGCCCACGGGTGCTTCTGCAATCCAAGGTTGGTCGGTTTTAATGTCGGCGGGAACTCCAAATTCCTCAGTATTAACAGTACCGTTGGTTTTGTGTCGAAATTTAACAATACTAAAGGTATTAACTTTACCACGATTTTTAAGCGTACGATTGTAGTAATCCGCCATAACAAGCGGCATTGCGTTCGATTTTATACCAGTTCCGGTTCCGTTACCGGTAAAAGGACCTTGCACTGTTCCGTCGGTATAAATAAAATCAGGATCGTAATTTTCAACCACATCCATCATTCTAAGAGCCCACTGTGTGGAATACCACTGGGCATATTCTAAATGGTTCGAAAAAATTCCTGCCGGTGCTGGTGTCCAACCTGAGTGTGCATTTGCTTCAACATCTTTGTATTCGCGAAGGTCGATACCGTAAAGTAGGCGGGGGTCGTAACCTTCCCACCATTTGCCTTTTCCATCGGCCATAGTTAAATTACCATCATAGGGCACACCTTTTTTATCGCCTTCTTTATCGCATCCAAAAGCAGTTTGCCACCACCACCATGTGTACTCGTGATGAAAAGTTACGCCGTAGTGCATATCATTGGCGCGACAAGCTTTTATCCATTCACCAAGTATATCGCGTTTGGGGCCAATGTTAACAGAGTTCCATTGATGGTATTTTGAGTTCCATAAATCGTAGTTATCGTGGTGCACACCTTGTATCATCAAGAAACGAGCTCCGGCATCTTCATAAATTTTGGTTAATTTAGCAGGATCGAGCTTGGTTGGATTCCAATCTCGAAGTACTTCTTTGTAGCCTACTTCAGACGGATGTCCATATCTTTTCAGATGATTTTCGTTAGCTAAATGACCTTGTTTGTAAAGATTCCGAGCATACCAATCGCCACTTTCGCCAGCAGCCTGGGGTCCAAAATGAACCCAAATACCAAATTTTGCTTCGCGCAACCAATCCGGCTCACCCGGATAATTCTTTTCAATAGATTCCCATGTTGGCTCAAACGGACCTTGGGCGATAGGAATATCAATTTTAATTTCAGAAAAAGTTTCCCAGTTGCCCATTTCAACACTGTTTAAAGGTTGCTTTGCTGAAACATTTGGAAATGTTGGAAGCAATGAATTTTGGGCTTTCATCCCAAATAATACCATTACTGTTAAAAAAATAGAAAGTGTGATTCTTTTCATAATTCTTTATATTAATGATTAATTAAATTTCACAAACATTCGAAAGATTTTTCGTTGCCACACCAGGGTTTCACAAATACCTATGCCTAAAGATATGTCATTGACAAACTGACACTTATTTAGCTGTCCAAAAGTTAAAGCCACAAATTGGTCATAAGTCTTATATTTGCTACATCCCTTGTCCGAGTTGAAACTACTAATACAGCTTTGTAAAATCCACTTAGGAACCAAGTCTATAATTTGTTTTATAAGTTATTCATTGTTATTTTTGTTCTGCCTGAAGAGTCCCATAAATTTTATTTTTTTTGTGCAAGACAAAAATAAGGAATTCTGCGGGCTTTTCAAATTTTAAAATTTCGGATGCTTGTGATTAAATTTAAACGACCACCAATCGAAATTAAATAATTGACCATCTCCTCCTGTAAATACAAAATAAAGATCGTGAATGCCCTGTGTTTTATTAACTTTGCACGATTCAATATCCCATTTTTGCCATCCGCCGGTGTTTTTCACTTCGCAAGTGCCAAGTAGTTCACCATCGCGACTGTCGATTCGAATTTCAATTTTACCTCCTACCGAAGCTGATGCCACGTTTGCTTCAAATTTATTAGTACTTTTACCAAAATCAACACTACGCACTTTGATGTAATCGCCATTGTTTATATTAGTAACGTAAACACCAGTTTCTTTGTCTGATTCTGTTTTTAAACCTTCAGACCATGCAATGGTTTCGGCCTGAACTTTTGTGAATGGATTTAAATTGCCAACACTTTGTTTTACACCCTCTTTTGTTGGTACGATAAGTGGTATACTACCATCAGCATTATATTTGAATTGCTCAAGACTAACTGAACGTTTAAAACCTTGTCCTTTAGACAAATCCTGATCGTGATAAAAAATGTATGAATTTCCTTTAAAATCAATGATACCCGAATGGTTTGTAAAAGCTAATTGAGGAGCACGCTCCATAATGTTTCCTTTATAGCTCCAAGGACCTTCGGGCGAGGTGGCGGTTGAATAGGCGATAAATTCCGGAATGCCGGCAGCAGCATAAATCATGTAATACAGGTTGTTACGTTTGTAAAACCAAGGACCTTCGGTGTATGTTGTTCCGGGTTTTCCATCGCGACCGGCTTTTGAGCCAAAGCCTTCAGCGGTCATTTCAATAGAGACAATTCCATTTTGACCAATACTACGGTCGTACGAAATCATATCTTTATTAAATTTAACGTACCATAACTGAGGATTTCCCCAATATAAAAATGCTTGCCCGCTGTTGTCAATTGCAATTGTTGGGTCTATATCTTGCCAAATATGGTCGCTGTCGATGAGGCGTTTACCAAGAGGGTCAACGAAAGGACCAGTTGGCGAATCGGATGTTAACACCGAAATTCCTTCGCCATGAATTGGCACATATAAATAAAATTTACCATCTCGTTCGATACATTGAGGCGCCCAAGCTCCATTAGTTTTCTGATGCCAAGAGAAATTTTTGAGTGATGCCACCGCACCATGATCTGTCCAGTTTACCATATCGGTCGATGAATAGCAACGCCAATCGTACATGGTGAAAAAATTATTCACCGTTGAATCTTCATCGTGCGATGTGTAAAGATACACAGTGCCATTGTATACCATCGGTGCGGGGTCGGCGGTGAAATAAGT
>JAFGGY010000181.1 GCA_016930365.1 Prolixibacteraceae bacterium | reverse complement strand
TTCAAAAAGTATTGACGAACTACTGATTTCATCTAAACACCTTACTGAAAGCAATTTAAAAAGATCAGACGGACAATTATTATAAAAAGCGATTAGTTTGTTTCGGCCAGTTCTAAGGTGTCGATGTAGTTATCGAGGTATTGGCTGTGCATTGAAAGCCAGTCCGAAATATATTCAAGTTCTTGCTGTATATCGGATTTTTCTTCGTCCCAAACCGAATTGTTTCGTTGATGTGCACCCGATTCGACAAGCAATTTAGCGTAATTTTCAAATATGGCCATCAGCGACTTATCCGACAGTTTATCTTCACGGAGGCTCTTGTACCTGCTTTTTAGGCGTTGCTTAAATTCAGAAGGATTCAGTTTCATTAAGCGTTCGAAAACACGGAACTTCACCACATCGTTGTGTTTTGTTTCATCGCCCCTATGGTTACGCCCCCAGGTAGCATCCATGTCCCACGGAAGAATATAAAAAGGACTTTGAGCCGACCTTGAAGCCAGCATATAATTTTTCCCCACGTTATCGATTCCGTATATCAGGTTTATAAGAATATAAAAATCAATTACCTGATCGAGCACCAGGTATTCGTTTACGTGCCTGCAAAACTCTTTGTCGGAGCTGTTAGCCATAAAATCAACAAACCGATACAAAGGTTTCCACACCAGTTGCTGGTCGGGGTCGGGTAGTTTTTGCTCCCAGTCGTGCCATTTGTTTTCAAAATCGACAGTTGTATCAGGCAATTCTTTTAAGCGAGTAACATCATTCCAACCTTCTGACTTATACAAATAGCCCTGTTGTCCACTTCGCTCGGGTGTTATACCCAGCATTTTGCCTTCCACACGTTCCGAAAGACAATACAGCCCCTGGTATTCCTGATTTAAAAACAGCTCAACATAGTTGCCTTTAACCGACGAGTAAAGAACATCGCAATTCCGGCTTAGGGCATCGCGTTGCATCATGTCCCAAATATCAAACGAAACCCTGTTGCGCATTCGAGAGCGGTCGTTGTAAACAGCATCCAGTATCCAGTCGTCGTCGGTGTACATATCCAAAAGCGAGGTATCCCGGCTTTCGCGGCATTCATAATTATTCCAAAATTCAAACCCAAACGATTTTTTAGGTCTTCGGTTGGCTGTTCCTCCCCGGGTTTCAATACCACAACATTTTGCCGAAAAATCTGAATCGTGTGTTATCATTGAAAAGCGCGAAGGTCCCTTGGGTTCGTCCAGTATCTTTTTGTAATTGTATTCGAACTTTACAACAGGCAGCGTAGTAAAAAACAGCCGGTAGTTGCTCTTTTTTCCCGATGGGTTAACAATTTCGATGATACTTTCGGTTTCTTTACCAATAACCCCAAAGTGGCAGCTGTCGCCATCTTCGATATATTTGCCATCTATATAAATAGTAAAATTTGGCTGGCAATTAAGCACGGCACTAAAGTTCCCAAAATGTTCAACCGGGTAAAGCATAAACAATTGTTCGGAGTCGCATGCAGTTGGTTTACCGTTTAAGTTAAAAGATGCTGAAATACCATCGGGATGAGGCGCAAACTCCATCTCTTCATAACACGATGTAACAAAGATAAACAATAACAGAGAGATGAGGAGAAGGCGATTCATATTCGATTTTATAACGTAATACAATAGCTAAAACCTATGGTATGATACATATAAGGCAGATAATTATTTAATTCACGGTCGTTTCGGTAATACACACCCAATTCACTTTTATTATAAAATGAATATTCAATTCCAATGCAATTTTTTAGTTTGGTGGGTTCAAAATGAAACTTGTGAGCCGATAAGTACAGCTCAGAGAGCACATAAGGAGAAAAGCGTGTACCCCAAATGTCGTACTTCGCTTTTAGCCGGGGTTTAACAATTTTTCGAAGGTCTTCAATAGATGTTGACGACATAGCTTCGTCGTCGATATTTTTGAATTGAAGCCTGAGGTAACATTTCAGCAAATCGAAGCGATGGTTGTACTGTGCCGAAAGAGCATAAGTGTGCGTGTATTTGTAGTTTACGCTATAATTTTTACGATTTTTGGTGAAGCGATATTTGGCTTCGAGGTCGAGAAATTTTGCCGGTGCAAATTCAATTCCGGCCTCACCATGTATTTTTCCAATTTTCGATAAATCCTGCTCTAAACCAAATTCAAATTCGGCAAAACCTTTCAGATTTTTCACCAGTTCTTTCTCAAGCTTAAGCGTTGTTCGAGCTCTGAAATCGCCTACAACCTTGGAGCTTTGCGCCGAAAGTATAGCAGGAAAAAGCATAACACTCAGAAAGATGTATAATAATCGTTTTTCCATTTTCGTGTTTGGAGATTTTGCACCGGAAAAGCACCGGTTAATCGAGTGCAAAAATAGGAATAGTTTTGTTAAAATAAAATCGTAAAAAAGCTTACTGAGCTTTTTCAACTTCAAAAATAACCCGGTAATCTTCGAGTTGAAGTTCCTGACCAACATACCGGTATGGTAGCACCTCTTTTATACAAACGTCTAAATTTTGGATGGTATCACAGGTACTTTCGCTAATGGGATTGAAGTTGATTGTTTTATTATACGAACCACCTGTATGATATACGATAAACGAAAGTTCAACACTCCCAGCCGATGAACAAACAACCCCAACCGGGCAACGCGTATCGGCAACTTCCGTAAGTTCAAGAATAATGTCATCGCTAATTCTTTGAGGTGAGCTATTTGTTAACTCAATTTCGCCTTGTGGAATTCCATCGCTGTCGGGTGTGTCTTCTGAACATGCCATAAGCAAAAAAATAAAACACGCAAAAACCCCCATTCGTGTAATCAAAACCATGTTTACTTCGTTTAAATAATCCCTTCGTCAAAAATACTAAAAAATTAACATCAAAACATCAGTATTACTAATTACCACATAAACCACAATACATTACACGAACTTAACATATCTAAAAACCTCGTTATTATCTGTTCTTCTGTTCATTAGTTGTGTTTTATCGAAAATTTGCTCCAAAAGTTTTAAGACTAATTATAAATAAGAAGTTTTGGCTTTTAATTTATTGCGTTAATTGCCCATAAAACCTACTTTTGTGGTTCTTTTTAGTATTTATATAAAGCTTAAACAACAATAAACTATTTACTTATGAGCAAAGGAAGTTTTTTGAGCGCTTCTATCGGCCGTAAATTCTTCATGAGCATTACCGGTTTATTCCTTGTAATGTTTATTATCGTACACTTATCACTAAACCTGTTACTGATATTCGACGATAAAGGAGAATTGTTCAACATGGCGGCCCATTTTATGGCGACAAACCCGTTAATTAAAATAATGGAACCTGTTCTTGCACTAGGTTTTGTTATTCACATTGTATGGTCGATTGTAATTACCATACAAAACATGCGAGCCCGCCCGGTAGGCTACAACAAAACCAACCAATCGGTTAACAGCACCTGGGTGTCGCGTAACATGTTCATACTGGGAGGTTTAATCCTGGTATTTTTAGGACTTCACATTTACAGTTTTTGGTGGAAAATGAAAATTACCGGCGACCCTTTGTTGTCGCATGTAACTGTAATGCAGGCCGGTGTCCCGGTTGAAATGGAAAATGCCTATAAATTGGTAAGTACGCTTTTTAAAGAAAGTCTGTTCTATTCGCTGATTCACATTGCCGGAGGTATTTTACTCGGGCTGCACATCACTCACGGGTTTTGGTCGGCGTTTCAAACTATTGGCCTAAACAACCAAATATGGCGCAAACGCTTTTTTGTTGTAGCCCAAATTATCGGGTTGGTTTTTGCCATCGGATTCAGCGTAATTCCGCTCTATTTCATGATTAAATTTTAATCGGATTAAACAACAGTTATGAGTAAAATTGAAAATAAAATACCGCAAGGGCCTTTGGCTGAAAAATGGTCGAAACATAAGTCCGACATCAAAGTTGTAAGCCCTGCGAACAAACGAAAATTGGATGTTATTGTAGTAGGTACCGGCTTGGCCGGAGCTTCGGCTGCCGCATCGCTTGGCGAACTGGGCTACAATGTACAGGCTTTTTGCTACCAGGACAGCCCCCGTCGGGCACACTCTATTGCCGCACAGGGTGGTATCAATGCTGCAAAAAACTACCAAAACGATAACGACTCGGTTTATCGCTTATTTTACGATACCATTAAAGGTGGCGACTACCGTTCGCGCGAAGCAAACGTATATCGTTTAGCCGAAGTTTCACCACTCATTATCGACCAATGTGTGGCACAAGGCGTTCCTTTTGCCCGCGAATACGGTGGCACACTTGCTAACCGCTCATTTGGCGGTGTACTGGTAAGCCGTACATTTTATGCCCGCGGACAAACCGGTCAGCAACTCCTGCTAGGTGCCTACAGCGCACTAAACCGCCAAATTGCTAAAGGTTCGGTTAAAATGTACACCCGCCACGAAATGCTCGACGTGGTTGTTAAAGACGGAAAAGCTCAAGGAATTGTTACCCGCAATATGGTTACCGGCGAAGTTAAAAGCTACGGTGCTCATGCTGTAGTAGTAGCTACCGGAGGTTACGGAAACGTTTTCTTCCTTTCGACCAACGCAATGGGCTGTAATGGCTCGGCAGCTTGGCAGTGTTACAAAAAAGGCGCATGGTTCGGAAATCCCTGCTTTGTGCAAATTCACCCAACCTGTATCCCGGTTCATGGCGACCAGCAATCGAAACTGACTCTGATGTCGGAATCGTTGCGTAACGATGGACGTGTATGGGTTCCAAAGAAAAAAGAAGATGCCGAAAAACTTCAAAAAGGTGAAATCGGCCCAAATGATATACCCGAAGAAGACCGCGACTTTTACCTCGAACGCCGTTACCCGAGCTATGGTAACCTGGTGCCTCGCGACGTAGCTTCGCGTGCAGCCAAAGAGCGCTGCGATGCCGGATTTGGTGTAAACAACACCGGTAAAGCGGTTTATCTCGATTTCAAATACTCAATCGAGCGTTTGGGTGTCGATGTAATTAAAGCCCGATATGGAAACCTTTTCCAGATGTACGAAAAAATTACCGATACCGACCCGTATAAAGAGCCGATGATGATTTACCCGGCTATTCACTACTCGATGGGCGGACTTTGGGTTGATTACAACCTGATGACCAACATCCCCGGGTTGTACGCTATCGGAGAGGCAAACTTCAGCGACCACGGTGCAAACCGGCTGGGTGCTTCGGCTTTGATGCAGGGATTGGCAGACGGATATTTTGTTTTGCCATACACCATTGGTGATTACCTGGCAAACGAGATTATGACGCCTAAGGTTGACACCAACGCACCTGAATTTAAAGAAGCCGAAAAAGCCGTTACAGGCCGTCTCGAAAAACTTTTCAATATTAAAGGAAGCAAAACAGTTGATTATTTCCACAAACAACTGGGTCACTATATGTGGGACTACGTAGGAATGAGCCGTAATGCCGAAGGTCTGAAAAAAGCCATTGATGGTATTAAAAAACTCAAGGAAGAGTTTTGGAAAGATGTGCTTGTTCCGGGTGAATTAAACAACCTGAATCCCGAACTCGAAAAAGCAGGCCGCGTAGCCGATGCTATCGAAATGGGTATTTTAATGGCACAGGATGCGCTCGACCGTAACGAATCATGCGGCGGACACTTCCGTGATGAATCTGCTACTGAAGAAGGTGAAGCAAAACGCGACGATAAAAACTTCACTTACGTATCGTGCTGGGAACACAAAGGCGACGACAAAGACCCTGTTCTGAACAAAGAAGACCTTGTTTTCGAAAATGTAGAATTAACTCAACGTAGTTACAAATAAACAATTAGTAAACAGATTGAGAGATTTGAGTACTGAGATAAATTGAAAGTTATGCATAGATTTAAAGACCTGAAGGTTTGGCAAAAAGGACGATTTTTAGTTAAAGATATTTATCTAATAACTAAAAATTTTCCGGCTGAAGAATTATACGGTATGACTTCACAAATAAGGAGAAGTGCTGTATCCATTCCTGCAAATATTGCTGAAGGATGCGGAAGAAATACCAATCCTGACTTGAACCGGTTTCTGGATATTTCTAATGGCAGTGCTTTTGAATTGGAAACATTAATGATTTTGTCAAGTGACTTAGACTTTATAACCGATGAAGAATTTTTGAAAATTGACTCTCAAATTCAGGAAATTCAAAAGATGATATATAGTTTCAAACAAACACTGACAAATAAAAAATGAGGTCTCTGTACTCATATCTAAACATCTAAAATCTAAAGTAATGGCAGATATAATATTAAAAAAATTATACATAAAAGTTTGGAGGCAAAACAGCCCGAAGGAAAAAGGGCGCTTCGAAACTTACGAGATTGAAAATATCTCGCAGGGCAGTTCCTTTCTCGAGATGCTCGATATACTGAACGATAAGCTCATACTCGAAGGCATAGACCCAATTGCCTTTGACCACGACTGCCGCGAAGGCATTTGCGGTATGTGTAGTTTGTACATCAACGGCCGCGCCCATGGCCCCGACCGCGAAATTACAACCTGCCAGTTGCATATGCGCAAATTTAACGAAGGCGACACCATTACCATTGAGCCTTGGCGTGCCGGAGCTTTCCCGGTAATCAAAGACCTGATTGTTGACCGCACTGCTTTCGAGAAAATTCAGCAAGCCGGTGGCTTTGTATCGGTAAATACCGGTGGTATCCCCGATGGTAATGCCATACCCATTGGACAGGACGATGCCGAAGAAGCTATGGACGCTGCTGCGTGTATTGGTTGCGGCGCATGTGTTGCTACTTGTAAAAACTCGTCGGCTATGTTGTTTGTAGCCGCTAAAGTTTCGCAATTGGCTAAACTTCCACAGGGCAAAGTTGAAGCCAAACGCCGTGCCCGCAACATGGTAGCCAAAATGGACGAACTGGGATTTGGCGGATGTACCAACACCGGTGCCTGCGAGCTTGAATGCCCAAAATCAATCAGCATTTCGCACATTGCACGCCTTAACCGCGAATACCTGGCAGCAAAATTTTCAGAATAGTTTATACCTGAATCTTTCAGAATACAAAAACGCCTTCTCCGAAAAGAGAAGGCGTTTTTTTTGACTTTTTACTTACTTTTACAAGAAACATTTTGCCATTTTAAAAAACCAAAGCATGAATATTGAATCGCTCCGAGACTATTGTCTATCGAAAAAAGGCGCTACCGAAGACTTCCCCTTTGATGAGACATCATTGGTTTTTAAAGTGAAAAATAAAATGTTTGCTCTAACCGACCTTGAAGGCGATTTAATGGTAAACGTAAAATGCAATCCCGAAATCGCCATAAAACTGCGCGAAGAGTATTCATTTGTAACGCCCGGTTATCACATGAACAAGAAACATTGGAACACCATAATTATTCACGAAACAGTACCCGATAATTTTGTCAAAAAATGGATAGATCATTCGTACAAACTTGTTGTTAAAAGCCTTTCCAGAAAGAATCAGGCAGAGCTAAACCAATCCGATTTATAGTCTGAACCGGATTTTATTCACTCATTTAACTTCTTATCTGCATCTAATTGTTAATTAATTCGTTAAAGAACCCTTTTTGAAAGCGGCTTCTTGTTGCATTTTGTTATTTTTGCAAATTCAATGTAAAATGCCTTAAAAGGTGAATTTTCAAACCTTTCGTGTTTGTCTGTTCTTTTAAGGAAAAATTTAAAACGTTTAATTTATGAGCTCAAAAAAAAGTATAATTGGAATAGGAAACGCGTTAATGGACATTGTAGTCAAATTAACCGATGAGGAGCTGCTTACAAAAAACAACCTGCCCAAAGGCAGCATGACCTTAGTTGATGCCGAAACTTCAAACAATATAAACACACAATCCGTCAAGTACGAGCAAATACTGGCTCCGGGTGGTTCGGTGGCAAATACCATACACGGTTTAGCCTATTTAGGTGCCGAAGCCGGTTTTATTGGAAAAACCGGCACCGACGAACTGGGTAAAAAATACGAACAGGAACTCGAAAAAATTGGCGTAAAACCTCAAATGTTTCATAGCAAGACCTCAACCGGGGTTGCACTGGCTTTGGTTACACCCGACTCGGAACGTACTTTTGCTACATATCTGGGCGCAGCAGTTGAACTTTCGCCCGACGAAATAACCATAGATTTATTCAGAGGCTACGATATTGCATACATCGAGGGATACCTGGTTCAAAATCACGATTTAGTTCGGAAAGCAGCCGAAATGGCTCGCAAAGCCGGGCTTACCATCGCACTCGACCTTGCCAGCTATAATGTTGTAGAAGAAAATCTCGACTTTTTAAAAGAAATAGCCACCGATTATATCGACATTATTTTTGCCAACGAGGAAGAAGCAAAGGCTTTCACCGGTTTCGAACCCGAAGAAGCAAGCAAGGCCTTGTCGGAATACTGCGATATTGTAGTGGTTAAAACCGGCAAAACCGGCTCAATTATCAAAAACAGCAACGAAATTATTAAAGTAGAAACCATTGGTACAAGATGCATCGATACAACGGGAGCAGGCGATTTGTATGCAGCCGGATTTTTATACGGTTTTTCGTGCAATTATTCGCTCGAAACCTGCGGAAAAATTGCCTCTCTGGTTGCCGGCAACGTTATAACCGTTTACGGAGCCCGCATGAACGATGAACAATGGGCCGATATCAATTCAAAAGTGAAAAATCTTATTTGATATTATTCCGATAAGATTCGTAATTAAAGCAAAAAAAAATGACACACAAAGCAGGTTTTGTAAACATAATAGGCAATCCAAACGTTGGAAAATCAACCGTGATGAATGCACTGGTGGGCGAAAAAATTTCCATCATTACATCAAAAATGCAAACTACCCGCCACCGCATAAAAGGTATTGTTAGTGGCGACGATTTTCAAATTGTATATTCCGATACCCCGGGCATTCTGAAACCTAATTACAAATTACAGGAAAACATGCTGAAATATGTTGACACCGCCATTGGCGATGCCGACGTGATTCTGTATGTAACCGATGTAATTGAAACATTTGATAAAAACACCGATTACATTGAGAAAATACAGAAATCGGGCACGCCTGTTATCCTGCTTATAAACAAAATCGATTTGTCGAACCAGGAGGAAGTACTCGGTTTATATGAAAAATGGCACGAAATATTGCCCGAAGCAGAGATTGTTCCGGTTTCGGCCAAAGAAAAATTCAATGTTGAACCCATTTTCAACATGATTATTGAAAAATTACCCGAAAGCCCGGCTTTTTTTCCAAAAGACGAACTTACCGACCGCAACGAACGTTTTTTTGTTCAGGAAATTATTCGCGAAAAAATACTGTTGCACTACCAGAAAGAGGTTCCGTATTCGGTTGAAATTGAAGTAGAAGAGTTCAAAGAAGATGAGAAAATGCTGAGTATAAGGGCAATTATCTATGTAAACCGCGAAACCCAAAAGGGCATCATTATTGGACACCAGGGAAAAGCCATCAAAAGGGTAGGCATCGAAGCCCGAAAAGATATTGAGGAATTCTTTAGCAAAAAAGTTTTCCTCGACTTGTATGTTAAAGTAAGCAAAGACTGGCGCGACGAAGAAAAAAAATTGCGTGGCTTTGGTTACGATATGCATTAATAAAAATAACAATTAACAGCAAAATAAATATATGAACAATATAGTAGCAATTGTTGGCCGACCTAACGTGGGTAAATCAACACTTTTTAACCGCATTGTTGAATCGCGTACGGCCATTGTCGATGATGAATCGGGCGTAACACGCGACCGCAACTATGGAAAAGGCGAATGGAACGGGCATGAATTTTCCATAATCGATACCGGTGGTTATGTAACCAACTCCGACGATGTGTTTGAAGAAGAAATTCGCAAACAGGTTCATCTGGCCATCGACGAGGCCGATGTAATTATTTACGTAGTAGATGTTGAAAGCGGCATTACCGACCTCGACGATGCCATAGCACAACTCTTACGAAAAATCGACAAACCTGTAGTTGTTGCTGTTAACAAGGTTGATAACAATACCCGGATTAATGATTCGTACGAATTTTACAACCTCGGACTTGGCGATATATTTTGCATCTCGTCGATTAACGGTAGCGGAACAGGCGACCTGCTCGATAAAGTGGTGGATGCCTTTCCCGAAAAAAGAGAGCTTGAAAACGACGATGATATTCCCCGATTCGCCATTGTTGGGCGTCCAAACGTTGGAAAATCGTCGATTATTAACGCAATAACTGGCGAAGAACGCCATATCGTTACCGATATTGCCGGTACTACACGCGATTCGATTTTTACCCGATACAACAAATTTGGGCACGATTTTATCCTTACCGATACCGCCGGGCTACGCAAAAAAGGAAAGGTACACGAAGATCTTGAATTTTATTCGGTAATGCGCTCAATACGCGCTATTGAAGCAGCCGACGTATGTTTGTTGCTGATTGATGCAACCCGTGGTATCGAAGCACAGGATGTAAACATCTTCAACCTGATTTTGAAAAATAAAAAAGGCTTGGTTATTCTTGTAAACAAATGGGATTTGGTTGAAAAAGACCAAAACAGCACCAAAGCCTTTACCGAAACCATTAAAGAGCGTATTGCCCCTTTTACCGACGTACCGGTAATATTTACCTCGGCAATAACCAAGCAACGAGTGTTGAAAGCTTTCGAAAAAGCCATGGAGGTATATAATTGTCGAAAGAAAAAAGTTAAAACCTCGGAATTGAACGAATACATGCTCGATGCCATCGAAAAGTTTTCGCCTCCGACCAATAAAGGCAAACTGATTAAAATAAAATACGTAACACAGTTGCCCACCGCAACCCCGGTTTTTGCATTTTACGCCAATTTACCCCAGTATGTTAAAGCACCTTACAAACGATACCTCGAAAATAAAATCAGAGAATTTTTCGATTTCGAAGGGGTGCCCATTTCAATTGTGATGCGTAAAAAATAAAGCTCCAAAAAGAAAAACTTTTTATTCAAGCTTGTGTTCAAATTCGTACACAATAAAACTTTTCGATTATGACATCACGTAAATGGAAGGCAATCAAAGAATACGAAGAAATTAAATTTGAATATTTCGAAGGAATCGGGAAAATAACCATAAACCGCCCGCGCTACCGGAATGCTTTTACGCCCGATACCACCAAAGAAATGTGCGAAGCTATGGTATATTGCCGCGAAAGCCAAGATATAAACGTGGTGGTTATTACCGGCGAAGGCGACAAGGCTTTTTGCAGCGGCGGCGACCAAAACGTTAAAAGCACCGCAGGATACATTGGTAAAGATGGCGTGCCAAGGTTAAATATTCTCGATATGCAAAAACTTATTCGAAGTATTCCGAAACCGGTTATTGCCATGGTTAATGGATATGCCATTGGCGGCGGACATGTGCTACACGTGGTTTGCGACCTGAGTATCGCATCGGAAAATGCCATATTTGGTCAAACCGGCCCCAAGGTAGGCAGCTTCGATGCAGGTTTTGGTTCATCGTACCTGGCGCGTGTGGTTGGGCAGAAAAAAGCCCGCGAAATTTGGTTTCTGTGCAAACAATATTCGGCACACGAAGCACTCGAAATGGGGCTCGTAAACGAAGTCGTTCCGCTCGAAAAATTGGAAGATACCGTGGTTGAATGGGCGCACAAAATGATGGAACACAGCCCGCTGGCTCTGAGAATGATAAAGGCAGGACTGAATGCCGAACTCGACGGTCAAGCCGGGATACAGGAACTGGCCGGTAATGCAACCATGTTGTACTACATGACCGATGAAGCACAGGAAGGTAAAAAAGCTTTTCTCGAAAAACGCAAACCCGATTTTCAAAAATATCCTAAACTTCCGTAGCAAACTCAAAAAAAAGAATGCAACAAAAAACGCAAATTTGGTTACAGGCTTTCCGCTTGCGAACCTTGCCTTTGGCTTTGGCTAATGCGGTAATGGGCAGCCTGCTGGCTCTGTCGCACGGAGCTTTTAGCTGGCCGGTTTTTATTCTCACCCTGCTAACCATCACTTTTCTCCAGATTTTATCGAACCTGGCCAACGATTATGGCGATGCCGTTTCGGGAAAAGATACCGATAAACGCGTAGGGCCTACCCGCGTTACCGTTACCGGAATGGTAAGTATTTCAGAAATGAAGCGGATGATTGTGCTGTTTGTAGCGTTATCGGTTGTATCGGGTTCCTTGCTAATTTATTTTGGACTGCATGGTTTAAAGGTGGGTAAAATACTGTTGTTTTTCGCTATGGGTGCTGCCGCCATAATTGCCGCCATAAAATATACCGTGGGGCGAAATCCCTACGGATATAAGGGGCTGGGCGATATATTTGTTTTTGTGTTTTTTGGGTTAGCAGGCGTTTTAGGCACGTATTTTTTGCACACACACTGGTTCGACATTTACTTGCTGTACCCGGCATCGGTAATTGGCTTGTTTAGCACCGGTGTGCTAAATATTAACAACCTGCGCGATATTGAAACCGACCGCGAAACCGGTAAAAACACGCTGGCCGTACAATATGGCCTTCGCTTTGCACGCCAATATCACGTTTCGCTACTGTCAATCGGCTGGCTTTTAAGCCTTATTTATACCCTCACAACATTTTTCAGCTGGTGGCAACTTATCTACCTGCTCACGCTGCCACTTTTTATACGCAACATTCTACGAATTTACAGGCATAAAAACCCGAGCGAACTAAACCATGAACTAAAAAATCTGGCCATGGCTACTTTTCTTTTTGCCCTTCTTTTTGGCCTGGGTAATATTATTTAAGCGGCCTTCTATCGTTTTATAAATCGCTGTATTACCGACCCGCTTCCCGATTCAATGCTTATAAAATACACCCCGCTCTTAAGACTCCCTGTGTATATTGTGCCCTTATTGTCTCCATAAAACAACACACCTTGCAATTTTTGCCCGTTTATGTTCCTAATAATTGCTTTTTGAAGTTTATTACCCGTAAGAAACAAGTAATCATTCACCGGGTTAGGATAAATCTCAAAGGCATTTTTATTGATTTTAATCTCATCTGAGTTTAAACGTATGGTGAATTCAGGATATTCCATTTCGCGACTAGTAAGCAACAAGTATTCGCCGGCCTGCAAGGTTATTTCCATGGTTGATGCACTCACATTAAATCGTTCGCGGGTAAAATAGTTGTGCCAACTGCCGGTTTTAGGAAAATTGACACTTACCGTTTGTTCTGCTACATCGAAGTTTCCAATAGCCACAACGTGGTTGTCTCCATCTGATAAACGATACGTTTTGACTGCCCCTTTAAGCGAATAATCCATTTCGTCAGACGAAAACTCATCATAGCTCTGTTTGATGTGGTTCAACGCAGCCACGGTTTTAAACAATTCGACGCGGTTGGCTTTATCAACATAGTTCCATTTAATGGGTTTTTCGCCCAACCTTCCGTTGTAATCGATGGAGTAATCGTAGCCCAACTCGCCAAACTGCCAAATCATTTTAGGCCCGGGGATGGGTAGGTGAAACACAGCGTTGAGCTTCAATCGGTCGAGAGTTGTGTCGAGGTTTTTAATGTTGTATGTGCCCGATGCGTTGCCCCATTGCAGTGTTTTATAGGCAATGCGCTCTTCGTCATGGCTTTCCTGGTACGTTACCAAATTGGCTTCACTCCAGCCACGGCTGGCATAGTACCCCCACGACACGTCCGAATTATTGCTTTGGGTGTAACCCATGGCTGCTTCGGCGTAATTATGGTTCAGATTTCCCCAAAGCATCATGCCAGATTTGGCCAGTTCTTTTTCTTCGGAATTATCGGCCAGATGTTCCAAAATAACCAATGCGCCTGGTTTGCGTTTCCATATTTCATCGGCCATGCGTTTCAGGTTATTGATACGCGACTGGTCATAGTTGCTGCCCCAGCTTGATGAGCCGTATGGGGTATTTGAGAAACCCTTGGTAAAATCGAAGCGGAAACCATCAACCTTATACTCATTCATCCAGAAACTGTTCACACTGTCAACCAGCTCTTTGGTAGCCTCCGATTCGTGATTAAAATCGCTTCCCCATTGTGCATCGGGGTTGCTAAAATTAGAGTTTACATTGTACCACGGATTATCGGCAGCAATTTTATCATTTTCCCAATACATTCGTGCAAAAGTACACGAATTGAAACTATGGTTAAGAACCATATCGATTACCACGGCAATGCCGCGTTTGTGGCATTCGTCAATAAGTCTTTTTAATTGAGTCGCCGGTCCGTAATATTTATCGGGGGCAAAATAAAACGATGGATTATATCCCCAGCTCTGGTTGCCTTCGAATTCGTTTACCGGCATTAGCTCAAGCACGTTGATGTTAAGGTTTTCAAGGTAATCGAGCTTTTCGATAACAGAAGCATAGGTGTGCTCTTCGGTAAAATCGCGTATAAGCATCTCGTAAATGACCATTTCTTCTTTTTCAGGCAACTCAATGCTTGGGTATTCCCATTGGTATTCTTCTTTTCCGGGTTGAAATACCGAGGCAATGCCTTCGAGTTTACCTTCGGGGTACGAAATAAGCCCGGGATAGATTTCATTTGTGATATATGGGTCGTTCCCCGGGTCAAGAATTTTTTCGGTATATGGGTCGGCAATGGTTAGCTCTCCGTCTATCAGGTATTGGAAAGGATATTCTTTCCCACTTTCGAGGCCGTCAATTTCAATCCAAAAATAATCGCCGTACTTCGTAAGTTGGTAATCATTGTCGGGCTTCCAATTGCTAAGCTCCGAGAGAAGATAAACGTATTGCTTATCGGGAGCCCACAATACCAGCCGCACCGATTCATCATCGGGATAGCTGATACCCTTTCGTGAACCGTGAGGCAACGGTATTTGGGTTTCGTCATCACGTACCACCACATAAATGGTATCGCTTGCTGTTTCCTGTGTCGTTTGTGCGCGAGCTACAATTTCGTATGTTCCGGTTTCGGCAAAAGTGTATAACGAAGAAATAATGGTCCCGTTTGTTTCTTTCAGGAGGTTTCCATTTACAAAAACTGAAAGGTTTGCCGCATCGGTTGAGCTTGCCTCGATGGTTTTTTCATCCGAAACATGTATTATATTGTTGTTTTCGGGCGAAGATATACGTACACTTAACCCCGGCTGATAAACATCCACAAAAAGGTCGTTGGTTTGTTTGCTACCATCTGACGAGCGAAAAACGAAAGCCATTTTTTGAATCACTTCATTTTCACTAATCCCATAAAATCTATTTATATCGGGGTTAATATTCAGTTCGTAAATACCATTCCCCAAATGAGTAAGCTTAGGTTGAATGTTATTTTGCCCCCAGGTTCCAATTACGTGTTGCCAATTGGTTTTTCCCTCAATCAATACGCCGGTATGCGCATACAAATCGCCGGTAAAAAAGTTCAACCTGTCGTCATCGGCTGAGTTAAAAGAAACAGTAACCGGCTGATTAGAAACCGGTAAATCGGGCGAAGTTGTAATTTGTGCCTTTACAACCATCGCCACCATTACCGCTAAAAATACAAAAACAATTCTCCTCATGTCCCCTAAAATTCGTCATTAAACATTTGCAATATAATTCATTTAACGGCACAAAAAGCCTGTAAAACAAGCTTTACCGGCAAACAATTTATGCAAACGTATTCGCAAACGTTTGCGGCAAACATGTTATACAACATTGTTCAAAAAAGATACAACACCAGTTCAAGGATAAGAAAAGAGAATTATTTCAACACTTCGGTATGAATAAAACTACCTCGGAATACATCTTCGATATTACCGGGTTTTGATTGGAATAACCCGAAAACCGACGAACCGCTTCCCGACATTGAAGCATATACTGCACCATTTGAGTACATTTTGGTTTTCAAAACTTCAATTTCATGATAACGTTGAAAAACATGCTGTTCGAACTGGTTATGCACATTCTGCTTCCAATCGCGAACTGGTTGTTCGAGCATCGACAAAAGAGTTTCGGAAGGTATTACCGGAGTAATTCCGGCATAGGCTTCAGCAGTAGAAACAAAAATATCGGGCTTAACCAACACCAAAAACCATCGGGCCAGGTTAACATGAAACGGTGTAAGAATTTCGCCTCGCCCGTGGGCGATGGCAGGAATATTATCGACAAAAAAGGGGCAATCGCTGCCGAGTTCGAGTGCATGTGTATGAAGTTGACTTGCACTTAATTCCAATTTGAAAAAATCGTTTAACAGGCAAAGCATATAAGCAGCATCAGACGAACCGCCTCCCAGCCCGGCACCAACCGGGATTTTCTTATGTAAGTGTATATGAATATTGGGGAGTGAAAAACGGGTTTGCAGCATGCGGAACGCTTTTACAACCAAATTATCCTCCGAGCAAGCATCGAAAAAAATACCACTTTGCGTAAAAGCAAAATCAGAAGCTTCAACAATTTCCAGAACATCACAAAGCTGGATGGGATAAAAAAGCGATTCGATGTTGTGAAAACCATCCGGTCGCTTACTCAAAACGTTCAACCCAATATTGATTTTTGCATTTGGAAATACAATCATGATTGTTATCGATGAGGTAAATAAAACATCGCAAAAGTATCAATTTTGAGTTTTACTTCATAATTCGGTTAGAAGCTTACGTGAGAAATGTATTTTACAAAAAAAACCTCCGGGTAGAGAGGTTTTTCATGCACAAATTATGAAAAAATTCAAGATGATGTAATCTATACAGTTAAAGAGAGAGTATGTTTTTACTATCTTGTCTGGTTCGACTTTTTTGCTTCGTTATAAAAAGCAACTCCAACTGCCATTAAAAAAATTCCGATTGCGATTAGGACTGAAATCATAGTATATAGGTTTAAAAGGTTTCTATTGTTTTATCGACAGCAAATATAAAACTGAATATCAGCTAAATCAAGTATTTTTTTTCGTTTTTTACGAACGTCCATTTTTTTATGACGAACGAACGTTTTACGTTTATGAACGGAAAATATCTGTGACGAATGAAGTATCGAACAAATGATTTATACAAATCGAATACGGTAAAATACTTAAAAACCATCATCGAAAGAAGCAATAAACTACCAAATTATCAGTAAACATTCATTTTTTATTATATTCGACACCCAAAAGAAAAAAATAGACAACATGAATATAGCAATACTGGGATGTGGAACCGTTGGAGGTGGAGTCGCTACCATTATCCGCGAAATGAACAAAGAATTAGCCCTTCGTTCGAATACCGAAATGGTACTTAAAACCATTGTAGAATTAAACCCCGACGTAGCATCGGAGCGTTTTAATATACCGCCAAATTTATTTGCCGGAGGCGGTAAAAAGCTAACAGTAATCGAAGCGGCCGAGGCAATTGATCAAATTATAACTTCGCCCGAAATCGACCTGGTAGTTGAAACCATTGGGGGTACAAGCGATTTTGTACACGACATCTGCATGCGGATTGTTAAAGCCGGCAAACATCTGGTTACGGCCAATAAAGCCCTGCTGGCCGAACGGGGTTGCGATATATTTGAGGAAGCTGAAAAACATGGAGTGAAAATTGGCTTCGAAGCAGCAGTGTGCGGAGCAATTCCTATTGTTAAAACCATAAAAGAGAACTTTACCGGCGATAAAATTTTGTCCATCTCGGGTATTATGAACGGCACCAGCAACTACATACTGAGCCGCATGCAAAACGAAGGCCTGGGCTTCGAAAATGCGCTGCAACTGGCACAGGAAAATGGCTATGCTGAGGCCGATCCGGCCCTGGATATTAACGGTGGAGATGCCGGACATAAAATTATTCTACTTATCAAACTGGCCTACGGGATTGATGTTTCGATGAACGATTTGGCAATTACCGGAATCGAAAATATTAAAAAAGAAGACATTGAATTTGCCAACGAAATCGATGCCAAAATAAAACTCATTTGCTACGCCAAAAAAATTAACGGCGATATTTTTGCCACCGTACGCCCCATGATGGTCAAAAACAGCAATTTCCTTTCGGGCGTTAATGGTGCGACCAATGCCGTTAGGGTGAATACAAAATATTCGGGCAAGCACATATTGGTAGGCAAAGGGGCCGGTTCGAGCGAAACAGCTATGTCAATTGTTTCCGACATGGTTTTTATTGCCCGTTATGGCGAAAAAATGCGCAATACTGCTCCTCAACAATCGTTGAATTTTGCCGATGCCCGTCAGTTTGTATTTCCTTATCTCATCACCTTTCACACAGCCGATTTACCCGGTACAACCGGTTTCATCACCACCGCTATCGGTTCACGCGATATCAACATCGACACCGTTAGCCATAACCGCCATCAGGGCGAAAAAGCAACCTTTTCGGTGGCCACAATGCCCTGTCGGTTAGAACAAATCGAAACAGCAATCGAAAAAATTAAAACCGAACGCCCCGGCATGCTACTGAGCGAACCGAAAGTAATGCCTATTCTATATTAAAAATATAAAACCCCGCCCTTCAATCAGGCGGGGTTTTGAAAAATTGCACTATCTGTTCTTATTAATCCCTAATTTAAAAGATGCTTGTAATTTTCGTTGAGCAAATAGGGCACAAACGAAGCAATATAGTCAAGCGCTTTCTTTTCGCTTAATGGTTTTGCCGAAAGCAAGGACTGGTTTTTCATTTCATGCTCGTTAATTACAACCCTGGTAATTTCAAAAGGCACATCCGATTGCTTGTTGTTTACCCATTTTACGCCAAATCCCTTATCGGTATTGATATATCGCACTTCGAAACTGGCGTTTCGTACAAGGTACTCCTCTCCTTTTCGGGTCGTATTCTTAAATACTTCAATCCGGCTATCGTTTCCACCATACTCAATAACCCAGCTATTTATAGCTTCTCCTGCCGGCTGCTGAATATCTTCGTTTGTGGTAATGGTAAACGTGTTGGTTTCTTTAATAATGCTTTTTGCCGATGCATTTAAGGCAAAGAAAAAGAATAGAATGCTTATTATTAATACTCGTTTCATAACTCTTATTTTTTAAAGTGTTCCACATTCGTTTTATATACTAATGCAAAGAAAACAACTTAAACAAGCATAAAAACTGATTAAAACATGCAATTGAAAGCATTCAGTTTTAACACTTATTAACACTTAAGCAAAGTGATTAGTTTTACGATGAAAAAAAACGACATTGCAACTTTTGCATCTTCATTAATATTGATTTATAAAAGAAACCCTTATTTTGTGAACAGTAATACAATAAATAAAATCGGAAAAACTTTTATGAAACGAGCATGTAAAACGATCGCATCCAAGAGGATGAAAATTTATTACATGCGAGTTCCCCCGAAAAATCGGGGCAGGCTATACGATACCATAAAAACAAACAATTTAATCGTATGAAAAAAACATACACATTATACTTTTTTTTTACTCTATTCTTTTTTACTGCGCAACACCAAATCTTTGGACAGATTCTAATAAACGAATTCATGGCTTCGAATTCGGGCGCTGTTGTTGACCCCGATTACAACGAAAGCGCCGACTGGGTTGAAATATATAATTCGTCTGACCAACCGGTTTCGCTAAACAATTATTTTCTTACCGATAATTTTTCGAATCCGACCAAATGGCAAATCAAAACAAACACATCGATTGAAGCCAATGGATATCAACTAATATGGGCTGATGGATTAAATGTCGGGCTTCATGCTTCGTTCAAATTATCGGCCGATGGCGAAGAACTGGCCCTGATTTCACCTTATGGCGAAATAATCGATTCGATTTCGTTTAAGCAGCAGGAACCCAACATTTCGATGGGGCGCGAAAGCGACGGTGCTCAAAATTGGGTTTTTTATACTGAATCAAGTCCCGGTGAGCAAAATCTGGGCAATTCGTTTACTGATATTGTTTACAGCTCACCACATTTTTCGTTAAATGGTGGAATTTACAACCATGCCATTGAGGTACAAATTGAATCGAAATTTGGTGGTGAAGTGCGATATACACTAAATGGAGCCGAACCCGATGAAAATTCGCCTCTTAGCATCGAGCCACTTAATATAAGTAAGACAACGGTTGTACGTGCCCGAATATTTAAACAGGGTGAAAAACCCGGAAACGTTGTTACTCAAACTTATTTCATCAACTCGAACAAAGAAATTGGCTCGCTACCTGTTGTAGCCATATCAACACATCCCGATAATTTCTGGGATTCAGAAAAAGGGATTTATGTGCAGGATTACAAACCCGAATGGGAAATACCGGTAAATATTGAACTTTTCGAAAACGACGGCAGCGATCGTGCAGCTTTTAACCTGAGAGCAGGTGTTAAAATAAATGCTCTTTATGCTTGGAAACTACCTCAAAAAATGCTTGGGGTATATTTCAGAAAAGAATACGGTGAAGGAAAACTCGACTATCCACTTATTTTTGAGAAAAAACGGAAAAAATACGATTCGTTTGCCTTACGGGCTTCGGGAAGCGACTGGACTTATACCTTATTTAGAGACGGCATGGCGCAAAATGCTACTTACAATTATACACAAGTAGACAACTCGGGCTTCAGAGCCTGCGCAGTTTACGTCAATGGCGAGTACATGGGAATTCATAACATCAGGGAAAAAATAAACGACGATTATGTAATGCAGAACTTCGACATACCCGAAAACGACATATACATGGTAGAATACGAGGAATATGCCGAAGAAGGTGGCGAAGAAGCACTGGCTGCTTACAACAAACTTATTGATATAACAAAAAACAACCTTACCAATGCCGAAAATTGGCTTGCTGTTGAAAACGAAATGGACATTGAAAACTTTACCGATTTGGTTATTACCGAACTGTGGAGTGGAAATACATCCATCGGCCATAATGTGATGGCATGGAGGCAAAAATCAACCGGAAAGTGGCGCTGGATACTAATGGACATTGACCGTGGATTTTTCAATGTCGACGATCACCTGCTGGATTTCTATATCAAACAAGACGCATGGCCCCTAAAAGAATTGGCCGAAAACCCCGAATACATTCACTACCTGGGCAAAAGAACTGCCGATCATTTGTTCACAACTTTTCATCCCGGACGTATCATTCCACTTATCGAAAGGCATAAAAATTCGATACAAGACGAAATACCTAAACACGTAGAACGCTGGGAGGGAACTACGGCAATTGACAATTACGGACAACCGCTCAGATCGTACGACTATTGGCTCGAAGAGGTACAAGATCTCAAAGACTTTATAAATACCCGAACTTCGCATATTTTAGACGATTTAACCCAATATGGTTTTGAAAAGAGCATTCCTCTTGTGGTATCAACCTATCCCGAGAATGCAGGCCATATTCATTTTAACGGATTGAAAATACCTATTGAAAATTGCACTGGTAAATACCCTGCCAACGAAAATGTTGAATTAAAAGCAGATGCCCTGCCCGGGTACAGGTTTGTTGGATGGTCGCAATCTGAAAAAATAAACCTGGTTGAAAAGAAATCGCATTGGAAATACAACGATAGTGGCTCTGATTTAGACCTTAGCTGGAAAGACTTCACTTATAACGATGAAAACTGGCCGGAAGGACAAGCCGAACTCGGTTATGGCGACGGTGATGAAAACACCATCGTTAGCTTTGGCAATGATGGCAACAATAAGCATATAACCACATACTTCAGAAAAACTTTTACTGTTTACGATGCCAATTTTCAAAACCTTATTCTGAACCTTAAATACGACGATGGTGCAGTTGTTTATCTTAACAACGAAGAAATATTGAGAGCCAACATGCCCGATGGAATAATCGACTTCAAAACTACCGCATCTAAAGGCATTAGCAATGAATCGTCGTTTAAACAATTCAGCATTTCGGCAAACTATTTAAAAAATGGAGAGAACTTACTTGCTGTTGAAATACATCAAACAGAGGAAACCAGCAGCGACATCAGTTTCGACCTTGAACTTTCGGCAATTATTGCAGAAACAGAAAATTTAATCTCGACCAATCCGACAATTAACATTACTACCAAAGAAGAATTGCAAATTACTGCGATTTTTGAACAAACCGGGGCTTGTATCGTGCCGTCAAATATTACTTCGGAACATATTCTCACGAAAGAGTGCTCGCCATACTTAGTTCAACAAGACGTTGAAATTACATCAACCGGCAAATTAATTATTGAAGAAGACGTTGAAATATGGATGCCCGAAAACGGAACTATTACCGCCAATGGCTCCATTGTGGCAAAAGGCACCAACGGGCATCCGGTTATTTTCAAAGCGAACCCGCAAAACAACGGTGAACCCTGGGGAATTATTAACATTGTAGGTGTTGCCGATACTTCATATTTTAGTAATGTGCTTATCGAAGATGCCTCGAGTGGAAAACATCCCATACGCGAAACAGCGGCCATTTCGGCTTATCACTCCATTGTTGTAATCGATAGCACAACCATTGAAAATGTACACGGAAACCCCATTGCCGGAAGATACTCCGACATCAGGCTTACCAATTCGTATCTGCACTCGGCAATTACAGGCGATTTAATTAATGTGAAATATGGGAAAGGATTTATCGATAACTGCCGGTTTACAGGCAACAACCAGTCCGACACCGATGCCATTGATTACGACGATGTTGAAAACGGAATCATTAAAAACTCAACAATACACGACTTCCACGGGAGCAACAGCGATGCCATCGATATTGGCGAACAATCGCAAAATGTGCTTATCGACAGCATTTTTGTATATAACATTACCGATAAAGGCGTATCGGTAGGACAACAATCGACGGCTACAGTACGAAATTCAATTTTCACAGCCTGCAATCTTGGAGCCGGGTTAAAAGACTCGAGCCGGGTTACAATAGACCATTGTACGTACTATGGAAACAACATTTCGATAGCCACTTACGAGAAAAACCCGGGTCGTGCTGGTGCCAATGTTGTGGTACAAAACTCCATTTTGTCAAACAGTTACGAATCGACCCTTTTATGCGATGATAATTCGACCTTAACCGTTCGTTACAGTTTGTCGGATAACGACAGCTTACCAAACGAATACAACAACCTGCTTGCCAACCCCATATTCGATAATCCAACTTTTTACAACTTTGGTTTAACGAATGCCTCACCGGCAATTACAGCCGCATCCAATGGCATGAATATGGGTATTACATTGCCAACACCCGGCATAAGCCCAAAACTTATCATCGACAGAATATTCTACTCAACATCTGAGCAAACCGACCTTCCGGAGTTCTTTTCTATTTATAATCCGTCAAATACAGAAATCGATTTGACTGGAATGAAAATTACCCGGGGCGTAACTTTTGAGTTTCCAACAGGCACAACAATTAATGCAGGCGAAAGAGCCTACCTCACAGCAGATATTCTACATCCATACTGGGACAATAAACCTAAAAACCTATACCAATGGAGCAGTGGCAAACTGGCCGATGAAGGCGAAACTATACTGCTCGAATCTGAAACCGGCATTCTTATCGATGGTGTAAAATACAACAACAAAAACCCCTGGCCCATACTCGGAAATTCGACAACAGGTATCGTTCTCAATTCGTATAATGTTGACAACCACTTCGGAAGCAACTGGATAATTGAAGATATAAGCCTAATGGTTTCATCAACAAAGCATTTCGAAAGCGAAACGGCATTAAAGGTTTATCCTAACCCGGCCTCCGAAACTATTAGGATAGAAGGCCGAAAAACCCCTACAGCTCCAATTATGATTTATAACCTTACCGGAGAATGTGTTTATTCACAAAACGTTACTGAAAATCGATGCGAGATAACTATTTCGCAACTGCCAAATGGCTTATATCTGGTAAAATCGGGACTTCAGTCTTCGGTTTTCATTAAGCATTAATGAATTCCATGCCCATCTAAAAACCGAATGGTTGAGTTGTTACAAGAATAACACCTATAGCCGTCGTTGTTTTTTATGGCACGCGAACTCATAACGCTTTCGCCGCAATTACTGCACACCACACTCTCGAACATGGGCGCATAGCTTGGTATTTCGGCATCAACCTGCTGCATTGTAAAAAGCATATCGAAAGGAATTTGAAGCGTACCAAACGAACGGTTTAACGATACTTTTTTGTATTGGGCAATCAATTGCTCATCGTGGTTTTGTTCAGCAACCACTTTTTGATATAAATTCTTAAAATCGGGAGAAGCATCGTTTATCGTTGCCTGGTTTCCGGGTTTGGCAACAATCCTAATTCCTTTTCCATTGCGATGAGTAAGCGTAAACGCATTTTTGCCCACATCGTTAAAAATAAGTGCATTGTTGCCAAAGGTACAACCGGTAACAAACTGGATGCCATCGGCCATGCAGTTGTTGGTTTCGGTAATGGCCAGCAGGTCTTCCATGCCGTCGGATTGTGCTTTGAGCTCGCGCATGGCTTGTGTTGCAGCCATAATGCCCATGGCAAGTCCCGGACAAAAATGCCCGTGAATCTGGGCTGCTTTTATCATCAGGCCTTCCATATCGTTTTGGGCAATAAGCTTTTCGATTTCCATGCGGGGGCGTTTTTTTAACAATTCGCGCTGCTGACCGAGTGTATCGTCGTTATCGGCCAAATGTGAAGTATCGCTGCTTTTAATGTCGAGCACCGGGCTGTTGTTAATGGCATCGAGGCCTTCAACCAGCAGATGGTTTCCTTCGCGCCGGACAAGCTTCACCCTTGTTACCCCGATAAGGTTGGGGCGAAACGGGCTGCGTGAGGCAAAAACCCCACGAAAATCGCCAAAATATGTCGTATGTGCCAACTTGTCGTTGTGTGAAAGATGGAAGTTAAACACAATATCGAGGTATATTACTTCATCGATATTCGTAAGCGCTTCGGCATATTCATCGTATATAACAATGGTGCTGGGTTGCGCTTTGATGTCGTTAAAAGGTGCGGGTTTATCAAAATTATTTTTGACAATGCCGATTGGGTTCATGTCTATTGTGTACATTGTATATTTTTTCTTTCTAAGTGGAACTAATTATACGAGAAACGCTCATCAAGTTGTTTTATTCTCAGATTTACAAACTGGCGCATCAAATCTAATTCTTTGTGATAGTTGTTATCATCGTAATACCATTTTTCGTTGACCGGCCATTTCTCAAAATTTCTTTCAACTTGGTCTTTAATTATCTTATGATTTCGTTTAATGTGTTTTTCAAAACACTTAACTGAAATGATATTATCTTCCCTTAATGATTTCCATCGCTTGCTTAACTTTTCATTATAGTTTAACGCTTCAATTTCCATTAATCTTTTTAATAAGATTGACCTTTTGCAGTTAAGCTCATTCTCCATCATATTCATCTCATTATCACCATCCCGACCAAAAGAATGGTCGTAATCCCACAATGCTATCCTGAATGGGGTATTGCTGTCTATTTTATAGAGCAAAAAATTCTTCATAATTCCATCAGAGTTGTTTGTATATAACAGAAGTATGTGCCAATCAATAACATTGTCGATATCTATCCAGTTACTTATGTTTTTAGCAAATAAATCATCATCAGAATTAAAAATAAAATCGATAAATTTTTCAATATAAGCTGAATGGTCTTTCTCGTGAAGCTTAGGGTACTTTTGATGATAATAGTTTGATGGATCTTGTACATAAGATAATTTTTCATCATAAAAAACAGGTGGATCTTTGAATAGCATCGATAGTGAATCGTTTTTATCCAGTCCTACCATTTTCCCGTTAACTTCTTCCATTAAAACATATAACCCATTATACCTTCCATTTAAGAATACGTTTAGATATCCACATTTTGCAGCAACGTTTTTTTTCTTGTTCATTTCCCTGAAAATATCGTAGCTTATTTTATGGCGCATAAATGTTTTGTCAATATAATTTGCGTTTACTATCCAGTCATCGTCATGGTTTATATCAAGTAAATCATATTTTTTATCTAACTCAAGCGAATAGGAGTGTTTGAAGTATTTGCTCGACATGCCGCCCCTGCACTTTATTCCGGCATCAAGTGTGTCGTGCTCCCAGCGATTGGTGTAAACTACACGGCAAAATTGTTTGTTGTCCCATCCAATGGGTTCGTCAACAATGATATTGAGCTCAGGGAATTTGTTATTTGAACATGAAATACAAAACAATAAAAATATAATTGAAACTTGTTTTATGAGTCTGGTGTACATTGTTATATTTTAACATGTTAATTGAAATGGCACTAAATTACATTTTCACACAAATTTAACGATTTTAAACTCAATGAATAATTTCAAAAGTTGCAACAAATTGTGATACCATGCTTGTTTTTTCTTATTTCAATCCTTTTGGAATCACAAACAAATCCCCGTCGTCTTTTATAATTTTCACTTTAATGCCAAAAAGATTCTCGATGTTAGGTTCGTTTATAATTTCGGTTGTCCCGGCAGCAAATACGCGCCCCGACTTTAGCATCATCATTTTGTTGGCATAGCGGGCAGCCAGGTTTATATCGTGTAGGGCAATAATAACGGTAAGCCCTTTTTGGGTGAAATTTTTTAATAGTTCCAACACCTCCAGTTGGTGTTGCATGTCGAGGTTCGATGTAGGCTCGTCGAGCAGCAATATATCGGGTTCCTGTGCCAGGGCACGGGCAATGTAAACGGTCTGTTGCTGGCCCCCGCTAAGCTTGTTAAACGGACGCATCGATAATTGACCGATGTGCAGTGCATCGATTATTTCGGCAGTAATTTGTAAATCGTGTTCCGATGGTTTCCAGTTGATATAAGGTTTGCGCCCCAGCAAAACCATATCGAAGACATTCATGCTGGCATTGCGGTTTTCGTTTTGTGGGATGTAGGCTATTTCCTGTGCCAGTTCACCGGGGGTGTAGTCGCTAAGCGTTTTTTCGTTAATAAGAATCGTGCCCTGATGTGGTTTTAAAATGCCATTCATACATTTTATGAGTGTACTTTTCCCCGAGCCGTTGGGTCCCACCAGGGCAACAAGGTCACCTTTTTCAATATCGAAACCAATATTGCTAAGGGTTGGTGTGCCGTTGTAGCTAAATGATATGTTTGAAATGGAAATTTTCATAGGGTGTAAATATACAAAAAGACACCTTGATTCGCATTTTTTCTTGTATAGTTTAAATATACATTTCTATATTCAATTGTTCGTTGTTGTTTTTTAAGTTGTCAATAATGAGACATTTGTGTTTTATTGATTTAATTACCTATGTTGCTGACATTTAATTTATTACAAACAAAGTCTCATGTCTTTTATTTAACTCACAAGCGTTAGTTTTTTGAATATACCGCACAGCGGCTGGGGTACTAAAATCTAACGTACTGTTGATATTAACAGTCCTCATTTTGAGTATGCATTTTTAAAATAATCAACATTTTTTCTAAGATTAACTTTCTTAAAAAAATTATCATATTTTTTATACATTTGTAATCGTTGTATATACAAATACACCCTCATTTAAATTAACACATTATCCATTTAATATGAGAATTCTATCAATTGTCCTAGTGGCTTCTGCATCAATAATCGTTTCCATAATACTGGTACGTATTTTTCTAAAGAACACCATCGCATCATCCGTTGCATTTAGCACATTATTTATTGCAATAATATCGGGGTTGTGCTTCAATATCGTTGGACAAAAAGGTACTTCACACTTATTTTGGGCTGTGCCAGTTGTTTATATTACTCTTTTGGGTTATGTGTTGTTAATACGTAAAAAAGTAGCCTTCCCCCTTAAAAGTATTGCGCAACAAATTGACGACCTTTCAAAAGGAACCCTGGATTTTACGATAAAGAATCTGAATGTGAAAGGCGAAGTTAAAATGATTCAAATATCAACTTCAAATTTGATTAAAAACCTAAGAAATATTACGTCTGAAATAAAATCGCACTCAGACACACTTAGCTTAAGTAGCCAACAACTAAGTAGCACTTCCGAAAGTCTTTCGCAAAGTGCTTCTGAACAAGCATCTTCAATCGAAGAACTATCTGCAACAACTGAAGATATAGATAGCATGCTTCAGATTAGTATCGAAAAAGTTGCAAAATCAGGCATAATTGCAATTGAAACTGAAAAAGCAGTAACTGAAGTTGTTGCCAGTACTCGCGAAGCAATTAAAGCGTACAATCATATTACAGAAAAGCTTTCGATGGTAAACAGTATTGCTTTCCAAACAAACTTACTGGCATTAAATGCTGCCGTTGAAGCAGCGCGAGCAGGGGAAGAAGGCCGAGGTTTTGCAGTTGTTGCCGACGAAGTTAAAAGATTAGCATCGCAAACAAAAGAGTTAGCAAGTGAAGTTATAGAAATTTCTTTAAAAAGTTCCCATCTGGGAAAATTGGCCGAACAGAAAATTGCTGACATGTTACCCCAAATACTGGAGTCTGTTTCTATTTCACAAGATATTTCTAAATCGAGCATTGAACAATCAACCGGAATTAAGCAAGTCAATGAATCAAGTCAATATTTAAATAATATCACACAACAAAACGCTACAACTTCAGAAGAAATGGCTGCCAGCGCAGAAGAACTTGCAGCTCAGGCTGACTCGTTAAACAAAACCATATCATTTTTCAAATTGTAATTTTTCGAATTTTCCGTGCTAATAACTTTATCGTTTCATCCCCCGAATTAGCAAAAACAAAAACAATGGGGCACCGATAAACGAAGTAAGTATGCCTACGGGCATAATCACAGGTGCCAGGGCTGTACGGGCCAGTGTGTCGCTGAGCAACAGAAATGCGCCGCCAAACAGGGCAGAGGCCGGAATCACAAAGTGTTCGTCGGAGCCTATTATGCGCCTGACAATGTGTGGTACAACCAGCCCAACGAAGGCAATCACCCCGAAAAACGATACCACCACCGCCGTAGCCAGCGATGCTGCCACCATGCCGGTAAGCCGCACACGGGTTACGTTTACCCCGAGGCTGCGGGCATATTCGTCGCCCGATTGCAACGATTTATAATTCCAGCTTTGTTGCAGAAAAAATGCCATCACCGGTACCAAAACAGCTGACATAATAATGGTTTCGCGCCAGGTAGCCCGCCCCATGTCACCAAAGGTCCAGAACACGATGGCTGCCAGTTGCACATCGTCCGAAAAATATTGCATGGCCGATATGCCGGCGCCAAAAAGTGATGAAATGATGATGCCCGACAGGATAATAACCTCGGGGGTCGCACCTTTGTATTTCGATAAAAACAAGATGACCAACACGCTCACCAAACTCCAGATAAATGCTGAAAGGGTGACCACGTATGGGTTGTCAACAATAGCTGCATCGGCCGGCCCACTATAGCCACTACCTGCCCCCAGAAAAATAATGGCGAAAGCGGCCCCAAAAGCTGCCGCACCCGATATGCCAAGGGTAAACGGCGATGCCAGCGGGTTTTTTAACAAGCTTTGTATAACGGCACCTGAAACAGCCAGTGCAGTTCCGGCCAATACTGCCCCGATAACCCGTGGCAGCCGTATCGAAAGTATAATTTGCGATGAAAATGGCTCGCCGTTTCCACTAATAACCCTCAGCAACGACGAAAATGAGGTGTCGGCCGAACCTGAAACCAAAGCCAGAACAGCAAAGCCGATGAGCAATAATACGGTAAGTACCATAAACCAAACCCGCCGGCGAATAAACTTTTTGTATTGTGCTACAATTTTTTCGGTCATTTTAACAGGTTTATTGGTTCAAAAATCGGGGTTTGTGATGTCAAGCTATCGTATAGCTTTGCGCCCAAAAACTGTTGGGTTATTTCATTGGTTTTTTCTTTAATGTTGATGTCTGCAAACTGTTCGGGATAAAGTACTTTCCCGATATACCAGGCATTGGCCAGCACCAATTCGTAGTTGGTGGCATAATTGTTATAGGGCATTACCACATGGGTTTGTCCATTTTGAATGGCATTGAGGCTTTCCTGCAACGAGCTACCCGATGCAAGGTCGTTTTTTGTTAGTAATAAACCCGAATTGTCAATAAAAATATACCCGGGGTTCCACAGCAACAGCTGTTCTTTATCTATGTAAGTACCACGCACATGAGAATAGCTTTCGTCCTTCACTTCGGCAGCTACGTTTTTGGCATTTAAGAACATAAAAGGCGGGTAGTAGGGTTGGGTTGAAGTGATGCCATGAGCCCCACTGTATGGTACGCCACCAATATAGGCAGTGGGTTTTTCCGTTTCGGGTAAGTCATTCGTACGTTGATCTAATTCCTCTATATTGTGGTTGATAAAATGTACCAGCGAATCGGCACGGGCTTCTTTATGTAATATTTTTCCAAGCATCCTGAATGTAGAAAACAAGGTATCGCGTGCAATTCCAAATTCGGTTGCATCGATAGCCACAACCGGGATACCGGTTTGTTTTTGTAGCCGGTCGGCATCTTCTATGGTAGCGTAAGTTATAAAAATAGCTTCTGGCCTGACTTTTAAAATCAACTCGGCATCGCCCCCCATCATAGGGCCAATGGTTGGTAGTTTCAGTAGTTCAGGATGAGCCAGAATGTAAGGACGCTCATTGCGGTGTTCAATATCCTCAATGCCAACAATTTTATCGGCAGCATCCATGTACAGCAACATACGGAGGGCACTGGCTCGCACGCCAACAATGCGGTTCAGGGTGTCGGGCAGTTGAACCTGCCGGCCCAGCATGTCGGTAAATGTGCGGGTATTTGCTGCATTTTGGTTTTGCTGGTGCTTGCAAGCTAAAAACAGCACTTGCATTAAAACACATAATATGAGAATAGTTTTCTTCATTGTTATAATTTAATACTTGCTTTGAGCGAAACGAGCCTGCCAGGCGACAAATATTCAGCTGTTTCGAGATGTTTGTTGTTCATTATGTCACGTACATCAACCGACAACGTAAGGTTTTTTCCAATCGATTTTGAAATCATTACATCAAAAGTTGTATAACTTTCAATGGTTTGGGTATTGGTATCGTCTGTAAATTGCTGCCCCTTGTATTGGCCGGTTATCGAAACGTTTGCCAGGTTGTTTATCCACATGGCAACAAACGAAGCAACATGTTCGGGTGCATATTTAAGTGCCTTGCCTTCCAACTCGGGTCGTTCATCGAATTGGTCGATGTTTGACTGCGAAAAAGTATAACCTGCCCCCAGGTTGATACTGGATGTTGGACGGTATTTCGCTTCCACCTCAAGCCCGTGCGAGGTGATACCGGTTACATTTTCGCGAATCGAAATTGGGCGTCCCCACAGGCTGTCGCCCGTACTTACGTAATATAAAAAGTCGTCGCCCTTTGAAAGCCAGGCCGTAGCCGAAATATCGAGTTTTTTATTAAGGCTGTAATCAATGCCGGCTTCAAAATTATCGAGCGACTCAGGCCCGAGGTCGGGGTTTGCGTATTTTGGGCCAACCCACATCCATCCGGTGCGGGTAAGGTCATCAAGTATCGATGCCCTGAAACCATGCGAGTAGTTTATATATGCACTCATATTTTCAACAAAATTGAAGCGAAACCCAAGGCGTGGCGAAAATGAATTCCAACTATTGTCTGTTAGTTCAGGAGTGGTATTCCAGGGGTCGGTAGTGTCATAATGACCATCAAAAAATTGCACATGGTCAAAACGCAACCCGGCAACCATGGTTATTCTTTCGTCCCAAAATGTGTATTCATCCTGTATATACCCGGCATACGTTCGTGTTTTTCCTTCGTTATAAATGGTGTCATAAGGGGCGGTTTGATAATAATCGCCACCGGCAATGCTGCCCTGTTTCACTTCCAAGCCGGTCGTTAACGTGTTGCCATCAATCAGCTTATGCGATACTGAAAACAAAGCGCCATAGTCTTTACGGTACGAATCGACATCGTAGCGTGAATAAGAATTGCTACGTAATCGTTCATTCACATCGTAGTAATGCTCCAATTGGTAAAATATGTTGAAGTTATATTGTGTTTTTGTATTGCCGCCGTTTAAGATGCCCCGCAAAAAGTTGGTATCGAAATTACGGTAGCAACCCGATGGGGTGTAAATTTGGTACCCTTCGCCACGTTTGTCCCTGAAAATGTCGTATTGAAGTTCCCAGCGGAGCCATGGGTTTTGTTCGTTGCCAACCCTTGCCGACAAGCCGGTTTCTTCAAGTGAACGGGCAATATCAAACGCTGTTCGGTCTTCTTCAGGCAGGTTAATGTATCCATCGCTTTTTAGATAATATTGCGATAAAACAGCATAATATCCGTTTTCATTTTTCAACCTAAGCCCCAGATCTTGTCTAACCGTATTAAGTGTTCCGTACGATATTGAAGCATAAGCTTCTTTATCTTTTTTTGGTTTTTTGGTGATGATATTGATAACGCCCCCCATTGCATTGTTGCCGTATAGTGATGAGCCTGGGCCTTTAAAAACTTCAATCTGCTCGATGTCGTTGTGGTTAATCCGGTTCCAATTCACACCGCCTTCATCCGAGGTGTTCATCGGTATTCCATTCATCAGCACCAGGGTACGGGCTTGCTCATCGCCAGATAAACCGCGAAGTGTAATCATTGGACGTTGCGAGTAAATACCCGTTGAACGGTTGATATTCACTCCCGTCGTGAAGCGCAGCAAATCATCGGTTTGCATAACCGGTATTTCCTCAATCATTTGTGAGCTGATAATGTTAATTCGTGCAGGCACTTCTTTTAATGCACGCTTTGTTTTGGTTCCTGTTACTACTACTTCATCAATTTTAATTGTATCGGATGTTGCCGCACAAGTTATTTTAGCACATAACATGATACAAAAAACAGCCATTGCTAAAGCTTTCAGGTTCATTTCTTTTAGTTCAATCATTTATCGTGTTACTTTTTTGTAATTTTGTGTAACTTATGCGATAAATGTAATAAGTTGAACGAAAAGAGCATAACAAATGAGAAACTATTTTTTCAATTTGAAGAAATATGACATGTGTACGAAGCTATTTTTACAAACTTTAATACATTTTTAAAACGTTCCACCGTCTGAATTGTTATTTTTGCTCATTCGATAAACCCTTAAAGGTTTTTGTGGTGTTAATTCATAAAATCAATTATAGATGAAGATTAAAAGAAACGCGCTTATTGTGGTACTTACCCTCATTCTTTCGGGATTCCTATTTACAAGCCTGAACAATACGGATAACAAAAATTTTGAAATTGCAAAAAATCTGGACATCTACTATACGCTTTTCAGAGAGCTAAATACTTTTTATGTTGACGACGTTGACCCCGGCAAACTGGTTAAAACCAGCATCGACGAAATGCTCGAATCGCTTGACCCATATACTACTTACATACCCGAAAGCGACATTGAAGATTTCAGGTTTATGACCACCGGCGAATATGGCGGAATAGGCGCATTAATTTCGAAACATGGCAAAAACATTGTCGTTTCGGAACCCTACGAAGGATTTCCGGCTCAAAAAGCAGGGTTAAAAGCAGGCGATATTTTTCTCGAAGTTGCCGGTAAAAGTGTTGAAAATCTCAACACCGACGATGTAAGCAATTTGCTAAAAGGCGCAGCCGATGAACCCGTAAAAGTTAAAGTACAACGGTACGGCGAAAAAAAAGCTCTTACCTTTGACATTATACGCGAAAAAATATCCATCGACCCAATAAGCTACTACGGAATGCTCGACGATAAAACAGGCTATATACGTTTAAACAATTTCACGAAAGATTGTGGCGAAAAAGTAAAAAAAGCATTGCTCGAACTAAAAGACGTAAAAGGAGCTGAACAATTAATTCTCGATTTACGCGGAAACCCGGGTGGTTTACTCATGGAATCGGTTAATATTGCCAACTTATTTATCGGGAAAGACCAGGAAGTAGTTAGTACAAAAGGTAAAGTTTCGCAATGGGATAAAAGCTACAAAACCACCGGCAACCCGGTTGACACGCTAATGCCACTAGCCGTGCTGGTAAATCGGGGATCGGCATCGGCATCCGAAATTGTATCGGGCACTATCCAAGATCTCGACAGGGGCGTTGTACTGGGAGATCGTACTTTTGGAAAAGGCCTTGTGCAAACCACCCGCGACCTGAGTTACAACGCTAAATTAAAAGTAACCACCGCAAAATATTATATACCAAGTGGTAGGTGCATACAGGCACTCGACTACTCGAATCGTAACGAAGATGGAAGCGTTGGGCATGTGCCCGACTCCTTAATCAGCGAATTTGAAACTCGCAACGGACGAAAAGTTTACGATGGTGGTGGCGTTCGACCCGATATTGAAGTTGAAAACGAAAAAATCAGCAATTTATCAATCAAACTTATTCAGCAATTCAAAATATTCGACTTTGCAACGAAGTTTGCAGCTGAAAATAACACCATTGCACAAGCCGAAGAATTTGAAATTTCTGATGAAATATATACCGATTTTATTAATTTTGTTGAAGACGGCTCATTCAACTATACTTCGCGCACACAACAAATGCTCGAAGAACTCAGGGAACAGGCCGAAGAGGAAAAGTATTACGAATTGGCCAACGAACAATTTGAAGCACTTAAAACCAAGCTTGAACTCGATCTCGACCGCGATTTAAAAAAATTCAGAGAAGAAATTTCAAGTCTTTTGAAATCAGAAATTGTTTCGAGATACTATTATCAAACGGGAACCGCTAAAGCAACCATCAATGAAGATAAAACCATTGCCAGGGCGCTCAAATTATTATCGAACCCGTCTGAATACATTAAAATTCTCAGCTCGCCTGAGTAAACCAAAAAGTTAAGCTTATGCATTATTCAGCAAATAAAACATGGCTGGCATTAATAGCAATTTTGCTCTTTTTTTCGTGTACCGAAGAAATTGATCCCGGCCTTGAATACAACGAAGAATCATGCTATGGTAGCAGCGACAGCTACGAAATGTTTCTCGATAAACGCGATTCAACGAAATACCGCACCATCGAATTGGGACATCAGGTGTGGATGGCCGAGAATTTGAAGTACCTGCCCAAACTTAGCTCGCACAGTACACTCAAAGCCTCCGAACCGTGTTACTATGTTTACGAGTACACCGGCAGCGATGTAAACGAAGCCATAAGTTCTCAATATTACAACCAACTTGGGGTTTTATACAATTTTGAATCGGCTCAGAATGCCTGCCCCGAAGGTTGGCGACTTCCAACAAAAAACGAATGGATAGAAATGAGCAAAATTGTTGGTCGTACACTCAACTCAAGCTACGAAGCTTACGAAAATCTTGAAGATAATCCTTACGATAACGACACGCTGTTTTATGTAGCTAAAGATATTGCATCGCCATGCATGTGGGTTAAATCAGAAATTGAAAACTCGGTTGGCAATAATCCGAGCAACAATAATAAATCGAAATTATCGCTTTTACCCGGTGGCTTTTTAACCTACAACGGTTTCTCATCCATCAACGAAATAGGTTATTGGTGGACTAGCGATGCCGAAAATACCGACCACGCCTGGGCCGGAAGCCTGGCATACAGCAAGCAGGGCACCGGAGTAATGGGCGCAAAAAAAGATCTTGGGTTCTCGGTTCGGTGCATCAAAGAGTGAGAAAAAGTTTCGTCAGTTTAACGGACAACACCTCAATTGCTTTTTTCGGCTTTATTTCCTTCCTTTACAGGCTTAACTTATAATGCATGTTAAACGATAGATATCCATCGAAATTACTTGAAAAAGCGGTTGAAGAATTTGCCAAACTTCCGGGCATCGGCCGCAAAACAGCCTTGCGCCTGGTGCTTCATCTTTTGCGGCAGGATAAAACCGAGGTCGAAAGCTTCGGAAATGCAATTATTCAACTTCGGAAAGAAATAAAACACTGCAAAATTTGCCACAACATTTCAGACACCGATACCTGCACCATTTGCAGCAACCCAGCGCGCACCGATTCGGTAATATGCGTGGTCGAAACCATCCGCGATGTACTTTCAATCGAAAATACACACCAGTTTAACGGGCGTTACCATGTACTTGGCGGAGTAATTTCGCCCATGGACGGTGTTGGTCCCGGCGAACTCGAAATCGACTCGCTGGTTGAACGGGTAAAGCAAAACAATACCAGCGAGGTTATTTTAGCCCTCAGTACCACGATGGAAGGCGACACAACCAACTTCTACATTTACAAAAAACTTAAAAATATCGAAGTGAAAGTTACAACCATTGCCCGTGGCATTTCGATTGGAGGCGAACTTGAATACACCGACGAACTTACTTTAGGCCGCTCAATTGTGAATCGAATCAATTATTCTGATACCTTAGTGCATTAAAATAACAAAACGATTATGAAGATAGCAATCGACTTTGACGGAACTATTGTTGAACACAAATATCCCGAAATTGGACGGGTACGCCCCTTTGCTTTTCAAACCCTGAAAATGCTTCAGGAAAAAGGGCATTTGCTAATACTCTGGACTTACCGGTCGGGTAAAACCCTCGACGAAGCCGTTGAATTTTGCCGCCGTCACGGCCTCGAATTTTACGCCATTAACAACAATTATCCTGAAGAAGAATACGACCCCAAAAAGAGTCGTAAAATCGACTGCGACTGTTATATCGACGACCGCAACCTGGGCGGCATTAAATCGTGGGGCGAAATATATCAAATGTTGCATCCCGAGGACTTGGAAAACGCAAAAAGGCTTATAAAACGCAAACCTTTCTGGAAACGCAAATAGCATAATTTAGAATGAAGCTTTCAATTGTTATCGTAAATTACAATGTGAAGCACTTTCTCGAACAGTGCCTGCACTCGGTCGTAAAAGCGACTAAAAACATCGATACCGAAGTTTTTGTAGTCGATAACAATTCGGTTGATGGTTCAATTGGTATGCTCATACACAAGTTTCCACAAGTGAAACTTATTGCCAATAAACGCAATATGGGCTTTTCGACTGCCAACAACCAGGCCATACGCCAATCAACCGGGCAGTATGTTTTACTGCTTAACCCCGATACGGTTGTCGAAGAAGATTCGTTCGAAAAAATCATCGATTTTATGGATTCGCACCCCGAAGCCGGAGCTTTAGGGGTAAAAATGATTGACGGATGCGGAAAATTTCTGCCCGAATCGAAACGAGGATTACCTACTCCCTGGGTTGCCTTTTATAAAATGTTCGGTCTATCCACTCTATTTAAAAAATCGAGAAAATTTGGAAAATACCACCTGTCGTATCTAAGCAACGATGAGATACACGAAGTTGACGTTCTGGCTGGTGCTTTCATGTTTATACGACGCAAAGCAATCGATATTTCAGGCCTTCTCGACGAAGATTTTTTTATGTATGGCGAAGACATCGACCTGTCGTATCGAATAACCCAAAGCGGTTATAAAAACTACTATTTCCCCGAAACAACCATAATCCACTACAAAGGCGAGAGCACAAAAAAAGGAAGCTTGAATTATGTACGCATGTTTTACAATGCAATGATAATTTTTGCCCGAAAACATTTTTCGAAACAATATGCCGGATTGTTTTCACTTTTTATTCACCTGGCTATTTATTTTAGGGCGCTAATTGCAGCTGCCCATAGGCTTTTCAAAAAACTTTGGCTGCCGGCACTCGATTTTTTAACCATTTGGCTGGGGTTTCTCGTACTGCTTCCCTACTGGGAAAATTTCCGCTACGAACCCGGTTACTACCCCGATTCGCTTATTCGGTACATTGTGCCGGCCTATATACTCTCGTGGCTTACATCGCTATACTATTCCGGCGGTTACGAACGTCCGGTAAGTTTACTGAAAATACTTCGCGGACTTGCTTACGGCACCATTTTTATTTTAGTAGTTTATTCGCTGCTCCCCAACAGTTTACGATTTTCGAGAGCCATAATACTTATGGGAGCGATTATGGCTTCTTTCATTCTGCTTTCCGAAAGAATTGTACTTCATTTCGCCGGTGGTAAAAAATTCAGGCTCGGAAGCCGTAAACCTAAACGAGTGGCCATTATCGGTCTTAAACAAGAAAGCAAACGCGTACGCGATATGCTCCGAAAAACCGGCATCCAAACCAACATGGTGGGCTACATTTCGCCCAAACGAAAACCGCGATCTGAGCGCTATTTGGGCTCCATTTACCAGGTTCGCGAAATTATTCGCATAAACCACATCGAAGAACTGATATTCTGTGCCAATGATATTAGTTCTCAATTGGTTATACAAACCATGATGCTGCTTACTGATTTCAATATTGAATATAAAATTGCTCCACCAGCCAGTGTATCGATTATCGGTAGCAACTCGATCGAAACAGCCGGCGATTTGTACGTGGTGAATGTAAATGCCATTACCCGCGAAAAAAATCGACGCAACAAACGACTGTTTGATGTTGTTTTTGCTTTTGGATTGCTTATTTTCAATTTTATAGCTGTGTGGTTTGTAACGAACAAAAGTGGTTTTTTCAGAAACATTTTCCGGGTTTTATCGAGGCAATACAGCTGGGTTGGTTATCACCCTGTAAATACCGAGCTCTACCTGGGTTTACCCATAATTCAAAAAGGCATATTAACCTGCACCGAAACCCTCGATATCGACAAACCCGAAACCGATGTTATTGAACGTCTAAATGTATTGTACGCCCGCGACTATAAAGTGATAAAAGATATTGAAATTGTTTTTAAATCGTTCACTAAATTAGGTCGGTAATGAACATCGAATACAACAACATCACACTGAGGGCACTCGAACCAGCCGACGTCGAAATGCTTTACAAATGGGAAAATACGCTCGAAAGTTGGCATGTGAGCAATCTCCATGCTCCTATTTCGAAACACAACCTGCAACGCTACATCGAAGCTTCGCACCGCGATGTGTGGGAAAGCAAAGAACTGCGGCTAATTATTGAAAATGAAAAAAAAGAGGCAGCAGGCACCATCGAGCTTTTCGACTTTGAGCCTTACCACTCGCGTGCCGGCATAGGCATTATGATATACGAAACCAACGAACGCCGTAAAGGACTGGCATTGAATGCGCTCGAAACAATGGAGCTATATGCTCGCAACGAACTGGGATTAGCCCAGCTTTATGCCAATATATCGGCAACAAATCGTGCCAGTTTAAAACTTTTCGAAAAGGCCGGTTATCAAATAACAGGAACAAAAACCAAATGGATACGCACCCCGTTTGGCTGGGAAGATGAATACTTATTACAAAAGTGGATTAATTCATAATTCAACAAAACATTCGATTTTAAACAAGAAGTAATAAAAATGTTTTTATTGTGCCAACTATTTGCATTTTAAGCAAATAATAAAAGCAAGAACTTCAACAGCTCTTGCTTCTATTATGTTGAAAATAACCTTTCATCGGCCACTTTACCACATTAACGCCATCCGTAGCCACGACTGTTTCCTCCACGCCGGGTTCCTCGTATGGTGGCGTTTCGTTGTCCATTAAAATTACTTACTCCTACCCCCACTTTTCTTGCTCCTCGCCTTCCGGCCATCCCCATTCGCTGGTTCCCATACGCATCGTTCCGGTATAATTGATTGTAAACAACAATCTGTTCGTCGGTAAGCAATGCTTTAACATCTTCGCGATGTTTTTTCACCAACTCGTCCATCTCGGCACGTACAGCATCCTTTTCGGCAAAATCAACCGTTGAACGACGTTCGGTTCGCAAGGCCAGCATCTCGGCCTGATGTGCTTCATAAAGAGCTGCAATTTGCTCGCTTTGTTCGGGTGTTAAATTCGGAAGCTGCTGCAAACAAATCATGGATGCATCTTGTGGTGTATTAGCAACATTACGACCCCTACCATTGTAAGCAAAAGCCGATGTTGTTAAAAATCCTGCTATAAACAATACGAATAATGACTTTGATAAAATTTGTGTTTTCATGATTTCAAATATTAAATGGTTAAAAACAAACTTTTGATGATAGGACACACTCCACAAAAAAAACTTGCGCTTATTTTTAACTTTATCTGAATCAAAATTGAGTTACTCACTTAAAGAACTAACAGACTGGCAGTTTACTAACACTTTTTTTTATAGCAATTCAATAATTTCTTTTGAAGATTTTGCTTTGCCCTGAACAACAACGACTCAACCGATGCGATAGAAGTATTCATAACTTCGGCAATTTCGGCATACGACAAATCTTCGTACTTACTAAGCACAAAAGCTGTACGCTGTTTTGCCGGAAGGGCATCCACCGCCTTATGCAAAATTTCGGCGCGTTCTTTCTCAACCATCGAATGATAGGGCATTTCACTTTGGTGCTGTTCGTCGGCAATATCGGGAGAATCGACAGCTCCAATCGATTGAAAAAATCTTCGTCGCTTATTGTCGCGAATAAAATTCAACGATTTATTTACGGCAATCCGATACAGCCAGGTTGATATTTTTGAATCGGCACGGAATTTATGCACCGACCGAAAAGCATCGATAAAAACCTCCTGAACCACATCGTCGGCATCATCGGAACTGTGAACGATGCCCAGGCAAACAGAAAAAACCATTTGCTGATATTCGTCAACCAACTCTCGAAAAGCACGTTCGTCGTTTTGCTTGAGTCTTTTTATCAGATTATCGTTCATGTAGTTAAAAATAATCTACGAAGTTTACTAATCGTAAAACGTCCAATTTATAACATTTTGACACCAAAGCATACAAAAACTTGCGAAAGAAAAAACAACGATTTTGAAAAAAAACAAGTTTCAGGCGCAAGTTTTCATTATATTAGGTGTCATACTTTCAAAAAAAAACAAAACAATGGATTGTCGTCGCATAGAAAAGCAATTAATGCCCTACCTCGAGAACGAACTTTCGATAGCCGAAAAGCAAAACGTCGAAGTTCATCTTGAACAGTGCAGCGGCTGCATGCAAAAATTGCAGTACCTGCGCAGCACCCTTTCGCTTGTCGATGCAGAAAAAGAAACCCGGGTGAAACCGTTTTTGTACACCCGCATTCAGGCACGACAATCAGCCACAATGGTTCTTCGTCCCAATCGGGCACTTCAAACCGCATGGATAACAGCCGTTCTTGTAATTGGAATTATTATTGGTGTTGCCGTTGGTAGGGCAACCATTCCAACCGATTCAAGCGAACAAACCTATACAATGGCTTACCTGTTCGACGATACAAAAATCGAACGCCTTGAATACCAACTTTTAAACGACAACGAACAATGAAACCCACTACAAAAACAATATTAATATCGCTGGTTGTTTTATTACTGGGCATCAACATTGCTACGATTGCTACCTTTCGCAGTCATCTGAAAAGCGAGCAACAAGCAACTTTAGCAAGCGATACCGAAGCAATTAGCATTCCCGACCAACAAATCGGACGTTTCTTTCGCGACACCCTAAACCTCGACATCAACCAACAACAAAAGTTCAGAACCTACAGACGTGCCTATCACCAAAATGCTAACCAAATTGTAAACGAACTCAATACGATTCGTGCCAAAATGGCTATGGCAATGAAAAGTTCTCAGCCCGACAAACAAACACTCGACAGTCTTGCAATTCTTTTAGGTGAAAAACACAGTGAATTAAAAAAAACAACTTTTGCGTATTATTACCAGCTTCAGCAAGAGCTTAACCCAGAGCAACAAAAACAACTCGCTCTGATTTTTGAAAGTATGCTCAGTAGCGAACAAGCTATTCATCCTCAAAATCAGAATAATCGTGGATTACGTAATTGGCAAAACCGTCGCAACCGATAATTTCATACGATTAAATTGTTTGTTTTTATGGTATCGTATGCCTGCCCCGATTTTTCGGGGGAACTCGCATGTATTTAATCATCCTCTTGGATGCGATCGTTTTACATGCTCGTTTCATACTTCATAATAATTCAAATATATATCGAAACAGGTCGAAAATAAAAATACGCAATCCCAGGCTTACCATCTGTTTTTCTGATATTTACACCACGCGAATCCAACACAACTGTATTCCATGGCTTTTTTCACACCATTCTCGCTAAAAGTTTCTATTTTAGTTTTCTGGAAAATTTGGAAATATATTTTAAGGATTATTTGTTATGGAAATGGCTAACCACGTGGTGAAGCGCACATTTGATTTGCTCAATCTTTACGCAACCCACTACGCCGGGAAAAAAATAGCTCTTGGCGGAAAAAACACATCGGGCTGGTATACCTACACAGCTGCCGAATACATCGAAAACACCAACAACATTAGCTTAGGCTTACTGAATCTGGGGCTTAAAAAAGGCGACAAAGTAGCAACAGTTACAGTAAACAGACCCGAATGGAATTTTGTTGATTTAGGACTGGCACAGGCAGGAATGGTGCATGTTCCGATATATCCCACGATAAGCATCAGCGATTACAAATATATTTTGCAGCATTGCGAGGCAAAGTACGTTTTTGTGGGCGACCAAAAACTGTATGAAAAAATTGAGCTCTTGGTAACCGAAATTGACACGCTCGAAGGAATATTCTCTTTTGAAGACATACACGGTGTTAGAAGCTGGAAACAATTAGCCGACGAAGGCAAAGAATCGTCAATGCAACATCAACTTTCCGAAATTAAGGAATCCATTACCGAAGATGAACTGGCTACAATTATTTATACATCGGGCACAACTGGTCTTCCTAAGGGCGTTATGCTTTCGCACCGCAACCTGGTTTCGAATTTCACCCAGCATTCGCAAAACCATCACCTCGGGCAAGAATCTATTGCCTTGAGTTTTTTACCCCTGTGCCACGTTTACGAGCGTAGCATGAACTACCATTTCCAATTTAAAGGAATGAGTATTTATTATGTGGGAAACCTTGCCCAGATATTGCCTGCTCTTAAGGAAGTAAAACCCGATATGTTCAACACCGTTCCACGGCTTCTCGAACGGATATACGATGGACTAATCAACAAAGGAAAAGAACTTAAGGGCATCAAAAAAACAATCTTTTTCTGGGCTGTTAGTTTGGGCGACAAATTCGATTACGGCAAAAAATTCAGCTGGTTCTACCATCAAAAACGCAAAATAGCCGACAAACTTATTTATACAAAATGGCGCGAAGCCCTGGGTGGAAACATTAAGATTATTGTTTCGGGCGGTGCAGCCTTGCAGCCTCGAATTGGCAAAGTTTTGGGAGTAGCCCATATTATGACTCTCGAGGGTTATGGATTAACCGAAACATCGCCGGTTATTGCCGTTAGCAACCCTGTAAAAAATGAAATCAGAATTGGAACTGTAGGTCCTGTACTTCCGGGTGTTGACTTAAAAATTGCCGACGATGGCGAAATTACCTGCAAAGGCCCAAACGTAATGATGGGATACTACAAAGACTCCGAACGCACCAAACAGGTAATCGACGGAGAAGGCTATTTTCACACCGGCGACATTGGAGTACTGATTGAAGATAAATACCTAAAAATAACCGATCGTAAAAAAGAAATTTTTAAACTCTCGGGTGGAAAATACATTGCCCCTCAAATGATTGAAAACAAACTGAAAGAATCGTTCTTTATTGAACAGGCTATGGTGGTTGGCGAAAACGAAAAGTTTGCATCAGCCATTATTGTCCCTGCCTTTTCGTATATCAAGGATTGGCTTAAACAAAAAGGCCTTCAATACAATAAATCGAAAAGCGAACTAATCCAATTGTCCGAGGTAAAGGCTGCTATTCGTAAAGATGTGAACGAAATTAACAAAACCCTTGGCGAATTTGAAGCTGTGAAACGCTACCGACTGATTAACGAAGAATGGTCGCCCGAAACCGGCGAAATGTCGCCCACCCTCAAGCTTAAGCGAAACGTGCTAACCGAACGATACAACACCCTAATTGACGAGATATATTCGTCGCAAAAGCAGGAGCCAAAAGAAACAATCAGGCGGGTACGAATACCCCGTATCAACCTCAGCCTGGCTGAACTCATAAACAAACTACGGAACAACAACCTGTTATTCTGGTGAAAAATTGAGCAAAAAAAACCCCGCGAACGCGGGGTGTTGCTCATGCTGTTTGTTTATAGGTCAAGTTGCCTGTGGGGAAAACCATGGGAGAAAAATTACTAACTTGTTAAGAGCAACTTTTTTTAAAAAAAATATCACAAATAAATGGAATCCTTCATTTATTGTTAATTCCCAAATAAGAAACATTTATTTCAGAATTTGAAAGTGTAAATTTTTTCAGACACAATCAAAACTTTTGTGTGAACAGCAAAAAAAACTTAGTAAACAACATCATTCTTTGAGTAAAATAAAAAAAGCCCTGTTTTTAACAGGGCTTTTTTATATAATTCAGTTCAATTTTTACATCATTCCGGGCATTCCGCCACCCATTCCACCGGCAGACATACCGCCACCAGGATTTTCTTCTTTTTCATCTGCCAACACACATTCGGTTGTAAGGAACATTCCGGCGATTGATGCTGCATTTTCAAGCGCGATACGGGTTACTTTTGCTGGGTCGATAACGCCCGACTCGTATAAGTTTTGGTATTCGTCAACACGAGCGTTGTATCCAAAGTCACCTTTTCCTTCTTTCACTTTCTGCACTACAACAGCACCTTCTTTCCCAGCGTTAGCTACAATTTGACGAAGTGGTTCTTCGATGGCACGCTTTACGATTTCGATACCAGTCTGTTCGTCGTCGTTGGCAGCTTCGATACTATCGAGACCAGGAATAGCCCTAATATAAGCGATACCTCCACCGGGAACTATACCCTCGGCTACAGCGGCACGTGTTGCATGAAGCGCATCATCAACACGGTCCTTCTTCTCTTTCATCTCCATTTCGGAAGCAGCCCCGATATACAAAACAGCTACGCCGCCGGCAAGTTTTGCCAATCGCTCCTGTAGTTTCTCTTTATCGTAGTCGGAAGTTGTCGTTTCGATTTGCTTTTTAATTTGATTTACGCGAGCTGAAATCAAGTTTTGATCGCCTTTACCGGCAACAATTGTTGTATTTTCTTTATCAACCGAAATTTTCTCTGCTTCGCCAAGCATTTCGATGGTAACATCTTCGAGTTTCATGCCCTTTTCTTCGGTAACAACAGTTCCTCCGGTAAGTACGGCAATATCTTCGAGCATTTCTTTACGGCGATCGCCAAATCCCGGAGCTTTAACCGCACATACTTTAATCGTACCTTGCAGTTTATTTACAACCAAACCACTCAGTGCAGTTCCGTCAACATCTTCGGCAATAATCATCAGCGGTCGTCCGGCTTTTGCAGTTTGCTCCAATACCGGAAGGATATCCTGGATAGCACTGATTTTCTTATCGTGAATAAGAATCATCGGATTCGAAAGGTCGGCCTCCATTTTTTCAGTATCGGTAATAAAGTAAGGCGAAATATATCCGCGGTCGAACTGCATACCCTCAACCACTTCAACAGTAGTGTCGGTACCTTTGGCTTCTTCAACCGTAATTACACCCTCTTTATTTACTTTTTCCATGGCCTGGGCAATAAGTTTACCGATGGTTTCGTCGCCATTAGCCGAAATACGGGCAACTTGTTCAATTTTATTGTAATCGTCGCCTACATTTTCCGATTGTTCTTTAATGCTTTCAACTACTTTAGCCACGGCCTTGTCGATACCACGTTTCAGATCCATTGGATTAGCTCCGGCTGTAACGTTTTTCAAACCTACATTGATAATTGATTGTGCCAATACTGTTGCAGTGGTTGTTCCATCGCCGGCATCGTCGCCTGTTTTCGATGCAACTTCTTTTACCATTTGTGCGCCCATGTTTTCGAACGAGTCGGAGAGCTCAATTTCTTTTGCTACCGACACACCATCTTTGGTGATTTGTGGAGCGCCAAATTTTTTGTCGATAATTACATTTCTTCCTTTAGGGCCTAAAGTTACTTTTACTGCATCGGCCAGCTTGTCAACCCCGGTTTTTAATAAGTCGCGGGCTTCGATATTGAATTTAATTTCTTTTGCCATATCTAAAATATTTTAAACGTTTAAAATTTAGGCAATGTACAATACATCGCTTTGTGAAATTAACAGATAATCTGAACCGTCGATATTCAGTTCGGTTCCGGCATACTTGCCATAATAAACGGTATCACCTACTTTTACTTCCATTGGCTCATCTTTTTTCGCCTCTCCAACCAAAACAACTTTGGCAACTTGCGGCTTTTCTTTTGCCGAATCGGGAATAATAATACCACTGGCGGTTTTTTCTTCAGCAGGCATTGGCTCTACCAATACTTTTCCTGCAAGTATTCTACCTTTTAATTCTGACATTTCTTTTCTATTTTTAAGTTATTAATTCAAATTAACGGCTTTCCCCTAATCAGAATTTGTGCCAAATCGATTTTCTGCCAAAATGAATACTATCGACCTTTACATAGGAGCTCACTCTTACCACACATACCACCTAACAACCTACAACACTGCTATTTCAACACATAAGTCAAATTCAGACAGAATGTCACGAACTGACTTTAAGTAAATTGCATATTCATAAAAAGAACAAAAAAAAATGTCAGTCTTAAAGACTGACATTTCAATTTTTTATTTCCTTTTAATTATTCTCCATCCGGAAGCGGAGTTTCTTCAGCTCCACCAACTGATTCAACATCTTGTGGCGAAGTTGGAAAGTTCGGTACGGCACTTGGGTCAACCGCATTCTGAATTTGCTCTCCTATCACTGAATCCTGTTGAATTTCTTCGCGGTCGATACTCGCACTTGCGAAAATACAAAAAAACAGAAGCAATCCGGCCAGCCACCACGTTGCTTTCTCCAAAAAGTCGGTCGTACGGCGTACGCCCATTATCTGGTTATTGCCCGAAAAGCTTGATGCCAAACCACCACCTTTTGATTCTTGTACCAACACAATAAGAACCAACAAAAGGCAAACAATAAAAATGAGTACAATTGCAAGCGTATACATTTTATGAGTCTTTAGATATTAATTTTTTAATTTTTTCAATTCGACTGGCAAAGTAACTATTTTTTTCCGGGAATTTCAAACTTAATTTTTCATAAGCAGCCAATGCTTCATAAAAAAGCCCTTGTTTTTCATAAATATCTGCCAGCGTTTCGGTTATCAAGCCTTCGTCCAATGGGTTTTTTTGGCTTTTCTTACTAATCCGTCCTTCGGCAACCGGCTTGTCTTTCGGAATAATTGTTGGATTCGACTGAATAAACCTGTCAATCAAATCGGTCTCTTTCGATACAACCCGCAAAGAACCATATTCTCTTTCAACGTCGAAAATGGTCGAATTCTGTGCAATGGTTTTCGAAACATCATCCAGTTCAGAACGATTAATTTCGGGCACACCATCGGGGCTACTACCATGAATAAACATATATAGTAGTTTTCGATCGGGTATGAAAATAGCATGCCGCTGAAGTTCTTCTTCAAATTTATGGCTAAAAATATTTTTTAAATTTCGAAGATATAGCATTCGAACGATCGGGAAATAGGGGTACTTCTCAACCATTTCTTCTAAGCGATTCAACGAGTTTTCATCCAACAATTCGGGATGCTCCATATAATATAAAAACTGTTCTTCTTTCACATTTTACCAGTTTGCGACCGATTTGTTGTAAATATCATCGATAATTTGTTTCACAATGGTTTCAACCAATTCGTCTTCTACGTCGGCGATATTAAATTCGCTGCTAAAATCGGAAAATGCTGAAAAATCTGTCTCAAAGTTTTGTTCAGGATCCTGGTTGTTTCTAAACGTAACATTTAACGTTATTGTTAACCGGTTCTGTGTTGTAATATCGCCTTCCTGAACCGAGATTGGTTTAATATCGTAACCAGTTATCGATCCTTCGAACTCCAGATCACCACCATCGTTTTGATAATCGAGACTTGTTTGTCGGGTAAATTTATCGCGCAACTGTTCAACAAAATAGTCGCTTAGCGTAGGATTTATAGTGCGTGCCCGATTCGGAAAATCGTAAATTGTGTATGTTTTCACCGATGGAGAAATGGATGCGCCGGTAAAAGAATATTTCATAGAGCAGGCGCTTAACACGGTAATCAACGATAATATAATAATGCTTTTGCGTTTCATATTCCTGATATTATAGAGCTTAACCAATGTTGTATTCTTTTATTTTGCGGTACAAGGTTCGTTCAGAAATGCCGAGTTCTTTTGCTGCATTTTTGCGTTTGCCATTGTATTTTTCGAGTGCCTTTTCGATCAAATCCTTTTCATTTTTTTCAAGCGAAAGCGATTCCTCTACATATTCTTCGGTATCCTCAATGTGATGCGACTCGTCGATTTTAGATGTGTGAACCAGTGGAACATGCGTATATTCATCGTCTGGATTCGTTATATCATCTACTTTGAAATCGTCCTTATCCTCGGCATACAACTTACTTATAATCCGGGCATTATCAGTTTTAACCTGATTTTCTGAGGTGTTATTTTGCATCAAATCGAATACCAGTTTCTTCAAATCGGTCATGTCTTTTTTCATATCGAACAAAACCTTGTAAAGAATCTCCCGTTCTGAGGCAAAGGTATTTTCATCGGTTTGCTTATACAAGGCAGGTAGCTGATGTTCGTGAAAATGTGGCAAATAAGCACGCATGGTAGCACCATCGATTACACGTTCTTCTTCGATAACCGAAATTTGTTCGGCCACATTTTTCAATTGTCTGATGTTGCCGGGCCACTGAAAAGTATTCAACACATGCTTTGCATCGTCGTCGAGCCGAATGGTTGGCATCCGATATCGCTCGGCAAAATCGTGTGCAAATTTTCGAAACAACAAGTTAATGTCTTCCTTCCTTTCGCGCAAAGGAGGAACGACCACCGGCACAGTATTCAAACGGTAAAATAAATCTTCGCGAAATTTGCCTTCGCCAATAGCTTTCTGAATATCAACATTGGTAGCAGCAACCACCCGCACATTCGTTTTCAGAACTTGTGAAGAACCAACTTTTATAAATTCTCCAGCCTCAAGAACACGTAACAAACGAACTTGTGTAGCCAGGGGCAATTCGCCCACTTCATCCAAAAAAATGGTACCACCATCGGCTACTTCAAAATACCCTTTCCGGTCGGATAGTGCTCCGGTAAACGAACCTTTTAGATGGCCAAAAAGTTCCGAATCGATTGTTCCTTCGGGTATTGCTCCGCAGTTTACAGCAATGTATTTACCATGCTTTCGAGCCGAGAACTGATGAATAATTTGCGGAAATACCTCCTTACCCACCCCGCTTTCGCCGGTAATCAAAACCGACAAATCGGTTGGAGCAACCTGTACCGCAACCTCGATGGCTCGGTTTAGAGCTGCCGAACTACCAATAATCCCAAACCGTTGTTTAATATCCTGAGTGTCGACCATATTACATTTCGTGTTACATGCTATTTTTTCCGATTTAACTGACAAAGTTACAATTTTACCGTACTATTTATAATTCTTGTTCGTTAAAAAAATCGAAAAACCATTATTACTACAGTCCATCCGTGCATTACAACATTTAATTATCTTTGTTGTTAAATCAATAAACTCACTACATACTCAATTCAATGATAGCTATCGCAATTATACCGGCTCGTTATGCATCGACTCGCTTTCCGGGCAAACCGCTTGCCATAATCGGCAACAAACCCATGGTACAACACGTATATGAACGCAGCAAAGCACTGTTTGATTATGCGGCAGTTGCCACCGACGACCAACGAATTGCCGATACCGTAAAATCATTTGGAGGCAATGTAGTAATGACTTCTCCCGAGCATCAAAGTGGCACCGATCGCTGTGCCGAAGCCGCTCAAATTATAAAAGAAACAATTGATTTTGATATCGTGGTAAACATCCAGGGCGACGAACCTTTTTTTATCGAAAATCAAATCAAAAGCCTGCTGGACTGTTTCGACGATAACCAAACCGATATTGCGACCCTGTCAACCACCATTTCGACATACGAAACACTTTTCGATATCAACAAAGTTAAAGTGGTTTGCGATATCAACCATCGCGCCATGTATTTTAGCCGTCAAACCATTCCTTTTCAGCGCGATATCGACAAAAAAGAATGGTTAAATAAACAGCCTTACCGCCTGCATCTGGGGCTTTATGCTTATCGGGCCAAAACTCTTGCAGCATTAGCCAAGTTAAGCCAAACACCTTTAGAATTAGCCGAAAAACTTGAACAGTTACGCTGGCTCGAAAATGGGTACAAAATAAAAGTTGCACACACTAACGAAGTAAATATTGGCATCGATACGCCTGAAGATCTTCAACGGGTTTTACGCATTCTTGAAAAGCAAAAAAATATTGGTTAAAGTAATTTGTTTTGAGCCTAACGGAAGTCGAAAGATTTTCATAATTTAGAAAAATTATTATCAGATATGAAGAACTTACGCTTAATTGATAACGACCCATGGCTAAAACCCTTTTCCAATTCGATACTTGAATGGTGTTTACAATCGGACGAAAAAGAAATCGAACTTACCGGCAACAAATCGCTTTACGATTTTGCCATGGGGCATCACTACTTTGGATTGCATCAGAACGGCAACAAATGGCACATTCGGGAGTGGGCACCCAATGCAACAAACATCTATCTTATTGGAGATTTTTGTCATTGGAGCAAGAATTCTGACTATGCGTTCGTACAAATTAGCAAGGGAGTGTGGGAGCTTGTTCTCGACCAAAAGCAGCTGAAACACAAAGACCTTTATGCCTTGCAAATAGAATGGGAAGGAGGCGAAGGCAAGCGTATTCCCGCTTGGGCAACGCGAGTTATACAAGACTCTGAAACCAAAATATTTAACGCCCAAGTATGGTTTCCTGACAACCCATATAATTGGCAAATTTCTACGTTTAAACGCAAAGACTCTGCCCCCCTCATTTATGAAGCACATATTGGCATGTCGGGCGAAACCGAAAAAGTGCATACTTTTAATTCTTTCAGAGAAGAAATACTTCCACGTATAAATAAAGCCGGATATAATGTACTGCAACTCATGGCTATTCCCGAACATCCATATTATGGAAGTTTCGGATATCATGTGTCAAGTTTTTTTGCTGTTTCGTCGCGCTTTGGCACTCCCGAAGACCTAAAAAGACTAATCGACGAAGCCCACCAAATGGGTATAGCTGTTATTATGGATCTTATCCACTCGCATGCAGTAAAAAACGAGGTAGAAGGTCTGGGTCGATACGATGGTACGCAATACCAGTTTTTTCACGACGGTGGACGAGGCCTACACCCGGCATGGGACTCGTACTGCTTTAATTACGGTAAAAACGAAGTTCTGCACTTTTTGCTATCGAACCTTAAATACTGGCTCGAAGAATACAAATTCGACGGTTTTCGTTTCGATGGCGTAACCAGCATGCTGTATCTCGACCATGGGCTTGGAAAAGCATTTAATGGCTACGACGATTATTTTACGCCGAACCTTGATTACGAAGCTATTTCGTATTTTATTATGGCCAATAAACTCATTCACGAGGTAAACCCACTTGCACTTTCAATAGCCGAAGACATGAGTGGATTACCCGGTTTAGCCGCGCAAATAAGCGATGGAGGCCTCGGGTTCGACTATCGAATGAGCATGGGTGTTCCAGATTACTGGATAAAAACCATAAAAGAAAAAAAGGATGAAAATTGGGAGGTTGGTGAGATATTTCATAACATGACCGCCCATCGCGACGATGAAAAAGTGGTGAGCTATGCCGAGAGTCACGACCAAGCTCTTGTTGGCGACAAAACCATCATTTTCAGACTTATCGACAAAGAAATGTATTTCAGCATGCGCAAGGATCAGCCCAACTTAGCTGTTGACCGGGGCATAGCACTGCACAAAATGATACGTTTGATTACTGCCAGTTGTGCAGGTGGCGCTTACCTAAACTTTATGGGCAACGAATTTGGGCATCCCGAATGGATTGACTTTCCAAGAGAAGGAAATCATTGGTCGTACAAACATGCACGCAGGCTATGGAGCATTTCAGACAATGTTGAACTAAAATATCATTGGCTAAAAGACTTCGACAAGGAAATGATAGATCTCATATCCGAATCGAACCTGTTATCAATACCGGAGGTTTGGAAAATATGGGAAAATAAAACCGACCAGGTAATCGCTTATTCCAGGGGCAACTTCCTGTTTGTTTTCAATTTTAATCCCAGCCAATCGTTTCCCGACTATGGCATCCCAATGGACGCCAATAAGTTTAAGATTGTACTAAACACCGACGCCGGACACCTTGGAGGCTTCGACCGTATCGATGAACAAATAAATTATTACACCATACCATCGGACACCAAGCAGCATTATTTGCGCTTATATATCCCTTCGCGCACAGCCTTTGTACTCAAGCGAGAAGGATTTCAAAAAATTAGATAATAAAATAGGGCAACCGTATTACGATTGCCCTAAATAATATCATAAAAACAAATTTATTCTATTTTCCTTTTTTAGTTGAATAGTTAATGTGCAATGCTGCTGCTTTTCGCAATTCCTGCTTTATGTCAGTAACAATACCCATTTTGGTATATTCATCCACTTTAAGCGATACAATCATTTGTTTTTGCTCTTGCTCTTCCAACGACTGACGTTCAGACTCAACATAGTCGATTATATCTTTAACATCTTTAAAGTCGTCGTTAAGCTGAATACGAGGCTCACTACCCATTTGTGAAACAAATTGTTGCTGTGGAGGCCCCACATAAATATAACTAACGAGCGATTTTTTCTCGAGTTTAGATATTTCTGTAGCTTCAGGTAATGAAACCCGAACTTTCATTGTTGTTTCGCGCATGGTTGTTGAAACCATGATAAAGAATAACAACATAAACACAATATCAGGTAATGATGCTGTTGAAATAGCAGGAGTTTCTTTATTATCACTTTTTCTAAATTTTGACATACTATCGTCCTCCTATTTTTCTAGGTTCAGCTTCTGATATCTTTTGCGGATAGATTTCCTTAACAGCATCTTGCTGATCGGAATTGAGATCATTGAATGCTTTACCAAATTTTTTCTTCGACAAGTCATCGCGCAACTCATTAATTGCTGCAAGCAATTCGTTTTGAACAGCAATGTAGGTACCATAAGTTGTACCGACATCGTTTTGCAACGATATTACAGAGCTCTTGGTCAACACCTCGTAAGGTCCGAAGAAAGGTATTTCCTTCACCTCTTTTTCCGGCAAATTTACATCATTTGCAGGGTTTGTAAGAAATTCTTTGGTTTTATCCTTTAAGTCTTCTACCCGTGTAAGTTCGCCCTCGACCATCAAACGATTGTTACGATCGACGAGAACAACAAAAACGTTACGTTCCTTAATTGGCGGAGTATCCTCAATATCTTCAGGATCGATCCATTGAGGTAAACGACGCTCCAGTCCACTATCAACGTCCATGGTTGTAACAACCAGGAAGAACATCAGTAGCATGAAAGCGATGTCGGCCAACGAGGAAGCATTATACTCAGGTAATTTTTTTGGCATAATTATTAATTTTAGATGTTATAAAACATCGCTACTCTATCGTTTAAATAATTTGACGGTACTAAATCCAATAATTGAAAGGAATGCACCCCCCAAAAGAATATAAGTTACATGCAAACCTGTACCAATCCAACGAGAGATTGTTTCGTTAACAGTACCATTTGCAATAAACTTATCAACGCCAAAGAAATTTGGAATATCGCTTGAAGCCAAGGCATATCCAATTCCTATAATAGCAGCAAATAAAACTAAAAATACAGCTGAATTAATAAGCTTAGACTTATCGCCAAACACTTGCAGTAGAGAAAAAACCAAAATAATAACTGCACCAATGGCAAATAAAATGATGGCCCAATTAATATTTAAAGTTATTAACTCAACTGCTTTTGCACTTGGGTCTGTTTCACTATCTATAGACACGAACATGTAAACAAAAAAAGCTATAGATATGATCATTAATACCCAAAGTACTATCGTAGTAATTTTACGTGATTTATCCATTAGTTTAATTATTTTTTAGCACTGTGTTTTACAACCAAATCAAGCAATGAAATAGAAGCATCTTCCATGCTGTTTACAATACTGTCAATTTTTGCAACACAATAGTTATAGAAAATCTGTAATACAATCGCTACAATCAAACCAAATACGGTTGTAATCAAAGCTACTTTAATACCACCGGCAACCAACGACGGGCTGATATCACCAGCAACCTCAATAGCGTCGAATGCACCAATCATACCAATTACAGTACCCATAAATCCAAGCATAGGAGCCAACGCAATAAACAGGGCTATCCAGCTCAAACCTTTTTCAAGTAATCCGGCTTGTACACTACCGTATGAAACTACTGACTTTTCAACAACGTCAACGCCATCGTCGTAACGGTCAAGCCCCTGGTAAAAGATACTTGCAACAGGACCACGAGTATTGCGGCATACTTCTTTAGCTTCTTCAACACCACCGTTAGCCAGAGCGTCTTCAACTTTTGCCAACAATTTTTTGGTATTCGTTGAAGCAAGGTTTAAGTAAATAATACGCTCGATAGCCAAAGCTAAACCAAGAATTAAGGCAATAAGTACGGTGGCCATAAAAGAAGGTCCACCTTCAATAAATTTTTGTTTCAACTGACTGTGAAGTGAGAGCCCACTTTCTACTTTAAGAGCTTCTTCTTCCACTGTGTCTTCGTATAAATCATAAGTCGTTGAATCAGCAGCTTCGGCAACCTCTTCGGTAGCAACTTCAGCTTCGTCCTGAGCAACAACATTTACCGACATTCCAAACATGAATATCGTAAGAACAGCTATTAACGCAAATAATTTTTTCATGATGATTTTTAAATTTATTCAACAATTATTCTGATTTATTTTATTTATGTAAAAAAACATTCAACCTATATTGCGGAGAGAGAGGGATTCGAACCCTCGGTACCCTTCCAGGTACACACGCTTTCCAGGCGTGCCAGTTCAGCCACTCCTGCACCTCTCCAAAAATCGTACATTATCACGTAAAAAACACAGAATATGTTCTTAAACACCTATTCTGTATCGTTTTTTTTTATGCAACGCATCCTTCTCTTCTAATTCATTCAATACCTCGCAGAACGACTAAACAATAACGCCCTTAATAAACTGAGAAACAAGCATCATTTCGCATATATTTATTACAAGCGTTTTTTGAGGGGTGAAAAATACAAAAAAAAATAAAGAATAAGCAAACCTAAGCCGTTATTTCTCCTTTTAGGTTTTGCGATAGATACCTCCCGACCTCAGAAAGCTGAAGTTCGTGCCCTAATAAGAACATCATTTTGGTAATTGCGGCTTCGCTGGTCATATCGAAACCACTTATTACGCCAATCTTTTTCATATCTACACTGGTTTCGTAACGCCCCTGCTCAACCTTGCCTCCGGCGCACTGGCTGATATTGAGTACAACAATGCCTTTGTCAACAGCCTTTTTTATCAGTCGGGTAAACCATTCAAGCTGAGGCACATTTCCCGAGCCATACGATTCGAGCACAATGCCTTGTAACCCTTCGATTCCAATTATCGATTCGAGCACTGACTCGCGAATACCCGGGAATATTTTTAACAACACCACATTGGTGTTGAGTTTGTAATTGACTGAAAACACACCTTTATTTGTGGTATAGTTCACATATTCGGTATTATAGCTTATTTCGACACCTGCCCTTGCCAGTGGCGGGTAATTTTTTGAATCAAAAGCCCTGAACTGCTGCGAATCAACCTTCGAAGTACGATTTCCACGATACAGCTTCGAATCGAAATATATGCACACCTCCGGCACTATTGCTTTACCATTAATTTTTGCTGCAGCAATTTCAACAGCCGTAATCAGGTTTTCTTTGCCATCGGTACGTAAAGTTCCAATGGGCAATTGCGAGCCAGTAAAAACTACTGGTTTATCGAGGTTTTCGAACATAAAACTTAAAGCCGAAGCGCTGTAAGCCATGGTATCGGTGCCGTGCAAGACAACAAATCCGTCGTACTTTTGATAATTTTTTTCGATTACACCAGCCAAATCGTACCATATTTCGGGTGTAATATTCGAAGAATCGAGAACCGGGTCGAACGATACCGAATCGATTAAGAAGCCAAATTTATTCAACATAGGTACTTCTTTCAACAGCTCGTCGAAATTAACCGGCGAAAGCGAACCATCTTCGGGACGTTGAACCATACCAATGGTTCCTCCGGTGTATATAATTAAAATCGATGTTTGCATTGAGCTTTATCGTTGCTTGAAAAGGTAGCCAAATGTACAATTTTTAGCGATAGCCCCGGTCGTGTTTAGCTAAAAATACACCCGTACCATAAACTATATTCTGAAGATTTCTTGTGCGGTTTGCGTCGTTACTCTTTTTACTTCATCCCCGGTGGTATGAAAAATGTCGGCAAGTTTTTCCACAATATAAACCAGGTATGAACTTTCGTTTTGCTTACCACGCATAGGGCTGGGAGCCAGGTAAGGCGAATCGGTTTCGATTACAATGTCCTTCAGGCTCAGCTGCTCAATCATTCGATCGATGCCGGCATTCTTAAAGGTTACGATGCCTCCAACTCCAATTTTTAATCCTTTCGACAGTACTTTTTGTGCCTGCCCGACCGTACCGGTAAAACAATGAAACACACCACTAAGACTACCATTCTGCAACTCTTCCTCTACAATTCGGAAGGCAGTATCGAACGAATCACGTGTATGAATCGAAACCGGCAATTCGTACTCCTGAGCCAATTGCAGCTGCTTTCGGAATACAAATTCCTGTTCTGTTCGAAAAGTATTGTCCCAATAAAAATCGATACCTATTTCACCAATGCCGAAAAAACGTTCTTTCCGAAGCCAATAACTTATTACCTCAAGCTCATCTTCGTAATCTTCCTTTACCGATGTTGGATGTATGCCCATCATCGGAAATAATGCCTCGGGGTAACGAGCCGACAAATCCATCATCATTTTTATTGACGAACTATCGATGTTGGGCAGTAAAATTTTATCAACACCAGCTTCGAAGGCTCTTCTTACCACTTCATCAACTTCACCGTTAAAATCTTCGGAATAAATATGCGAATGGGTA
>JAFGGY010000180.1 GCA_016930365.1 Prolixibacteraceae bacterium | reverse complement strand
CATTTTCATCTTATTTATTTCTATTATATTTTTTTAGAGATTAAGAAATTGTAATAAATTAATGTCGTATTTTTATTACATAAAACACACAAACATAACTCAATGCAAAAACAATAAAAAGGTCATTAACCTTAAACGTGTCAGGTTTTAAAAACCTGACACGTTTTTTCTTTATTTTTCAAGTTTCATTTTTGCAACTTCGTTCATATCGCCCATATTTCCGATATATGGTCGGATGGAGAAACTGAAAGTTGCTTTTTCGGTTTTCAATAGATTTTTTCCCATTGGACCGGGACCGCAACTACCACCGCCTAATCCGGTATGTTGCATATCAACAGTCAGAATGGTTTCTCGTCGGCGTGTAAGTTCATACGGGTGGTTTGCTTTTTCGAGGTCTAAAGGTGTATAGTGAAGTGCGCTAAAATTCAGATAGTTATCAGTCACAAACATCAAACCAACACCGTTATGATTACTCACCGTAAACCAGCGTACGTTGGAACGATTACCACAATCTTGTGTACGCAAATAGGGTACAAACATATCGTCAACGGTTGTGGTGTAACGACCAATTGCGGCCGAATGTAAGCGGTCGCGATAGTTTTCGTGAGGTCCGGCGCCGTAGTATTCCACGTCTTCAAATCCTTCGGGCATCTGTAACATGAATCCCAATTTTGCCAACGGATAATCAAGTTTGTCCGGATCGAAGTCGGTAGTTATATCAATAAAACCATTGCCGTATATTTTCCAAGTTGTATGTTGACGGACGGTATAACCTTTGGACGCTTTCGACTCTACATCAACCACAATAACCAAAGCGTCACCTTGTTTGTTGACAGTAATGTTTTTGACTAAAGGTCGCATGTCATACAATGCGGCATCGCGCCATTTTGGACCGTAACCACCACCAAACATGTAATCGTTATCGATTGGCGCACGAAAAATATTCAACATTGGACCTGCAACTCGTTCATTCGTTAAAGTATCGCGATAAAGCATTTTTGTTTCGGGTTTAACACCGTAAATTGCTTCCGGTTTGGTTTGTAGTACGGTTGTACCCAAATAAGTCAAATCGCTAATGGTTCCAACTCGTTTATTGAATTTTAGGTCGAATGTTTTGCCTGAAACGTTAATCCAATCACCATCTTCGCGATATGATAGTGAAGCCAAAGAACTTGGATGAATGGGTTCGAGCGAAGGAACATCAAACGGCATGGCTATTTGCTCCCAAGCAATTACATGACCACGGGTAGCCCACAACTCATCGGTATGTAGTTTGAAAATAATCTTCAGAAAATATTCGCTACCGCCTTTTAATTGAGGTTTGGTAAAAGGAATCGTAATTTCTGTCGATTTTTCGGGTTCGAGATTAAGGGATGGAATAGTGCCGGCATCAATCACAACGCCATCACAACTTAGTTCCCAACACAAATCAAATTTATTAAGGTTTATAAATTGATGTTTGTTTTTAATACTGATTTTTCCGTTAAGAATATCTTGCGGTTTAATGGAAACGTATTGATAAACTTTTTTTACCTCTTCCATTTTTGCGGTAATTGCACGATCGGGTGTTGTGAGTCCGTTTGCGCAAAAATTCCAGTCGGTAGGACGGTCGCCGTAGTCGCCACCGTAAGCAAAGAAATATTCGCCGGGTTTGCCGGGTACTTCTTTTTGTAGTCCTTGGTCGACCCAATCCCAGATACACGCTCCAATAAGTCGTTTATGATTTTCAATCACATCCCAATACTCTTGCAAGTTGCCCACCGCATTCCCCATGGCATGCGCATATTCGCAAACAAAAAAAGGTTTCGGATCGTTTTTTAGACCAATTTCTTCAAGAGATTCGACACTTGGATACATTATCGATTCGATATCGGCTACTTCATTATACCCCTGATAATGAATGGGGCGAGTTGCATCTATTTTCAAGGCGGCTTTTCGGCAAGCGAAAAAACTGGCACCTTTGCCGGCTTCGTTGCCTAACGACCAAATAATTACAGACGGATGGTTTTTGAAGGTTTCAACCATCGAAACAACCCTGTCAACGTGTCCTTTCTCCCAATTTACCTCATGCCCAAGCGAACCCTCATCGTATCCAAAGCCGTGTGTTTCTAAATCGGCCTCACTTACCATATAAATTCCATAACGGTCACACAATTTATAAAAATCGGGGTGATTGGGGTAGTGGCTCGTGCGAACTGTGTTGATGTTGAATTGTTTGAACAGTTTCACATCGGTCAACATGCTTTCGTATGTAATGTAGCGTCCGTTTATTGGGTCGAGGTCGTGGCGATTTACACCTTTGAGCAACACGCTTTTACCGTTTACCCAAAGCTGCGAATCTTTGATTTCAATTTTTCGAAAACCAAATGGAGTTGCAACAACTTCGAGAGTTTCGCCAGATGCACTTTTCATCACAAAAACCATCTGATACAAATTAGGTATTTCTGCTGACCATAAATCCGGATTTTCGACTTTGGTTTCGATGACCAAATCCGATATTTTTTTACTTACAACAGAAGCTGCCAGCGGTTTCACAAATGTTGGTTTTTCACCTTTGTAAGTCAGACCATCTTTCAACAAATAACCTTCAATAGTAACAGCACCATTGTAGCCTTTATTGGCAAACGTAAGGTTTGCTTTAAGTATTGCCGAAGTGAAATCGTTACTTAAATCAGACCGAACAAAAAAATCGGTTATGTGAAATTTAGGCGTTGCATAAAGATAAACATCACGAAAAATTCCGGCCAAACGCCAAAAATCCTGATCTTCAAAATAGCTACCATCGCTCCATTGATAAACTTCAACAGCCAACTTATTAGAACCTTTTTGAAGATATGGTGTGATATTGAATTCGGTAGGGGTCATACCACCTTGACTGTAACCCACTTTTTTGCCATTAACCCACACATACATAGCCGACTGTACACCGGCAAAATGAATGAAAACCTCACGTCCGACCCAATTATTGGGCACATCGAATTTGCGAACATAAGAACCCACCGGATTTGGCAATTCGCTATTTGTCCAACCGGCATAAGCAGGAGTCATAATGTAAGGAGGGTTTTTAACAAAAGGGTAAGTAATGTTAGTGTAAATAGGAATGCCATAACCTTTCATCTGCCAGTTTGATGGCACCTCGATATCATCCCAATAATTTACATTAAAATCAGTTTTGTAAAAATCAACAGGTCGCATATCGGGCGATTTTACCCAATTGAATTTCCACGCGCCGTTTAAACACTGATAAAAAGGTGATTCGTTGGCATAACCAACCAATGCTTGTTCGATAGAAGAATAAGGAACGTATAGGCTACGAGCCGGTTCTTTATTTATGCCTATGACCTGTTCGTTTTCCCAGTCGTGCTTCTGTGCCGATAACGATGAGACGAAGCAGCTTGTGATGAAAATTAGGATAAAAAATCTTTTTGCGTTCATATTGTTTTATTTTCAATTCTGATTTTTAGAATAAGGTCAACGACCTTTTTGTTGTTTTTGTATTGAGTTGTATTTAAGCGTTTAAAGTTAT
>JAFGGY010000179.1 GCA_016930365.1 Prolixibacteraceae bacterium | reverse complement strand
AATTGTTTAAAAGCAGCTGATGTTGAAACACTTGGGGATCTTGTGCAGTACAACCGCAACGATTTGCTCAAATTCAGAAACTTTGGTAAAAAATCGCTTACCGAATTAGACGATTTATTGTCGGGTATGAATTTGAATTTCGGGATGGATATTAGTAAGTATAAACTAGATAAGGAATAGAATACCGATGAGACACAATAAGAAATTTAATCACCTGGGCAGAAAAAGCGCTCATCGTAAGGCTATGCTTGCGAATATGGCCAGCTCGCTTATTCTGCATAAACGCATAACTACTACTGTGGCCAAAGCCAAAGCGTTGAGAATGTATATTGAGCCTTTGATTACTAAATCGAAACAAGATACTACTCATAGCCGTAGAGTTGTCTTTAGTTATCTGCAGGATAAAGATGCCGTATCAGAGCTTTTCCGCGATGTTTCGCCTAAAATTATGGAACGCCCCGGAGGTTATACCCGTATTTTGAAAACAGGAAACCGCTTGGGAGATAACGCTGAAATGTGCATTATTGAGTTGGTTGACTACAACGAGAATATGCTTGAAGCAAAAGAAAGCAAAAAAGCTTCATCGCGCCGACGCAGAGGTAGTGCTAAGAAAAAGGCAACAGAGGTAAATACCGCTGAAAAAGCCGTGAAAGCCGAAACTGTTGTTGAAGAACCAGCCGCTAAAGAAACTAAAAGTGAAACTGTAACCGAAGAGGTTAATGTTGAAGAATCTAAGGCCGAAGTAGTTGACAAAAATGACGAAAATGCTGAAGAAAAGAAAGACGATAAAGAATAAAATTTCTTCAATATTAAACATATAAAAAAGGTTGACTTAGGTCAACCTTTTTTTGTGGCTGTATTATTCAGTAAAAAAAACACCAACAATAAATGCTGGTGTTTTTTGTAGATTATTGAATGTGAACTATTCTTCGATCTTAGGATCAACCAATATCCTGCCGCAATACTCACAAACAATTACTTTTTTGTGTGATGCGATGTCAAGTTGTCGTTGTGGTGGTATTTTGTTGAAGCAACCGCCACATGCATCTCTTTCAACCGTTACAACAGCTAATCCGTTCCGGGCATTTTTGCGAATACGACGGAAAGCATAAAGAAGACGTTCTTCAATTTTCTCTTCAATTTTAGCTGCTTTATCGTTGAGTCTGTCGTTTTCAACCTTCGTTTCTTCGGTGATGTCGTCCAGTTCCTTTTGTTTGTCTTTTAAATCGGTTTCCCGCTCCTCAAGTTGAACTTTTGCCTCATTAATTGCTTCAGTTTTGATTTTTAATTCGGCAGTGTGCTCTTTAATACGTTTTTCCGAAAGCTCAATCTCAAGGTTTTGAAATTCAGTTTCTTTAGATAAAGAATCAAACTCCCGGTTGTTACGAACATTGTTTTGTTGTTCCGTGTATTTCGAAATCAGCGCTTTTGATTCTTCAATAGCGGTTTTGCGGTTCGAAATAGCGGTTTCAAGATTTTTTATATCATCCTCGAAATTGTTGATTCGGGTTTTCAACCCGGCAATTTCGTCTTCCAAATCTTGTACTTCCAGAGGTAATTCACCCCGTAGAATCTTTAATTTATCTTTTTCTGATGCCACTTTCTGAAGTTCGTATAACAACTTCAGTTTTTCTTCAATTGACATTTCGGCTGTTTTAGCGTCCTGATTCTTATCTGTCATCGTGCTTAAAAATTATTTATTATTTCAGAACAAATAGTTTACCGGGTTTGTATTTACATCCGATAAACGGAGTGCAAATTTAGAAAATTTATTTGTAACTATTTCATAAAAAAGTTCTTTAGTGAATTGTTCGCTCTCGTAATGGCCAATATCAACAATGATGATTCGTTTATCGGCATCAAAAAACTGGTGGTACTTAAAATCGGCGGTGATAAATATATCGGCATTGCTGGCTATTGCTTCGTTCAGGTAGGTACTTCCCGACCCGCCAAGCATGGCAATTTTTGACACTTTTGCCTTGTTGATTTCAGTATGCCTTATTACCCGACATTTAAATGTTTCCTTAATAAGCTTCAGAAACTCGTGTGTTTCGGTTTCTTTTGGGGTATAGCCAATAGCTCCAAGCCCGGTTGATGGATGTTTGTTTTCGATTGAATAAATGTCGTAGGCTACTTCTTCGTAGGGATGTGCTTCCAGTAGTGCATGTATTACATCCGATTGATTGTACGATGGAAAGATGGTTTCAAAACGAAATTCTTCTTCAAAATGAAGTTCCCCTTTTTCTCCTACGTGCGGATTGGCTTGATCTCCGGCTCTGAAACTGCCTTTGCCATTTGTTTGGTAGCTGCACGAGTCGTAGTTGCCAATATGGCCTGCTCCGGCTTTAAAAACAGCTTCACGTACTTTGTCGATATCATTAATTGGCACATAGGTAACCAGTTTCTTAAGTAGCCCTTTTTGTTTCGATAGTGTTTCGATGTTTGTAAGACCAAGCTTCTGTGCCATTCTCCAGCTTACACCATTTCGTATTACGTCGATATTGGTATGGGCTGCGTAAATGCTTATGTCGTGTTTTATGGCTTTTATTATCGCTCGTTCTGCGTCGGTTTTGCCGGTAATATTTTTTAAACCTTCAAAAATAAGCGGATGGTGTGCAATGATGAGTTTGTCGTCGTTATTAATGGCGTCATCAACGATTTCTTCGGTAACGTCGAGTGTAATTAAAGCCGAATTGGCTTCGTTATTTAACGATCCAACCTGAAGCCCGGAATTGTCCCAGCTTTCTTGCAAAGCCAGGGGAGCAACCTGTTCAATTGCTGCAATAATGTTTTTAATCTTCATACCTTACAGTTCTTCTTTAATTTCTGTCAGAAGTGTTTTGATTTTTGTAAGACGTTTCACGATTTCGTGTTCGTGAAATGCGTCGTCGGGGTTTTGGCTTATTTTGGTTTTTGCTCCTTTTAGAGTCATGCCACGTTCTTTCACCAGATGATAAACAAGCCTTACCTGGTTAATGTTTTCTTCGGTGTATAAGCGATTGCCTTTTTTGTTGGTCGTGGGTTTTATGCATTCGAATTCTTTTGTCCAGAACCGGATTAACGAAGGGTTTACCTCAAACATTGCGGCAACCTCGCCAATGGTGTAGAAATGTTTATCTATTTTAGGTGGGATAAATGGCATTGCGGCCTGTTAATCGAAACTTACGTTCACATTTTCGGATATAGCCACAAGTTCTTCGAATTTTTGTGGCGAAAGATCTTTGAAATAGTAGTACTTCGGATCAACGTTTTGACCGTCTTTGTGTACTTCGTAATGTAGGTGTGGAGCCGTTGAAGTTCCAGTCGATCCTACAAAACCAATTACCTGTCCTCTCGAAACCGTATCGCCTACCTTTACATTGAAGCCGCTCATGTGGGCGTAGAGTGTTTCGTATCCGTATCCATGGTCAATTACTACGTGTTTTCCGTGTCCGGTACGGTGGGTTCGTACGGCGGTTACTTTGCCGGCCCCGGTAGCGTAAATATTGGTGCCCGAAGAAGCAACAAAATCCATCCCGTAGTGAAATTTGCGAACACCATATATGGGGTGGGTACGCATTCCCCAACCTGATGAAATGTGCGATAAATCGTTGTTGAAAATAGGCATTATGGCCGGAATGGAAGCCAGCTCTTTTTCTTTGTCGAGCGCAATGTTTAATACATCTTCGTACGATTTAGCCTGAATATATGCCTGCTTCGATATAATATCAATTTTTCGGGTTGTGTTGAGTACCAGTTCTGAATGATTTATGGAGTTGAGTTCCGAGTAAGCATCGGTACCTCCAAAACCGGCTTTGCGCACCGACTCGGGGATTGGATCGCTGTTGAATACAACGCGGTAGATGTTGTCGTCACGCATCTGAATTTCGTCAAGAACAACTTCCAGATTTTCAAGTTTGGTGTTTAATTTTTGATATTGGGCAAGTAGCTGATTGTTTTCTTCCTGTAATGATTTCATTTCGGGGGTGTCGAAATGAGTGAGAAACAACATGGCGAGAATACCCCCTGTAACGATTATTACAGCAGCATATCCCAAGAGCTGGAATAAACGTGATGAAAAACTCTTTTCAACCTTTTCGTACGTTAACGTTTTCTGATTAAATTGGTATTTTACTTTCCCCATTACTAAAAAAATGTGTTTTTTTAGTTAATCTAAAACTACAATTTCTATTTTTGCAATTCCCCTAAAATGAACAGGCTCAACAGAAAGCAAAACTAACATTTTTTTTAAAAAAAACTACAGGTATACATGAGTCTTTATATATTTTACAGCATAAAAAATTGATTATGACATCAAAAGAGATACGAAATGCATTTTTAACGTTTTTTGAAGATAAAAATCATAAAATTGTTCAGTCGGCACCCATGGTTGTGAAAAACGATCCAACCCTGATGTTTACCAATGCGGGGATGAATCAGTTTAAAGATATTTTTCTGGGGAACGACCCGGTAAAATTTTCACGAATTGCCGACACGCAAAAATGCCTGCGCGTATCGGGAAAACATAACGACCTCGAAGAGGTTGGGCACGATACTTACCACCATACCATGTTCGAAATGTTGGGCAACTGGTCGTTTGGAGATTATTTTAAGAAGGAAGCCATCAATTGGGCATGGGAATTCCTGGTCGAGACCATGGGTATTAGCCCCGACAGGTTGTATGCCACCATTTTCGAAGGCGATGAAGCCGACGGCGTAGCACGCGATACCGAAGCATTGGATTATTGGAAGCAATATTTGCCCACTGAGCGCATAATCAACGGAAACAAGAAAGACAATTTCTGGGAAATGGGCGATACCGGCCCCTGTGGCCCCTGCTCCGAAGTACACGTTGATATTCGCAGCGACGACGAGCGTGCCAAAAAACCCGGAGTTGAACTGGTAAACCAGGATCATCCGCAGGTTATCGAAATTTGGAACCTGGTATTTATTCAATACAACCGCAAAGCCGACGGAAAATTAATCGAATTGCCGGCAAAACATGTTGATACCGGAATGGGCTTTGAGCGCCTGTGTATGGTGTTGCAGGGCAAGCAATCGAACTACGATACCGATATTTTCCAGGCTATTATTACCGAAATAGGTAAACTATCGGCTAAAAAATATGGCAACAACGAGAAACAGGATATTGCCATGCGCGTAATTGCCGACCATTTGCGGGCTATTGCTTTTGCCATTGCCGATGGTCAATTGCCATCGAACAACAAAGCCGGGTACGTTATTCGCCGTATTTTACGCCGCGCTGTTCGTTACGGTTATACATTCCTCGAATTCAGAGAGCCGTTTATTTTCAGACTAGTTCCGGTTTTGAAAGAAATGATGGGAAGCCAGTTTAAAGAACTTTCGGCGCAGGAAGAGTTAATTGCGAAAGTGATTAAAGAAGAAGAAGAATCGTTTTTGCGCACCCTCGAAACCGGTTTAAAATTGCTCGATGGAATAATGACGAAAAGCCAACAGGCTAAAAAAACCATTATTAGCGGTACCGATGCGTTTACGCTGTACGACACTTACGGATTTCCGCTCGACCTTACCGAACTAATTCTGAAAGAAAACGGTCTTGAGGTAAACCATGCCGAATTTGAAACGGCCATGCAACAGCAAAAAGACCGGTCGCGCAATGCTGCCTCGCAGGAAACCGGCGACTGGGTGGTGCTTAAAGCCGACGACCGCGAAGAGTTTATTGGTTACGATCACCTTACTGCCGACATCCATATTACCCGTTATCGCGAGGTGAAAACCAAAAAGAAAACAATGTTCCATTTGGCTTTCTCATATACCCCGTTTTATGCCGAATCGGGCGGACAGGTTGGCGATAAAGGATACATTGAAGCCAATGGAGAAAAAATTTCGATACTTGACACCCAAAAAGAAAACAACTTGATAATACACGTTGCCGACAAACTTCCTACCGATCCTACGGCTACATTTAAAGCGGTGGTTCCTGGGAAAGTGCGCCGGCTAACTGCCAACAATCATACGGCAACTCACTTGCTCGATTATGCATTGCGTAAGGTACTCGGAACGCATGTTGAGCAAAAGGGATCGTTGGTAACGCCTGATTATCTGCGTTTCGACTTTTCGCATTTTCAAAAAGTGAGCGATGAAGAGTTGATTCAGATACAACGTATTGTAAACGATTTAATTCGTCGGAATATTCAGGCACAAGTGTACGATCAGGTGCCAATGAATGAGGCGCAGGAAATGGGCGCAATTGCCTTGTTTGGCGAAAAGTATGGCGACCTGGTTCGCGTAATTAAATTTGGCGATTCGGTTGAATTGTGCGGAGGAACGCATGTGGAGGCAACCGGGCAAATCGGGATGTTTCATATCACTTCCGAAAGTGCCATATCAGCCGGTGTGCGCCGTATTGAAGCCATTACCGCCGATAAGGTTGAAGAAATGATGGAAGAAAATACATCGATTTTAAAGCAGGTTAAACAATTGCTGAATAACCCGAAAAACCTTGCCGGTAGCGTACACGATGTGCTCGACAACAATCGCGAACTGCAAAAACAGCTCGAATCGTTTGCCAAAAAAGAAGCACAGGGCATAAAAGCGCAGTTGAAAGAAAAAACCGAGGAAATAAATGGTATAAATGTACTTACGGCCATGGTTCCGCTTACTGATGCACAGCTTATTAAAGATTTAGCTTTTCAGCTTAAAGGCGAAATCGAGAACCTGTTTTTGGTGCTTGGTGCCGAAGTGAACGGCAAAGCTAATTTGTCGATTATGATTTCGGATAACCTGGTAGCCGAAAAGGGTCTTAATGCCGGAAAAATTATTCGTGAAGCAGCTAAAGCCATCCAGGGTGGTGGTGGCGGACAGGCTTTTTATGCCACAGCCGGCGGAAAAAACATCGACGGAATGAACGAAGCTTTCGAAATAGCTGTAAAGTTTGTGTAGCAATAAAAAGTTTGTGAATACAAATAAAAAGCCCGATATGTCGTTACGACATATCGGGCTTTTTATTGATCTT
>JAFGGY010000021.1 GCA_016930365.1 Prolixibacteraceae bacterium | reverse complement strand
TGGCATTGGCACGCTGCTTATTGACGGTATTGGCGACACGGTGCGGGTATCGTTAACCGAGAAACCTGAAAACGAAATACCTTATGCCCAAAAGCTGTTAAAAGTAGTTGAGGTGCGTAAGGGGCACGAGCACATCGATGCACCGGTGTTTACTCAAACCAATCCATTTGAGTTTGAACGCCGTTACGGACGCCCGGTACGAAAAATCGGAAATCGGCGACTACCCGTGGTCATTGCTCACCTTCAGGAGAGTAGTATTGTAGAAGTTTCGAACTTAAATGGACGAACCGAGCCCGATTATTATTTCGATGGAAAATCAATATTGAATCGTAAAGGACGAAAATTTCCTGTTTTAACGCTCGAGGATTATTTGTACAACGATATTTACCAAAGCACCCACCGCTTTATACGTTGCAGTCGTAAAGAGTTGGTTGAGTTTCGTAAAACCAATCCGGAGGTAATAGCCAAGTTGAAAGCCGAACGTAAAGCGGTTATTTTACTCGAATCGGATAACGAAAACCGATATGCCGACATGCGAGCCTTTTTTATGTTGCTCGAATCGATAATTTGTCGATTGTCGGTAGTGTTGTGGGGGCATTACAACGAACGCAATTTGCAGGATTTACAGTTAAAAGCTGCAACCGATTTGGGCGGATTGTTTATCGATGGTTATGGCGACGGTATATTGCTGACTAACGAAAATACCGAAATATTTTATTCCGATTTGAAAAATACAAGTTTCCAGATATTGCAAGCCACACGGATGCGTATCTCGAAATCGGAATTTATATCATGCCCCGGATGCGGGCGTACTCAGTTCGACTTACATAAAACAACACTTGAGGTAAAACAGCATTTTGGGCACCTTAAAAATCTAAAAATTGGCGTGATGGGGTGCGTAGTTAATGGTCCCGGCGAAATGGTTGATGCCGATTACGGATTTGTGGGAGCTGGAAATGGAAAAGTAAACCTTTACAAAGGATCGAAAGTAATAAAGCGCCACATACCGCACGACGATGCAGTGATAGAACTTGAAAAAATTATTAAAGCCAATGGCGATTGGGAAGAACAGTAACCAGAGCGAGAAATAAAAAAAGCGGGAACTACTTCATTGTAGTTCCCGCTTTTTTTAGGTATAATAAAGATAAAAAGTTGTTAATGAACCAATACCTTGCCAGTCATTTCGGGCGGGATAACCAGCCCCATGATATTAAGCAGAGTAGGAGCAACATCGGCTAAAATGCCATCTTCAATTTTGCGATCTTTGTTATTGGTAACCCAAATGCATGGTACCGGATTTAAAGAGTGAGCTGTATTGGGTGATCCGTCTTCGTTAATGGCGTTGTCGGCATTTCCGTGGTCGGCAATTATAAGCACATCGTATCCTCCTTTTTTGGCGGCGGTAACTACGTCTTTTACGCATTCGTCAACAGCAACTACAGCCTTGTATATTGCCTCGTAAACGCCGGTATGTCCAACCATATCGCCGTTAGCAAAGTTGAGACAAACAAAGTCGGCTGTTTCATTTTCGAGTTCTGGAACAATCGCATCGCGAATATCATATGCGCTCATTTCGGGTTTTAAATCGTAGGTTGGAACTTTGGGCGAAGGACACAATATTCGTTTTTCGCCCGGAAATTCAATTTCCTGTCCGCCCGAAAAGAAAAAGGTAACGTGAGCATATTTTTCGGTTTCAGCAATTCGAATTTGTTTTAATCCGGCTTTCGAAACTACTTCGCCAATTGTGTTGGTAACATTGTCTTTTCTGAAAATAACTTCGATGTTTTTGAAGTCGGCCTTGTATTCGGTCATGGTGTACCATTTCAAATCCTGGGTTTTCATGCCAAATTCGGGCAGGTCTTCCTGTGTGAAGGCTATAGTTGCCTGGCGCAGGCGGTCTGTGCGGAAATTGAAACAGATAACCACGTCACCTTTTTCGAAGGTCGCTATAGGAGAGCCATCATCGTTGGTAAGGGCAATTGGTTTCATGAATTCGTCGGTAATGCCTTCGTTGTAGAATTTTTTGATGGTGCCCAGTAAATCGGTAGTTTTTTCACCTTTGGCTTCCATCCACAGGTCGTAAGCCAGTTTCATGCGGTCGTAATTTTTATCACGATCCATACCGTAATAACGACCAATGATTGAAGCAAATTTTGCATTTGTATTTTCAAGTTCTTTCAGGTCGTTTTCGATAAAGCCATAGCCCGATTTTGGGTCGGTGTCGCGTCCGTCGGTAAGCCCGTGAATAAAAATATTTTCAAGCCCCATGTCGGTGGCAATCTGGCTCAAAGCAATCATTTGCGAACTTAAGGCGTGAACTCCTCCGGGGCCAATTAAGCCCACCAGATGTACATTTTTATTGTTTTCTTTGGCGTAATTATAAGCTTTCAGAATTTGTGGATGCTTCCAAAGCGAACGGTCTTTAATGGCACGGGTAATTCGTACCATGTCCTGGTATAAAACCCTTCCGGCTCCGAGGTTTAGGTGGCCAACTTCCGAGTTTCCCATTTGTCCGTCGGGTAAACCTACGTGTTCGCCGCTGGCCAGTAACTTCGAATGTGGGTATTCGGCCATTAACGAATCGATAAACGGGGTGGGTGCTGTTGCTACAATGTCGCTTTTGTCTCCTTTGCCCATGCCCCATCCATCAAGGATCATCAGCATGGCTTTTTTATTTTTTGTCATATATAAATTGTTTTATTTTTGCTTAATGCAAAAGTACATGTTTTATATCAACAACAAAGCCTAAGTTTTTGATTTCGAATAAACTTAATTTTCTATTAAAAGTTGAAAATCACCGTTTTTTTAAATATCCGATTCATTTAGGTTGACTTATTCAACTTTTTTTTAAAACTTATCGGTCAAAAGGCTTTTATTTTTAAAAGTTTTGTATTTTGACACCCGAATATGAATGGGGAATTACAATGATTAAAAGCTTGTGCCTCAGTGCATAATATGAATGTTTTAAACTGAAATGAGTAAGATGAATACAACAAAACCAAGGGTAATTAAAGATTACGAAAAGCTTCCGGTTGAAATTCAGGAGCAAATTAAACTGGAATATCCGTACGGTTTCAGCGACAGCCTGATTACATTTACCAACAAAGAAGGACAAATTGTTAGCGCTTTGCCTTTCGAAACTGAAGACCGTTATTATATGGTACGTATGACAGTTAGTGAAGCCATAAAGATTGTTGAAGACGATGAAGATTTTGACTCCGATGGTACTTTAAAGGATGGAATAAGGGAAGAGTACGAAAGCAAATACACCGACGAGATGGAAGATATTGACGATGTAGCTGACGAAATCAGCGACGAAGAAGATATATTTTAAGCATAGTTAATTTTGTAGTAAAAAACATGGCTTTCTGAGAATTCAGAAAGCCATGATAACTTAACTTGTTTTCCTCTAAAAATAATCCACTTCCCCCTCTTTAAATAAATCAACTTTAGCACAAATTAACTACAGCACTATGTTTCTGTTCTGTCTAAAACTAATTTGGATTATTCTAGTATTAATAACAACACATTACAAATGTACAACACCTTTCTATATGGTTGGGTATTAACAACTATACAAAATCTATACATCTTATTTTTTTCTGTCTTTTCATGTTTTTCTTATTTGTGACTTTTGTTACAACAGTTAATTTCTTTCGATTTTATATTTGCGCTTATTCATTTAATAAAGAAGAAATATGTTGCATACAAATTTACGTCATGTCCTTTCGAAGGATAATTTTGAAAAATTGATTAGCGAAAATGAGAATGTGATGATATGTTGCGGAAGAATGGGGCCGATGTGTATTCCGGTTTATGCTGCCATGTCGGAACTCGAAAATGAATATAAAGATGTTGTGTTTGCTGATATGGAATTCGATATATCCGATGCCGAAGTAATTCGAAATGCGCCTGAAGCGCGTGGTTTTATGGGACTTCCTTTTACGTTTTACTACAAAAATGGTAAAACAGTGGCGGCAACATCAAGCATTCAGTCAAGAGAGCAAATTCAATCTATTTTAAATAAAAATTTTAAATAATTAGTTATGAGAAAATTATTAACTGTTTTATTCGTGTTTGCAGCTGTTGCAATACAAGCAACAAATCCATCTGAAAATAGTGATAAGGCAACCATAAATATTACAAAAGCCGATTTTCTGGCTAAGGTAATGGATTACGAATCAAATCCATCGGAGTGGATTTATAAGGGAGACAAACCTTGTTTGATTGATTTTTATGCCGACTGGTGCGGTCCATGTCGTATTACATCGCCAATTTTAGAAGAATTGGCTCAGGAGTACAAAGATAAAATCATTGTTTATAAGGTAAACGTCGATAAAGAAAAGGAATTATCGCAGGTATTTGGCGTTTCGGGTATCCCGGCGTTTTTATATTGCCCAATGGAAGGAAAACCATCTATGACTTCCGGCATTGCTCGTTCCGAAGAAGAAACAAAGAAGATGTTTAAAAATTACATCGACACAATTCTTTTGAAGAAACAATTAGATAATTGAATAAAAATTAATTTAAAGCCTCTGATTAAGAGGCTTTTTTATAATCGTTTTTTTTAAATTAATAAAATTTACCAATGTTTCAATCCAAAATATACTATTTAGGACTATTCAGGGCGATATAGGATTCGAACCTATGACCCTCCCGGTGAATCGGGATGCTCTGAACC
>JAFGGY010000178.1 GCA_016930365.1 Prolixibacteraceae bacterium | reverse complement strand
TCCAATTTGGCAATGCAGGCATTTTTTTCTTTCGCAATAGTTGTTTCGTAGCTCAATCAAGGCTTGTGTGTCGTATGCGTTTTCTGATTTTATGCCAAATCTTTTCCAGTTTTCTATAATCGTATTTTTTTCGGGTGGCAACGATTCCAGCAATTCAAATGCTCGTTGTTTCAGCGCGTCTTTGTTTTGCTGTTCGCCATAAAGATAAAGAAATGGAACCACCGTGTTTATTAGTATGTTGTTAAGTGAACTTTCGCCTATCCATTTTACCTTTTCGGGAGCCGTTTGGTTAAACCGATAGTGATTGTTCCAATATTCGGAAGCTTTTACTTTGAATATTTTGCGTATTTCGTTGGGGGTGCTTAGTTCGGTTAATCGCGAAAACAAGGCTTCAGATTGGGGAAAAAGTGCAGCCAATTGTGCCAGCCGAATTGTGGGGAAATTTGCTGGCCGCAGTCTCATAAATTTCCAATTATGGCTTTCGATTCCTTTTAGTTGGTATTTTTTTGCTAAGTACCGATATTCATTACGTAAATCCAGATAGTAATCGTCGCCCAATAGTTGGTCGTTAAGCAGTCCCGATTGTCCAAAAAACAGGGCTTCGAGCTGGTGGAGATTTTTAGTGTGTTTGGCAATTACGTTAAGCGGAAGTGAACGGGCCAGCATTTCGAATGGCAGCGCGTTTGTTTTAAAACCAAAATTGGAGGCCAGATGTCGGTAAAAGGTTTCATTCCACGAGTTTTTCACCATCTTCATGGTTGCTTGTATGGCTTCTGTTTTTTGTTTTATCCGGTTTACAAGCATGGTGTTGATGGTGGCTTGTATGTAAATTGGGTCGATGGTTTGCAGCTGATCTGCGCACGCCGGCCTCGATTCTTTTTGAATAAGATTCTCGTAACTGTTTTGAGCTTCCTGGTTTGGGATAATGAGCATGGTTGGCAATTCGTTGCCGTTTGGGAGTTTCACTTGCGTATCGTTGTTGAGTACGACATGAAGGATAACGCTGTTGTATGCTTCGTCGGTTTGGTGTTTGTGTTTCAGCCAGTCGGAACTGTTGATATGCACTTCGACGTTGCCTACCCAAAGTGTATCGCCAATTTTTACCGAGGCATTAAAAAAGTCGGGGCCAGAGTCGGAGTTCCATTGACCGGCATGTACGACTGAAATTTTTTCGCCGTTGGTTGTGTATAGGTTTTTATTGGCAAAAAGACCGTGTTTCCATGTGTATTGGAGAAATTCTTCGTTTATATTCATAGCACCGAGGGGTTTTGGTGCTATAAATATAGTAAAGCTTTTTAAATGAGGTTGGCTTCAAGCAGCAATTCTTCCATTTCGAGCTGAACAGCTTCGGCCTGGGTGCGTGCTGCTTCGGCAAAGTCGATGCCATCGGAAGCGTAGATAATACCTCGTGAGGAGTTTACCAGCAATCCGCATTGTTGATTCATTCCGTATTTGGCCACCTCCTGCAGGCTGCCGCCTTGTGCTCCAACACCGGGAACCAGAAGAAAATGGTCTGGGACGATGTTTCTAATTTCTTTCAGTTTTTCGGCTTTGGTGGCTCCAACTACATACATCATATTGTCGGTGTTGCCCCATTTTTGAGATGTTTTCAGCACGGTTTCGAATAATTTGTCTCCGGTTTCTTTGTCTTCGATAAATTGAAAATCGAAAGCACCTTTGTTCGAAGTCAATGCTAAAACAATGACCCATTTATCGAGGTAGGTCATAAAGGGTTTTACTGAATCCTCGCCCATGTATGGAGCTACGGTTACGGCATCAAAATCGAAATGGTCGAAGAAAGTTCGGGCATATAAATTTGAGGTGTTGCCAATGTCGCCGCGTTTGGCATCGGCAATGATAAACACCTCGGGACATTTTTCGCGCAAGTATTTTACGGTTTTGTCGAGGCTAACCAGCCCCTCAGCCCCCAGCGATTCGTAAAAGGCCAGGTTGGGTTTGTACGCAACAGCCAAATCGTGTGTATGGTCAATAATTTCTTTGTTAAATGCAAACACCGGATCGCTTGTATCGATGAGGTTGCGAGGTATTTTTTGTATGTCGGTATCGAGGCCAATGCATAAAAAACTTCTTTTTTGTTTTATCTGGGCGAAAATTTGTTCTGCGTTCATGTTATTCTGTTTAAAATTTTCTGCAAAAGTAATAAATCGGATGGGAAAATAAGGCCTGAGTACACTGAGTTTATACCCATAATTTATGGTTCAATAAACCTATAAGGCTATTTTGCTTTTGCGACAATAAGTTGATTAATTCCCCAGTTCCGAGATAAATTTTATTCGAACAAGCCTGATGTCTTCCAGACTATAATCTTCTTCACCCAGCTCGGCTAAGGCCTCTTCAATACTTCCGTCTTCCGATTCTTCTTTAAAGTATTCGAAAATGTCGTCTTCGGTATCGGGATCCATAACTTCTTCGATGTGGTAGTCGATATTAATTTTGGTTCCTGAATTTACGATGGCTTCCAGTTCGGTAAGTAAATCATCGAACCCTATTCCAAGCGATTCGGCTATAATGTCGAGCGATACTTTGCGATCGATATTTTGGATAATGGTAACTTTGCTTTTCGATTTATTGGCAATTGATTTTACGACCATATCCTGTGGTCGGTCGATATCGTTTTCATCCACATAGGTTTTTATGAGTTCGATAAACTCTTTCCCATAGCGCATGGCTTTTCCTTGTCCAACGCCCTGTATGTTCTGAAGTTCTTCGATGGTGATTGGATATTGAATTGACATATCGGAAAGCGAAGGATCCTGGAAAATGACGAACGGTGGCAACTGTTTTCGCTGAGCTACCTTTTTGCGTAAATCTTTCAGCATGCTGAAAAGTTGTGGGTCGCCTGAACCTCCCGATGGAGCTGTTGATGCCTCTTCTACTTCGCCTTCGTAATCGTGGTTTTTGACCATAGTAAACGATTGTGGATTATCAAGATAAGCCATTCCCTTGTCGGTTATTTTCAGCAAGCCATAATTTTCGATGTCTTTATTAATAAGCCCGGCAATCATTGCTTGTCGGAATATGGCGTGCCAAAAACGGGCGTCGTGTTCGGCTCCTTTCCCGAAAATGTCGAGTTGATCGTGCATAAACGACTTTATGGCTGCATTTTTATTACCCACCAAAATATTGGTGATATGCTCCATTTTGTATTTCTGGTTAACGGTTAAAATGGAATTCAAGGCGGTTACAACTTCATTTTTGGCCTCAATTTTCTCTTTGGGGTTTAGGCAGTTGTCGCAAGCCTGACAATTTTCGGGTTCGTATATTTCGCCAAAATAGTGGAGCAGAATTTTACGTCGGCAAACCGACGATTCGGCATACGATACCGTATCTAACAGCAGCTGTGTGCCAATTTCCTGTTCGGCAACAGGTTTGCCCTGCATAAATTTTTCGAGTTTCTGTATGTCTTTATAGCTGTAAAAAGTTATGCACTTTCCTTCGCCTCCGTCGCGTCCGGCACGACCGGTTTCCTGGTAGTATCCTTCGAGGCTTTTGGGTATATCGTAATGAATAACGTAGCGAACGTCGGGTTTATCAATTCCCATTCCAAAGGCAATAGTGGCGACGATTACATCAACCTCTTCCATCAAAAACATATCCTGATGTTTGGAGCGTGTAGCTGCATCCATGCCAGCGTGGTAAGGGAGAGCTTTAATCCCATTTACCTGGAGATTTTCAGCCAGTGTTTCAACCTTTTTTCGGCTCAGGCAATAAATAATGCCCGATTTTCCGGGGTTGTTCGAAATGAATTTAATAATTTCGGCTGTTGGCTTAACTTTTGGCCTTATTTCGTAATAAAGATTTGGTCGGTTAAAGCTCGATTTAAACACTTTTGCGTCGAGCATGCCCAGGTTTTTTTGAATGTCGTGTTGTACTTTTGCCGTAGCCGTAGCCGTTAAGGCCATTACAGGTGCTTTTCCAATTTCGGCCGCAATAGGTCTTATTCGCCGGTATTCGGGGCGGAAATCGTGCCCCCATTCTGAAATGCAGTGAGCTTCGTCAACGGCATAAAACGATATGTTGATTTGTTTAAAAAAGTCGATGTTGTCTTGCTTAGTGAGCGATTCGGGTGCCACATACAATAGTTTGGTCTTGCCTGTTGATACATCGTTTTTCACTTTATGAATGGCTGCTTTCGAAAGTGATGAGTTGAGAAAATGAGCAATCCCATCGTCGGTGCCAAAATTTCTGATTGCATCAACCTGATTTTTCATTAAGGCAATTAAAGGGGATATTACAATGGCTGTACCCTCGAGTAAAAGAGCCGGCAGTTGGTAGCATAGTGATTTACCGCCTCCGGTTGGCATTAAAACAAAGGTGTCGTTGCCATCCATTATGCTTTTAATGACCAATTCCTGGTCTCCTTTAAAGCGGTCGAACCCAAAATGTTTTTGCAATTGTTCAGTTAAATTCAGATTATTTCCCATTATCAGTATTATTTTCTCCCATTAAAGTGATGAATTTTTTTCATAAAAAAATTGAACGAAATACTAAGGTAACAAATAATACAAATTTGAAAAATTGATTTTGTATTATTTAACACAAGAATTAATTTCACATTAACAAGCCGGTGTTTCAATTTTGCAGAATGCACAAGAGTCAAATATATGGATAGACGGTTTTATATATTGATAATGAATATATTGCGACATCTGCTATTGCTTGGTTAAATTGTCGGTATTGAATGGATTGATTACAAGAATTTTGTGTTTTGTCTGAATTATACCGATCTGTTGTATATTTGCTGCGTTAATAAAATGCAATGGTGAAAAGGAAAAGTAAAGAATCGAAAGCTATAGAGATGAGCTTTATGGATCATCTCGAAGAGTTGCGATGGCACATTGTGAGAGCTGTGGCCGGAGTTCTCATTTTTATGATTGCTGCTTTTTTAAGCCGCGATTTTATTTTTAATGAAATAATCCTGAAACCCAAGAGTCCGGAGTTTCCAACCAATATTTTATTTGCAAATATAAGCGAATGGGTTAACCGGATTTTTAATACCGATACAACAGCACTGGCCATTAATAGTCATCCGCTTAACATCGTAAACATCGATATGGCGGGGCAGTTTATGTCGCACGTTAAAGTTTCGCTGGTAGCAGGTATAATTGTGGCAAGCCCATACATTTTTTTTGAAATCTGGCGTTTTATCAAACCTGCTTTAAAGCAAAATGAACTTCGGTATGCACGTGGCTCTGTTTTTTACACATCGTTGCTTTTTATAACCGGAGTGCTATTTGGTTATTACCTTATCGCCCCCTTGTCTATTCACTTTTTAAGCACTTACAACGTGAGCGATGAAATTGCAAACACCATAAAACTAAATTCGTATATTGGCACGCTAACATCGGTTACATTTGCTTCGGGCATTATTTTTGAATTGCCCGTAGCTACGTTATTTTTAAGCCGAATAGGTCTTTTAACACCCGCGTTTATGAAAAAGTACAGGAAACACGCCTACGTGTTGCTGCTTATTTTAAGTGCGGTTATAACGCCTCCCGATGTGTTTAGCCAAATTTTGGTTTGTGTACCCCTGGTGGTGTTGTACGAAATAAGCATATCTATTTCGCGTTATGAATTGCGTAAGCAAGATAATAAAACCGATAAGTCTCTTTTTAAGACTGATAAAAATGAATAATGAATGAAGTTACGAGCAGAAAATATTGTTAAGCGATACAGGAAACGTACGGTGGTTAAAGGTGTTTCGATTGAGTTAAATCAGGGCGAAATTGTTGGTTTGTTAGGCCCTAACGGTGCCGGAAAAACCACATCGTTTTATATGATTGTAGGTTTGGTTCAACCAAACGAAGGACGTATTTATCTCGAAGAGGATGATATTACGACTTTGCCGGTTTATCGTCGTGCGCAAAAGGGAATTGGCTACCTGGCACAGGAAGCATCGGTTTTCAGACATCTGAGTGTTGAAGACAACGTGCGGGCTGTGCTCGAAATGTCGGATATGCCTAAAGATGAGCAAAGAGATAAGCTGGAGACGCTGATAAAAGAATTTGGTTTGCAAAAAGTACGTAAAAGCAAAGGCATCCAATTGTCGGGTGGCGAACGACGCCGAACTGAAATTGCACGGGCACTGGCCATTAACCCGAGTTTTATATTGCTCGACGAACCTTTTGCAGGTGTCGATCCTATTGCAGTTGAAGATATCCAGACAATTGTTTATCACCTGAAAGATAAGAACATAGGCATTTTAATTACCGACCACAATGTCCACGAAACATTAGCCATAACCGATCGTTCCTACCTGCTTTTCGAGGGATCGATACTTAAAGCCGGCACTGCCGAAGAACTAGCAGCCGACGAGATGGTACGTAAAGTGTACTTAGGTCAAAACTTCGAATTGCGTAAGAAGCGTGAGAAATTTCAGCACTAAGACATTATAATTTCACCCGATTGTCATATTTCAAAAAATAGTTTTATATTTGCGCCGCAATTCGCGGGCGTGGCGGAATTGGTAGACGCGCTAGACTTAGGATCTAGTGTCTATGACGTGGGGGTTCGAGTCCCTTCGCCCGCACTAACAAGGCCAAACCGTTTGGAACCACTATGGATCCGAACGGTTTTGAGTTTAATGGATAAGGGAGTAAAATCCCGGTTAAAATCAGTATAAATTTAAGTTTCTAATTACATGAACATTACCAGGGAAAATATCGATGAATTAAACGGGATTATTCGCGTTTCAATCGAAAAGGCTGATTATGAAGCTAAAGTAGAAGATGTGTTGAAAGATTACAGAAAAAAAGCAAACATGCCTGGCTTCAGACCCGGGAAAATACCAATGGGTCTTGTCAAAAAAATGTATGGCAAAGCTGCACTGATCGACGAAGTTAATAAAATCTTAACACACGAGCTTTCGAAGTACCTGGTTGAAGAGAAACTCGACATTTTGGGCGAACCTCTTCCAAATGAAGAGCAACAAAAAGAAATCGATTGGGATAAAGATGCCGATTTTGATTTCGTTTTCGATATTGGTTTTGCTCCCGAAGTAAAGATATCGCTCGACAAAAGAAGTAAATACACACAATATAATGTTGAAATCACCGACGAATTAATTGACGAGCAAATTAAATCGTACACCAATCGTTTTGGCGAATCGAAAGATGCCGATGAGATTGAAGCCGAAAGCATTGTTCGTGGTCGCCTTGTGCAGCTCGATAACGATGGAAACGAAACCGAAGAGGGCAAACAGGTCGAAATGGCCATGCTTTCGGTTGATGTAATTAAAGATGAAGCAATCAAAGAATCGTTTGTAGGTAAGAAAAAAGGCGATGAAATTGTTTTCGACATTAAAAAAGCGTACCCCAACGATACCGAAATCAGCTACTTGTTGAACATCGAAAAGGACAAAGCTGCAAGTATTGAAGGCGATTTCAAAATTACAATAAGCGAAATTCAGAAATTTCAGGAAGCAGAAATAAACGAAGAACTCTTCAAGAAAGTATATGGCGAAGAGACTGATATTAAAGATGAAAAAGCGTTCCGCGAGCAAGTACGTAAGGAAATTGAAGAAACTTACAAGCCCGCCGTAGCTTATAAATTCTCACTTGACGCACGCGATGCCATAGTTTCGAAATCGAAGATTGATTTTCCTGTAGATTTTCTTAAAAGATGGCTGAAAGCCACTAATAAAGAACTTACTGATGAGCAAATCGAAAATGATTTTGAACATTTTATCGATGATTTAAAGTGGCAAGTTATTAAGGAGAACATTACGAAAGAAAACGAAATAAAAGTTGACGAATCGGAGGTAACACAGCTTGCCCGCGAAATTGCCGCAGCACAGTTCCGTCAGTACGGTATGTTCAACGTGCCGGAGGAACATCTCGATGGTTTTGCACAACAAATGTTAACAAAAGAAGAAGATCGTAATCGACTGTACAACAAGAGAGTAGAAGACAAGGTTATGGATGTTATTAAATCGAAAGTAAACATCGAAGAAAAAACCGTGTCGAAAGAAGAATTTGACAAGATGCTTGAAAGGTAAATCTAAAAACATAATGCACAAACAAGCCGGGTTATTAACCCGGCTTGTTTTATATACACCCTTTTTACATGCATTCCGCACCGCGATGTGTCAGAATGTTGTAAACGAACCATTAATTTTTCTACCTTTGTGGCATCAAAATACAAGGTATTTTGTTAATTTTCACAGCATAAAAAATAATAATCTAAAAATATGGATCATAAGAAAGAATTTCAGAAATATGCAACCGGACATATGGGTATAAGTAGTTTATCACTCGATAAATATGTTTCGTCGGCTTATGATAGCTATATATCGCCAACAATTATCGAAGAGCGTCAGTTGAATATTGCAACTATGGATGTTTTTTCGCGTCTGATGATGGATCGCATTATCTTTCTGGGGGTACCGGTCGATGATTATGTGGCAAATATCATTCAGGCGCAGTTGCTCTTCCTCGATTCAACCGATCCGGGAAAGGACATTCAAATATACATTAACTCGCCCGGAGGTGTTGTACATGCAGGCCTTGGAATATATGATACCATGCAGTTCCTAAGTTCAGATGTATCAACTATTTGTACTGGCATGGCGGCTTCGATGAGCGCCGTATTGTTAGCAGCTGGTGCAGCTGGTAAACGTTCGGCTTTAACCCATTCGAGGGTTATGATACATCAACCTATGGGTGGTGCGCAGGGACAAGCCAGCGATATCGAGATTACTGCCCGCGAAATTTTAAAATTGAAAAAAGAATTGTACGAAATCATTGCCAAGCATTCGGGTAAACCTTACAAAACGGTCGAAAAAGACTCCGATCGTGACTATTGGATGACAGCCGAAGAAGCTAAAAAATATGGAATGATTGACCAGGTGTTAACACGCAATAATAAATAGGAAGGGAGTTAAATGGATAAGTGTTCATTTTGTGGCAGAAAGAAAAATGAAGTTGATTTGTTAATTGCCGGTATGGACGGTCATATTTGCGATCGCTGTATTGAACAGGCGCATGCTATTGTTGAGGAAGAACTGAAAAGCAAGGGCTCTTTCGATTTAAAATCGATTGAGCTTCTGAAACCTGCACAGATAAAGCATTTCCTCGATAAATATGTGATAGGGCAAGATCATGCAAAAAAAATACTGTCGGTTGCGGTGTATAATCATTATAAACGACTGGGGCAGGTTATTGATGATGATGAAACCGAAATCGAAAAATCAAATATCATACTTGTAGGACCTACCGGAACTGGCAAAACACTGCTGGCACGTACCATTGCGCGTATGTTGCATGTGCCTTTCACCATAGTCGATGCAACAGTGCTTACCGAAGCCGGTTATGTGGGCGAGGATATCGAAAGTTTGTTGACCCGCCTGCTACAGGCTGCCGATTATAACGTCGAAGCAGCCGAAAAGGGAATTGTGTTTGTCGATGAAATTGATAAAATTGCCCGTAAAGGCGATAACCCATCTATTACACGCGACGTTTCGGGCGAAGGCGTACAACAGGGCTTACTTAAGTTGCTCGAAGGTTCGATTGTAAATGTTCCACCACAGGGCGGACGTAAACATCCCGAGCAAAAAATGATTCCGGTTAATACTAAAAATATCCTTTTTATTTGTGGCGGCGCTTTCGATGGTATCGATCGTAAAATATCACAACGTATGAATACCCAGGTGGTTGGTTTTAATGCAGTGCAGCATACAGCAACCATCGATCGCGATAATATGATGAAGTATATTGCGCCCATGGATCTAAAATCGTTTGGATTAATTCCCGAAATTATTGGTCGTTTGCCGGTTCTAACCTATCTCGATCCGCTCGATCCTTCTACCTTGCGCCGCATTTTAACCGAGCCTAAAAATGCCATTGTTAAACAATATGTGAAATTGTTTGCACTCGATGGTATTGAGCTTAAATTTACCGACGACGCACTCGATTACATCGTTAATGTAGCGGTAGAATATAAATTGGGAGCCCGCGGTTTGCGTTCAATTTGCGAAACGATAATGACCGATGCAATGTTCGAATTGCCATCGAATGGTAAAAAAACATTCAAAGTTGATGAAGGTTATGCCCGCGAAAAAGTCGAAAAATCAGGTATGTCTCTCTTAAAAGCGAGCTAATAGATCTGAAATCTGAAAATATTGAAAGCCGGTCGTATGATCGGCTTTTTTAATTTCCACATCGATACTTATCAATATAAACAAAGGAGCTAATATTAAGAATTTCATAGCATTCTCCGCCTGTAAATAGTATTGAAAACAATGTTCACCAAACATGTGTTATCTTTGCACAAATCACAGAAGTAATTATGACAAAAGATATTCGTAAAGAACTAAAAAACCGGGTATTGGTACTCGATGGTGCCATGGGCTCAATGATTCAAACATATAAACTTACCGAAACGAATTATCGAGGTGAAGAGTTTAAGGATATTGAGTTTGACCAAAAAGGAAACAACGACCTGCTTTCGATAACACAACCCGATATTATTGCCGAAATACATGCAAAATACCTTGAAGCAGGAGCTGATATTATTGAAACCAATACCTTTAATGCGACCAGCATTTCGCAGGCCGATTACGGTTTGCAGGATAATGCCTACGACATAAATCTGGCTGCTGCTAAGGTTGCGGTTGAAACAGCTAAAAAATATTCAACCCCTATAAAACCACGTTTTGTAGCCGGGTCGATTGGCCCCACCAACAAAACCTGCTCAATGAGCCCCGATGTGAACGACCCTGGGTATCGGGCTATCTCGTTTAACGATTTAAAAGAAGCCTACAAAACACAGGTGAAAGGGCTGGTTGACGGTGGCGTTGATTTGCTTATGGTCGAAACCATTTTTGATACACTCAACGGGAAAGCCGCGCTAATGGCTATTGACGAAGTGTGCGAAGACCGTGGCATAAAAATGCCGGTGATGATTTCGGGTACCATTGTCGATGCCAGTGGACGAACCCTCTCGGGGCAAACCGTCGAGGCTTTTCTTAACTCATTGTCGCATGTGCATCCGCTATCGATAGGACTTAACTGCTCGCTGGGTGCTAAAGATATGCTGCCACACGTAAATTCGCTGGCGGCAAAATCACCTTATTTTGTTAGCGCACATCCCAATGCAGGTATGCCGAACCAGTTTGGCGAGTACGACGAAACACCCGAAATAATGGCACCGCAAATTAAAGAATTTCTCGACCATCAGTCGGTAAACATTATTGGAGGATGCTGTGGTACTACGCCTGAGCATATCAGGGCATTTGCCCGGCTGGCCGAACAAGCTACACCGCATAGTGTAAACAAATCACAACATAAAACAAATCTTAGCGGTCTTGAACCTTTGTCAATTTCAAAGGAAACGAATTTTGTGAACATAGGCGAACGATGCAACGTGGCCGGCTCACGAAAATTTGCACGTCTTATACGCGAAGAAAAATACGAAGAAGCCCTTTCGATTGCCCGCAACCAGGTTGAAGGCGGAGCACAGGTGGTTGACGTAAACATGGACGATGCCATGCTCGATGCCAGGAAGGAAATGGTAACGTTTTTGAATCTCATTATGAGCGAGCCCGAAATTTCGCGTCTGCCTGTAATGATTGATTCATCGAAATTTGATGTGATTGAAGCCGGCTTACAGTGTTTACAGGGAAAGTCAATTGTAAACTCAATTAGCCTCAAAGAGGGCGAAGAGGTGTTTAAAAATCATGCCCGCACCATTTTAAAATACGGTGCAGCGGTAGTGGTTATGGCTTTCGACGAAAAAGGACAGGCCGACAGTTACCAGCGCCGAATTGAAATTTGCCAAAGGGCGTACAATATTTTAACCAACGAAGTTGGCTTCCCGCCCGAGGACATTATTTTCGACCCCAACGTACTCACTATTGCTACCGGCATCGAAGAGCACAACAATTATGCACTCGATTTTATTGAAGCCACTAAATGGATTAAAGAAAACCTGCCTTATGCCAAGGTAAGTGGCGGTATAAGCAATGTTTCGTTCTCGTTCAGAGGAAACAACGTTGTACGCGAAGCCATGCATTCGGTTTTCTTATATCACGCCATTAAAGCCGGCCTCGATATGGGAATTGTAAATCCCGGTATGTTGCAGATTTACGACGAAATACCCAACGACCTGCTTGAGCTGGTTGAAGACGTAGTGCTAAACCGTCGTTCCGATGCAACCGAACGCCTGGTTGATTATGCCGAAACCGTTAAAGATGTAGCAGGCACGCAAGCCAAAAAGGAAGACTGGCGCGAGCTGCCCCCGGTTAAACGCATTGAGCATGCCCTGGTAAAGGGTATTACCGAATATATTGAACAAGACCTTGACGAGATTCGTCCCGATTACTCGCCAACCTTAGATATTATTGAAGGCCCGCTCATGGGTGGAATGAACATCGTAGGCGAGCTGTTTGGCTCGGGTAAAATGTTTTTGCCCCAGGTTATTAAATCGGCACGGGTAATGAAAAAAGCAGTAGCCCATTTGCTGCCTTTTATCGAGGCCGAAAAAGATGCCAATGCTGCACCTACCAAACTGAAAAAAGTGCTTATGGCTACGGTTAAAGGCGATGTTCACGACATTGGAAAAAACATTGTTGGTGTTGTGCTTTCGTGCAATAATTTTGAGGTGATTGACCTTGGAGTGATGGTGCCTACCGAAAAAATAATTGAAACAGCCCTGAAAGAAGAGGTTGACGTAATTGGACTGAGTGGCTTAATTACTCCATCGCTCGAAGAGATGGTGAATTTTGCACGGGTAATGAAAGAACGTGGGCTCGACCTGCCGGTAATGATTGGCGGTGCCACAACATCGAAATTGCATACTGCCGTAAAAGTTGCACCCGAATACAACTACCCGGTGGTGCACGTTAAAGACGCCTCGCTGAGTGCCGGTGTGGCTTCGAAGCTGGCCAATAAAAACAGCAGCTTTTTTGAGGAGCTGCAAAGCGAATATGCACACCTGCGCGAGGTAAATGCCGGACGACGCAAAAAAGAATACATCAGCCTTGAGGAAGCCCGCAAAAATAAATTTGAAAGCAATTGGGATGAAATTCCCATTCGCAAACCGAAATTTTTGGGTGTGAAAAGCTTTCCCGGTTTTTCGCTCGACGAGATACGTGAATTTATCGACTGGACATTCTTTTTTATGGCCTGGGAGTTGAAAGGAACTTTTCCGAAAATATTAACCGACGAGCGCCAGGGAGCCGAAGCCCGCAAACTGTTTGCCGAAGCCAATACCCTACTCGACGAAATTGTAGAACGCCAGCTTTTTAAAGCAAACGGGGTAGTAGGTTTTTGGCCTGCCAACTCAGTAGGCGACGACATTGAGATTTACAGCGACGAACAACGAAGCGAAGTAATTGGTACCTTCCATCATTTGCGGCAACAGATTAAACCCAAACCCGGGAAACCCAATTACTGTTTGAGCGATTATGTGGCTCCAAAAAGTTTGGGTAAGATTGATTACGTGGGTGGTTTTGCTGTTACAGCCGGAATAGGTATGAGTAAATGGGTTGAAGAAGCCAAAGACGAAGGCAACGACTACCGTGCCATTTTGTTGCAAACCTTAAGCGACCGCCTGGCCGAAGCATTTGCCGAAGTAATGCATACCAAGGTTCGAACTGAATTGTGGGGCTATGCCGCAGGCGAAAACCTGAGCAAGGAAGAAATATGGAAAATGAAGTACGAAGGCATCCGTCCGGCTTTAGGTTATCCGGCATGTCCCGAGCATAGTGAAAAACAAGAACTTTTCCGTTTGTTGCAGGCAACCGACCGTACCGGTATAAGCTTAACCGAAAATTTTGCCATGTACCCCACGGCATCGGTAAGCGGTCAGTATTTTGCACATCCGGGTTCGTTTTACTTTGGTGTTGATAAAATTGGCCGCGACCAGGTTGAAGATTATGCCCTGCGTAAAAATATGCGCATCGAAGAGGTTGAACGTTTTCTGAATGCCGATTTGAATTACAAATAAGTTGAAAAAAAGAGGCCACTCTTGAGGAATTAATGAGTGGCCTCCGGATAAAACATGAGGAAAACAAAAAAATGTTCAAACGCACACGTTTAAAAGTAACGTGGCGAAAGTATGCGATGGCGGCTGAATGAGAAATCGTAGCTTACAAATATCTCATGCGAACCGCTGTTGTACTGTTTCAATCTTGAATTATTCAGGTCGTACGAATATCCAATTTGTAATCTATGAGATATCTGCAACCGTAAATGTGCGGTTATGGCATCACCCAAACGATATCCTATACCGACCCACACCTTGTCGTAAATAATACCAGTTGCTTCCGCCTCGATTGATGAGGGAGAACCATTTACAATACGAGCCATTGCGCTGAGCCTCAATCTAAATACCGGTTCGTCGATATCGAAAAGAGCACCGGTAGTTAAAAAATAATGCCGTTCTTCTTTTCCCAGTACCGTTAACGTATTGTTGCGATCTTTTATGTCGTTTCGTATTAATTTGGGAACCGACAAGCCGGCAAAGAATTTTGTCGTAAAATAGTAGATTCCAACACCAAAATTAGGCAGAAAGGCTGTTGTTTGGGGGTTTGCTTCTAAAATAGGGTCGTATTCATGGCGCCTTAGATTCGCAAGGTTGATGTCGTAATAATTAAATCCGGCCTTTAAACCCAGTGCCAGGTTTCGTTTTTCGGAGAATCGGAAATACCTTGAATAATCGGCGTATAATCCGGTTTGATGCATAGGACCAATCTGATCGTCGAGAAAAGTAGCTCCCAGTCCAACATCGTACTTTGTGAGTGGTGAGCTGAACGACAGCGTTGTGGTGGTTGGGCTCCAGTCCATGCCCATCCACTGTTTTCTGAACATTCCTTTCAGGTTCATGGCGCCACTGCTTCCGGCATACGCCGGGTTGATAAGACCAGGGTTGTTCATGTATTGTGTGAATAACGGATCTTGCTGGGCATGAGCCATTATTGCTGATAAAAACAGCAAAACAATCAGGCAATATTTCAATATCCGTTTTTTCATCGTTCGAGATACACGCCTCCCTGTTTAATGCGGTTGTTCGCATATTTTAATACATAGTAATACACACCTACCGGAAGTGGTTTATCACCCAGGGTATATTTTACGTTTGAATGCCCTGCCCAGTCGTTCTGATAAT